>JBGUQT010000153.1:0-51451 GCA_045131275.1 Treponema sp.
TTGACACAATGGCTCTTTCGGAAGACGTAAAAATAACATACGCTGTGGGAGGACAAACCTCAAAGACAAACACGCAGATTTTGATTACAGAAGAAGCGATGCCGTATTGCCGCAGCTACATCAATTATGTTTACGAAGGCCATTACTTTATTTCTGGCGGAAAACAAATTTTGGTATACAACGCGCTTCCAATAAAGAAAAACGAGCAGGCTTTTGAAGACACTCTTGAACCGGTAGAGGATGAAGATGAACTTTAAGAAAATCAAAGCGCTGGCAGTCGTCACGGCCTTGACATTTTGCTCTCCTCTCTTTGCCAAAAACGTGATGAACGGCGTTTTGGCCTTTGAAAATTCTTCAACGCCAAAAAGGATTTTGTACCTAAACGGCGACTGGGAATTTTACGAAAACCAAACCTTTGAGACCTTGATGGGCGCCCGCCTAAAAGTAAATTTCATAGAAGTTCCGGCAACATGGGCTGGACAAGAGATTGAGCGCGGACAACGGGTTTCAAAGCTTGGAAGCAACACTTACCGCATTTTGATCACCGGCCTAAAAGCCAATTACGACTACGCGATATTCTCCAGGCGGACGCCCCATTACGCTTCAAAAGCGTTCGCCAACGGAAAATTTATTTTTGAAAGCGGAAGGTTCGCCCGCCACAAAAAAGATTACAAGCCCGCAAGAAGCTCGCTTTTTGCCTCAATGACTTCCGACAAAGACGGCGTCATAGAATTGGTAATGCAAGTTTCCAATTACACCGGCGGCAAGTCTGGAATCGTAACGCCGATTTACTTTGGCGAATATGACGCGGTTGAAAAATTCCAGCAAACGCTCATGATAGTCAATTTGCTGATCATCGGCTTGTTGATGTTCTGTTCTGTTACAGACTTTTTCCTTTGGGTGTTTGACAAAAAAAAGCCGGACAACCTTTACTTTGCGATTTTGCTTGCCTTGATCGCCGTCAGGTTCGTCTTTTACAATGTAAATCCGTTACAGCAACTTTCCATTTTTGTTCCCTTTGGCTTGCAATTCAAATTGGAAAACGCGATTATATTCGCGCCTTGCGCATTCGCGGCTCTTTACTATTACGACAAAACCTTTTTCAACTCGCATCCAGTCACCGACAACTTGCTTGCGGCGATAACGATGGGACTTTTAATCACATTCATATGCTTGCCCATCACTTTTGCCACGGACTTTTTGACGCTGCCAGTAATTTGGGCGTCGGCCTTTGCAATCTACTCGCTGATAAGGTCTTTCTTTGCCTTTAAGAACGGACAAATAATATCCGGAATCTACATGCACCTTTATTCCATTGTAGCCATTCCATTTGCGCTGGACTTTCTTTTTCCAAACCTTGTCTACGAAAAAAACTTTTGCCTTTCGGAAATTTTCATTCCAATAATGGCGATTTTTGACATATCATACTTTGCGGCGATTCTAGAAATCCAGCAAAAGAAAAACAAGTCAATCAAAAACGAACTTGCGCAGCTTTACTTTGGCTATCGAAGATTCTTGCCAAAAAACGCCTTGCGCTTGTTCAAAAGCTCAACCATCGGGGACCTAAAAATCGGTCTTTCAAAAGAAAACAAAATGACGATTATGTTTGTCGGAATCGTCGTAATGTCGCCGGACAACACAAAGATCAACTTGCGCGAAGAATTTGAGACCTTGGCCTTTTACGCCTCTACGATAATAGAAAAAATCCATCAAATGGGCGGAACGGTAATCACAATCACAAATCAAGGAATCTCGGCCATATTTGACGACGGCGACACAAGCGCCCTTGACGCCGCCCGCTTGATCAGAAACGAATTGCAGACAATAAACAGCCGCCGCGCCGAAGACTACTATCTTTGCGCCACGTTCAACATTTCCATCCACAACGGAGACCTTTTGATTGGCGTTATCGGCGACAGAAACCGTTTGGACATCACGACGATTTCTTCCAGCGTAGAGGTAATCGACAAAATGTGCTCGCTGGGCTTTGCGATGAACATACCGATATTGATTTCGCAGCCGGCGGCTGAATCTTTCCCGGAGGAAGCCATGCGCGAGCTTAAGCTTTTGGGCAACATCCACTTTAGCGAATTCACCCGCCCAATAGGCATTTACGGCCTTCCTTCCAACGAAGAAGAGGAAAGCAAACTGGAAACAATCGACGAAACGCCCTTTATTACGCAGCGCGAAGCCGACAAGTACATCAACTTCTAGCCGGAGCGGTTGAATTTTATCCGCTTTTGCATTAGGATAGGAATATTATGAATAGTAACGCGATTCCTGAGCGAAAAGACGTTCCCGCTGGCGACAAGTGGGACTTGACTACATTATTTAAAAGCGACGCGGACTGGGAAAAGGCCCTTGCAAAAATCGAAGGCGACGCAAAAGCCGTGGCGGCCTTTCAAGGAAAATTGGCGGCCGGCCCCAACGAGCTTTTGGACGCGCTAAAGGCCTACGAGGAACTCTGGAAAAACATAGAGCTTGTTGACAACTACGCAAGCCTTTTAAAGACAAGCGACGAAGGCGACGAAAAGTATTCCGACATGGAAGGCCGCGCCGAGATGGCGACTTCAAAGGCCGCGGCCCTTACAAGCTTTTTTGACTCCGAGCTTTCGGCGATTCCGGACGCGGACATCAATTCATGGATTGAGCGCGACGACTACAAAGACTACAAGATTTACGTCCAAAAACTTTTGCGACAAAAAGAGCATATTTTAAGCGAAAAAGAAGAGCGGATTTTGGCCCTTCAGTCGGAGAGCGGCTCGACGCCTGAAAAAACTTTTAGCGTTGCCGAGAACGTTGACATAAACAATTTGTTCGGAACGGTAAACGTTGACGGAAAGGATTTGCCCCTTACGCAAACCACTTGGTCGCAGTTTATGGAAAACCCCGACCGCTCCGTCCGCGAAAAGGCCTACAAGCAATTCTACAAAAATTTCGAAAGCCACCAAAACATTTTGGCAAGCCTATACGCGGGCTCGGTAAACCAAGACGTTTTCATCGCCCGCGCGCGCGGCTACAAGTCCAGCCTAGACGCGGCTCTTTTTGGCAACAAGGTTCCCGAAAGCGTTTACAGAAACCTTATCGACACGGTTCACAAAAACTTTGGCCCCTTGCGCAAGTATTATTCGATCCGCAAGCGCGCGCTCAAGGTTGACCAGCTGCGCCACTACGACGTATACGTTCCGCTAGTTCCCGATGTGGAGACAAAAACATCTTACGACCAAGCCGTCGAGATTTGCCGCGAGGCGCTCGCTCCCCTGGGAAAAGACTACACCGACACTCTTTGCGGCGGCCTTAAGGGCGGCTGGGTTGACCGCTACGAAAACAAGGGAAAACGCAGCGGCGCCTTCTCCAGCGGAGCCTACACGGGCTACCCCTACATTTTGCTAAACTACAAGGATTCGATTATCCGCGACGTCTTTACGATGGCGCACGAGGGCGGACACTCGATGCACTCTTGGTTCAGCGCCAAGAACAATCCCTTTATGCAGTACAACTATACGATTTTTGAGGCGGAAGTCGCGTCCACCTTTAACGAGGAATTGGTTTTCCAACACTTGATCAAAAAAGCCGACGACAACAAAATGCGGACATACCTTTTGGCGATGCGCGCCGCCGACATTATGGCAACCCTGCACCGCCAGACGATGTTCGCCGAATATGAGCTTAAGGCCCACGAGCTTGTCGAAGCGGGAACGCCTTTAAGCGCGCCGGTATTGCGAAAGCTTTACCGCGGCCTTTTGGAAGAATACTTTGGCCCTGAGATGGTCTTTGAAGAAAACAGCGACATGGAAGGCTTGCGCATTCCGCACTTTTATTCCGCCTTTTACGTATACAAGTACGCCACGGGCATCAGCGCGGCGATGGCTTTGGCCGACCGCGTCACAAAAGGCGGCGAGGCGGAACGGAACGATTACTTTAACTTCTTAAAGTCGGGCGGTTCGCGCTACCCGATTGAGTCGCTAAAAGTTGCCGGAGTGGATATGGAAAGCCCGGCGCCGGTTCAAGCCGCGCTGGACAAGTTTGCCGCAATCATCGACGAACTGGACAAGTCCATATAAAAAAAATGTTAAAGAAATGCAGACTGATTGCCGATAATAAAATAAGGAGTATGGCAAATTGAAAAAAGAGAACTTTTATCTTTTCATGCAAAGCGTTCCAAAAGCGGAGCTTCATATTCACATTGAAGCCGTCATAACGCTCGAATCAATCTGCCGTCTCTACGAAAAGCGCTTTGGAAAGAAAATGACCAAGGCCGAGCAAGTGGCTCTCTTTACATACGAGGACCTCAACGGCTTTATCAAGGCTTTCTTGCAAGTCCAGGACTTGTTCACCGAAGTAAGCGACTTTGACTACGTGTTCGCGGACTTTGCCCGCTACCTTAAGGGGAACGGCATCAACCACTGCGAAGCCTTCTTTGCCCCGTCGGCCTTTGTAAAGAAGGGCTTTGACTACGGCGAGATGGTAAAGAACTTTACCAAGAACATCAACAAAATCAAAAAAGAAACCGGCATTACAATCAAATTGTTGGTAGACGTTTCGCGCACTTTTGGCTTGGAAAACGCCATGACCAACTACCAATTGTTCAAAAGCCATCCAAGCTCCGCCATTATCGGAATCGGCTTGGGCGGAGCGGAACAAAAAGGCCCCTGCAAGGACTTTGGCCCGGTATTCGAAAAAGCCCACAAAGAAGGCTTCCACGCCGTAGCCCACGCCGGCGAGGACGTTGGCCCCGAATCTGTTTGGGACGCAATCAAGGTTCTCAACTCGGAGCGCATCGGCCACGGAATCACTTCCATCCAAGACGAAAAGCTTATGGACTACTTGGCCAAGGAACAGATTCCGCTTGAGGTTTGCCCCACCAGCAACACATTCACAAAGAAAGTCGTCCAAACAATAGAAGAGCACCCGATTCGCGCCTTCTTTGACAAAGGCCTTTTGGTAACTGTAAACACCGACGACCCGGTATTCTTCAAAGTTACTTTGCTTGACGAATTCTGGTCGCTGCACAAAAAGGCCGGCTTTACAATGGACCAAATCAAGGTTTTGCTAGAAAACAGCTACAAGGCTTCGTTCCTTTCAGACGCGCAAAAGAAAAAGTGCATCAAAGAGCTTGACGCCGCGTGGGAAGAGAACATAAAGAAGTATGAATAAAAAAACTTGTTCGCAAGCCTAAGAAAGCCGCCGCAAGGCGGCATTTTTTTTGTCGCCGCCTTGGCCGTTCCTACTTTAAGTACACCATCAAAAGCATGATGTCGCTGTTGCGGATTCCGCTGATGCGGCTGGCCTGCCCTAACGTAAGCGGGCGCACGCTTTCCAACTTTCCGCGAGACTCCGCGCTAAGAGACGGAATCGAGCCGTAGTCAAAATTTTCCGGAATGTGAAGGTTTTCCAAGCGATGCATTTTTTCGACGCGACGGTCTTGCTTTTCTATGTAATACTTGTATTTTACGTCAACCAAGGCGTGCGCCCAAACGTTTGGCGCAAAGCCTGGATTTTGCGCTTCGGGATTCTTTTCCAAAAGCGCGGCCGCCTCCGCCACGTCCTCGTATTTTTTTAGAACCGCTTGGTATTGCGCCTGGCTTTTTAGGCCGGCGTCAAAGGCTTTCTTTGCAAGGCGGCGGTCCGCGTCGTCGTAGCGCAACTTTAATCGGTATTCAGCGCGCGCGGTGAACATGCGGTAAGGCTCTTTTGTGCCCAGCGTCACTAGGTCGTCTATCAAGACGCCGATGTAGGCTTCGTCGCGGCCAAGGATTAGCGGCTTGTATTCCGGCACTGCATTGAAGCGCGCGAATCCCGCAGCCTCTTGAGAAGCTTTTAGTTTTTTGTTTAGGACCGCCGCCGTTTTTTGGCTTGCGCTTGCCATTGCGTCCGCGTCGGCTTGGCTAAAGTCAAAGCGGGGGCAAAAGCAGCCTGGCTCAAGCGAAGCGGGCCTGCCTTCCATCTCGTCGTCGGAAAGAACAAGCGGGCCGCACAATTCTTTGTGAGCCCTTGCGTAATAGCCCGCGTTGATTCCGGCCACAAGGCCCTGCCCCGCCGCCTCCTCGTAGCCGCTCGTTCCGTTTATTTGGCCCGCGTTAAAAAGGCCCGCGACTCTTTTAGTCTCAAGGCTTGGGAACAATTGAGTCGGCTCAACGTAATCGTATTCGACTGCGTAGCCGGGGCGGCTTACGACGGCCTTTTCAAAGCCTGTCATCGTGCGCAAAAATTGATCTTGCACGGATTCCGGGAGCGAAGACGAAAGGCCGTTAAGGTAAATCTCTTCCGTTCCCAAGCCTTCCGGCTCGACGAATATTTGGTGGCGCTCGCGCTCGGCAAAGCGCATTACTTTGTCTTCTATGCTGGGACAGTATCGCGGGCCGACGCCGTGAATTTTTCCGCTGTACAAGGGAGAGCGGCCGATGTTGGCGCGAATTATCTCGTGGGTCTTGGGATTTGTGTAAACGACATGGCAAGGAACCATCGACCGCTCGATTTTTGGGTCGTCAAAGCTAAAGGGGATTACCTCGTCGTCGCCGGGCTGCTCTTCCAAAACGCTAAAGTCAACCGAGCTTTTTAGGATGCGCGGCGGAGTTCCGGTCTTGAGGCGGCCGGTGGTAAAGCCAAGCCTGCGCAAACTTGCTGTAAGGCCGTAAGCGCCAGCCTCGCCCAAGCGGCCGCAAGGAGCGTCGTACTCTCCGATAAAAATTCGGCCGCCCAAAAAAGTTCCTGTCGTAAGGACAACCGCGCGGACTGGAATCACGCGGCCGCGCTCGGTCACAAGGCCGGTCACTTTTTGCCGCATTCCGCCGCGCGCCGATTCCGCCGTTCCGTAATCTATGCGGGCCGCTTTTTGGCCTTGCGTACCGTTTTGGTCCGCGCCATTCGCGCTGGAGCTTCCTTCCGTCCGCGAGTCGCCTGGTATCGTTCCCGCCTCCGCGCTTGAATCGGAATTGGGCGGAAGCGGCTGGTCGCTGGGAGCGGCGATTATGTCAACTACCGTGTCCATTAATGTCGAGAGATTTGGAGTTGATTCCAAGACTTGCCGCGCAAGCTGGGAGTACAAAATTTTGTCGGCTTGGCTTCGGGGCGCTTGCACAGCGGGTCCGCGGCTTTTGTTCAACAAGCGAAACTGAATCATCGAGCGGTCAATCAGCTTTGCCATTTGGCCGCCCAAGGCGTCGATTTCACAAACGATGTTGCCTTTTGCTATTCCGCCGATGCTGGGATTGCAAGACATTCTTCCGCATGCGTCAATGCTTTGAGTAATAACAAGTGTCTTCAATCCCATTCGCGCGGCGGCAAGGGCAGCCTCAATTCCGGCGTGCCCCGCTCCGACTACCGCGACGTCATAAGAATCGTAAAAGCCTGGCATCGTTTTAGCGCTCTGACATCAAGCGCGATTATTTCATGTTGACAATGCTCTTGTCATAATCTGTCGGCGGAACAAATCCCATGAGGTTCATGATTGTTGCCGGCCAAGAAGAAATGCCAAGGCCTTCGTTCAAATTCTTGTCGTCGTATTCGCCCTTGTATTCGGGGTCGTAGATGATTCCCGGAACAGGGTTCAAGCTGTGTGATGTCTTGGGTTTGGGCTCGCCGTTGGCGTCCTTGGAAACAGAGCCGTCCTTTTTGTGCTCGTACATGTCGTCGCTGTTTCCGTGGTCGGCTGTGATGCACATGATTCCGCCGGCTTCTTCGATGGCGGCCTTAAGGCGTCCGAGCTGCAAGTCCATTCCTTCCATAGAGCAAACTACGGCGTTGAATACGCCAGTGTGTCCAACCATGTCGCCGTTAGGATAGTTCAAGCGAATGTGCTGGTACTTTCCGCTCTTGATCGCTTCGATAACTTTGTCTGTGATTTCGGCGCACTTCATCCAAGGGCGCTGCTCAAAGGGAACTACGTCAGACGGAACTTCGACATAAGTTTCGAGGCTCTTGTCAAATTCGCCGGGGCGGTTTCCGTTGAAGAAGTATGTTACGTGTCCGTACTTTTGAGTTTCGCTTATCGCCATAAGGTGAACGCCGCTCTTTGTGAGGTACTCTCCCATCGTGCGGTCGATGCTTGGCGGGTTGACCAAGTACTGGGCGGGCTTGTGGTTGTCGCCGTCGTATTCCATCATTCCAGCGTACTCAACGGCGGGAACGCGCTTGCGGTCAAAGTGCGGGAAGTCCTTCTCTTCAAAGGCGGCTGTGATTTCCAAGGCGCGGTCGCCGCGGAAGTTGAAGTAAACGACTGAGTCGCCGTCTTCGATTGTTCCAACAGGCTTTCCGTCTTTTGCGATTACGAACTCGTGCATGTCCTGGTCAAGAACGCCGGGAACTTCCTTGCGGTAAGTTTCGATCGCTTCGACGGCGCTGGCAAACTGGCGGCCTTCACCCAAAACGTGGGCTTTCCATCCGCGCTCAACCATGCTCCAGTCGGCGTTGTAGCGGTCCATTGTCATGAACATGCGGCCGCCGCCTGAGGCGATCTGGTAGTCGGCGCCAAAGTCCGCCAAGAATTTCTGGAGGGGCTCAAAATATTCAAGAGCGCTTGTGGGCGGAACGTCGCGTCCGTCAAGCAAGGCGTGAACGCGAATCTTCTTGACTCCTTCCTTGTTGGCTTGTTGAACCATAGCCTTCAAGTGGTCGATGTGTGAGTGGACGTTTCCGTCAGAAACAAGGCCGATAAAGTGAAGTGTTGAGTTTTTATCCTGAACGTTCTTTACAAGCTTTTTCCAAACGTCGCCCTGGTACATTGAGCCGGTCGAAATAGACTCGCCGACCAACTTGGCGCCCTGGGCGAATACGCGGCCGCATCCCATCGCGTTGTGGCCTACTTCGCTGTTTCCCATGTCGTCGTCAGAAGGAAGTCCAACGGCGGTTCCGTGGGCCTTGAGCTTTGTGTTGGGGCAGTTGGCCTTGAACCAGTCAAGGTACTTCATTTTTGACGCTTTTACCGCGTCGCCCTCTTCGTATTTTCCGTAGCCCACGCCGTCCATGATTACAAGAACCACCGGTCCGCGGCGTCCTTTCCAATTGGGGTTTTTCTGCAAGGGATGCATTGTGTCTGACATATTATATCTCCTATAGGTCTATTGAGTGAAGTTAGTCTAGTCTTATTCTACCGAGAAAATGAAGATTGCGCAAGAACGCTCGTTTGCCGGCGGCGCTTTATTCAAACGTCCGCCGAGCGCTCTTTGCGGGCCTTCAATTTTCCAAGCAAAAGGAAGAGAAAGCCAAAAACGGCAAGGCCTATTCCTATTCCCAAAAACAAGAGGCAAAGGCCTTTTAGGCTGCGGCCGTTGTCAAGATTGGTAAAGCCGTAAGGGTAATATTGGCCCCAAAGGTCTTGCGGAATGGAGCCGCCAAAAAATGCTCTCGCGGACAAGGCGCGGCGCATAATTATAAAGCACCACGAGATTGGAATGACCATTCCCAAAAGCGGAAAATTTTTTTTATGCTTTCCTGGAAATAGAATTTCGTCCGCAATCGTAAAAATCGGAAGGATAAAATGCTTGAACGTCGAGCCAAAAGTCCAATAGTTGGCCGTCCAAATTTTGTCAGGAAGAACAAAGGCGGCGATGAGGAATGTCGCTGTCATCATTATGGCGGCGCAAAAATTCAGCAAAGAGTGAAGGACTGTCTGGTCCGAAGCCTTTGCATTTTGAACGCCTTTCGCTTTTTGTAAAATCTCAAAGGCAAGGCTCGCCGTCGCGGCGGCAAAAGAAATCCAAGCAGACCAAGACGTAAAAAAAAGCGCCACGGGCCGGCCATCGCCGCCAAGCGACTTTACATGATCGATGAATGTGAACGCAAACGACACAAGCGCCGCCAAAAACCAAAGGATTCTGAATGAAAGGCGCGCGCGACTTTTTTCCGCGCCGCCATTTTTGTTTTGAGTGTTTTCCATAAGACTATAGTATCGACTTTTCGCGACATTCGCAACCTCCTTAAAGCCTAGCGCGTCGCTTGCGGAAGGCCCGCCTTTTGCGCTACAATTCCCGCGAGGAAAAAAAATGCTCGCTGTATTCGTAAATTGCGCCGCAGTCGTGATCGGCTCTGTAATCGGACTTTTGTTCGCCAAAAAAATTCCGCAAAAAATATCGGACTCCATTCAAATCGCATGCGGCTTGGTTTCGTTTGTGATCGGCGTTCAAATGGCCTTTAAGTACCAGAACGTCGTTTACCTTGCGCTTGCTTTGATTTTGGGCGGAATTGTCGGAACGGCGCTGGACATTGACGGAAAGATTTTAAGGCTGGGCCGCTTTTTGGAACGCGTCTTTTTGAAAAAGGGAACGGATGCGGGCGCGGACGTTTTGGGCATCCAAGAAGCCGCGGCCTCCAGCAATTCGCGCGACACCAGCAATTCGCGCGCCTCAAACGATTCGGACGACACACGCGCCCCAGAGTTCTCCGCCGGAAAACCGCAAAAGAATTTTGCCTACGCCTTCCTAAACGCGTCTGTTTTGTTTTGCGTCGGCGCGATGGCGATTGTCGGAAGCTTCAAGGCCGGAATCGAAGGCGACTATTCAATCATATTCCTAAAGAGCGTTTTGGACGGCTTTATCGCCATAGGCTTCGCGGCCGCGATGGGCGTGGGAACGGTCTTTAGCGCGCTCGCGATTTTTGTCTACCAAGGAGCGCTGACCATGCTTTCGGTCTTTATCCAGCAATACGTCAGCGAAGCCTTGCTTGCCGAAATCACCGGAAGCGGCGGCGCCCTAATCATTTTGATTGGCGTCAACTTGATGGGCCTAAAAAAAATCAAGACGGCCAACTATTTGCCCGCAGTTCTCTTTAGCGCTTTATTTGTAATTTGCGAGCCCCTTGTCCGCAGCATCCTTGGATTGTAAAGCGCATTGATTTTTTTCTTTTTTTCCATTATACTCACGGCATGCAAAAGATAATCGTAGTAGGATCTGGCGGCCGCGAGCACGCCATCGCTTGGAGATTGGCCCAAAGCCCATTGGTTAGTGAAATTGTGTGCGTTCCCGGAAACGGCGGAACCAACAATGAAAAAAAGTGCTCCAACGTTCCCCTGGAAGCCGTCAAGGGCATTGACGGAAACCCTTACGTGGAAATAGCTAAAAAAACCGGCTGCGACTTTGCGGTTATCGGACCGGAAGACCCGCTTGCCGCCGGCTTGGCCGACGAATTCTGGAAGGCGGGAATTCCTTGCGTCGGCCCCAAATACGCGGGCGCGCAGCTTGAGGCCAGCAAAGACTTGGCCAAAGCCTTTATGAAAAAATACTCGGTCGCCGCTCCCGCAAGCGAAACCTTTGTCAGAAAAGAGCAAGCGATTGAATACGTAAAAAAGCATGGCGCCCCGATCGTTCTCAAGGCCGACGGCTTGGCCGCCGGAAAAGGCGTCGTAGTCGCAAAGACCCTTGACGAAGCGCTGGCCGCCGTAAGCGACATTATGGAAAGCGGCCGCGTTGGCGACGCTGGAAAAAAACTTGTAGTCGAAGATTATCTTGCAGGAATAGAAATGTCAGTTTTGGCCGCCGTAAGCGTGACCCCGGACGGAGCCAAAGCGGGAAAAGCGACGATCGTTCCCTTCCTCCCCGCGCGCGACCACAAGCGTTTGGAAGACGGCGCCAAGGGCCCCAACACCGGCGGCATGGGAGCGGTTTGCCCCCTCTCTGACGTAACGCCCGCCATTATGGAACAGTTTGACAAAGACATTTTGCAGCCAACATTAAAGGGCCTTGTCGCGGAAGGCTACGATTACCGCGGCTTTATTTTCTTTGGCGTTATGATAACAAAGGACGGCCCAAAGCTTTTGGAATACAACGTTCGCTTGGGCGACCCGGAAACGCAAGCCGTTCTTCCGTTGATGGACTTTGACTTTGCCGCCATGTGCAAGGCCATCGCCGACGAATCCCTCAAGGACTTTAAGACAAATTGGAAAAATGAATTTGCCGTGGCGCCTGTCGCAGTTTCAGGCGGCTATCCCGGAAAATATCCCAAGGGAAAGCAAATTTACATTGACAGCGACTTGATTAAAAAACAAGGAGCCAAGGTCTTTGTAGCCGGAGCGATAGAAGACCGCCGCTCGGAGGAAACAGACTTTGACGCCGGCGACTTGATCACAAGCGGCGGCCGCGTCCTTGCCGTTTGCGCCACCGCAAAAGACTTTGACTCGGCGTGGAAAAAAGCCTACGACGCGATGAAAGCCGTAAAGTTTGACGGAATGTTCTATCGCAAAGACATCGGCCTTCCCGGCGCCGCGGTTTCGGACTAAAAAAAATCCCGCCAATCGGCGGGATTTTTTTTGCGGCATGCAGCGTCCAAGGGACGCGGCGAAACCGCTCGATTGCCAGCCCGCGTGAGCGGGCTGTTGAATAAACTTCCAAAAGCAAAACGGAGCGATAGCGACGTAAACAACTATTGCTGTCTTGCAAGCAAAAACACGAGCGGCTAGAGCCTGAACAACAAGTCCTCGTAGCAGGGGAATGGCTTGTAGTCTTCTCCAACCAAGGGCTCGATCTCGTCGGCGACGGCGCGGGCTTCGGCCATCGCGGGAAGAACGCTGTCGGCGTAAGCGCGGGCGCATTCCATAACGTCGGACGCGCTCTTAGCGGCAAGGTGCTTTTTGCAAAGCTCGTCCGCCTTGGCGGAAAGGCTTGCAGTAAGGCAATCCAATTTTTCCAAGAGCGCGGCCTGACTTGCGGCCTTGGCTCCGGGAACGACAGCCTTAACGTTAATCGCGGACATAGCCACGGCGTCCATGTACTTGTAGGCGGCCGAAAGGATGTCCTTGTTGATCATCTCAAGCATAGTCTCCACTTCGATGTTCAAAACCTTGCAGTATTTTTCCAACTTGATTTCGTAGTGGTCTTTCATTTCCTGCTCGGTGTAAACGCCCATCTCTGTGTAAAGCTTGACGTTCTTTTTGTCCAAGTAGTGGGCCATCGCGTCGGGAGTTGAGCGCAAGTTCAAGAGGCCGCGCTTCTCCGCTTCGGGAACCCAGCTTGAGTCGTAGCCGTTTCCGTTAAAGATGATTTTCCAGTGAGCGGTAATCTCGCGCTTGATAAGAGCGCTCAAAGCGCTTTCAAAGTCGCTGGCCTTTTCAAGTTCGTCGGCAAAGCCCTTGAGGGTGTAGGCGACGATCGCGTCCAAGGCTGTGTTGGGGCCGGCGATTGAAAGGCTTGAGCCGCAAGAGCGGAATTCAAATTTGTTTCCTGTAAAGGCAAAGGGCGACGTTCTGTTGCGGTCCGTAGAGTCCTTTGGAATCGGAGGAAGAATGTCAACGCCGATTGTCATCTTGCTCTTAGAGCGGCCCTGCATCGGAGTTCCGTCCTTGATTGACTGAAGGACGTCCAAAAGCTCGTCGCCGACATACATAGAGATGATGGCCGGCGGCGCCTCGTTGGCTCCCAAGCGGTGGTCGTTTCCGGCGCTGGCGACGGAGATGCGCAAGAGGTCCTGGTTTTCGTCAACGGCCTTGATCACCGCGGTCAAGAACAAGAGGAACTGCGAGTTCTTTTCGGGAGTGTCGCCCGGCTCCAAAAGGTTTTCGCCTTCGTTGGTTGACATTGACCAGTTGTTGTGCTTTCCGCTTCCGTTCAAGCCGGCAAAGGGCTTTTCGTGCAAGAGGCATACAAGGCCGTGGCGGCGGGCGACTTTTTTCATCACTTCCATCGTAAGCTGGTTTTGGTCGGTGCTAAGGTTTGTCGTCGTGAAAATCGGAGCCATCTCGTGCTGGGCGGGAGCGACCTCGTTGTGCTCGGTCTTTGAATAAACGCCGTACTTCCAAAGAGTCTCGTTAAGGTCTTCCATGTACTTTACGATTTTAGGATTGAGAGCGGCAAAGTACTGGTCTTCCATTTCCTGGCCTTTTGAAGGCTTGGCTCCAAAAAGCGTGCGGCCTGTCATGCGAAGGTCCTTGCGCTGCTTGTAAAGGTCTTCGCTAACGATAAAGTATTCCTGCTCGGGGCCGACTGTAGTGGCCACATGGTTGGCGGTCGTGTTTCCAAAAAGGCGAAGGACGCGCAAGGCCTGCTCGTTCAACGCTTCCATAGAGCGCAAGAGCGGAGTCTTTTTGTCCAAGGCCTCGCCTGTGTATGAACAGAAGGCTGTCGGAATGCAAAGGGTGTGCTCCTTTACAAATGGATAGGATGTGGGGTCCCAAACTGTGTATCCGCGCGCTTCGTATGTGTCGCGGCTTCCGCCGTTGGGGAATGAGGAGGCGTCGGGCTCGCCCTTTACAAGCTCCTTTCCGCTAAAGGCCATGATTACCGTTCCGTCATCCTGCGGAGTGATAAAAGAGTCGTGCTTTTCGGCGGTGATTCCCGTCAAAGGCTGGAACCAGTGGGTAAAGTGGGTGGCTCCCTTTTCGATGGCCCATTCTTTCATCGCGTGGGCGACTTGGTTGGCCAAGTCGATGTTGAGCGGCTCTCCGCCGTCAATCGTCTTTTTAAGAGCCTTGAAAGTTTCCTTGGGAAGCCTTTCTTTCATAGTTTTTTGGTTAAAAACCATAGAGCCGAAAAGTTCCGGAACGTTTGTCTGAGCCATAATTGCCTCCAAAATAAATAATTTGCGGTTTAAAAACAAAAAAAGGCGATGTGGACAATTCTCTTTGCCTAAAGGCAAAAAAAAATTGTTCACATCGCCTTTGATGTTTACGGTGCCTTTATACATCTTTTAAAAAAAAATGTCAATAGCCGCCCGCGCTTTTTTTAATTTTTTCAGCCCAAAACTAGCAAAAGCGCGTAAAGCGCGCTATAATAGTAAAGTTATGAGAGGCTTGTACATCGGTTGGAACACCGTTTCAACAATAGTATTGTTAATCTTCGCTCTGCTTTCCGCAAAAAAGAAGGCCAGGCTTTCTCCGCTTGTAACGGCGCTTTGCCTTTTGGCCGCTGTTTGCCTTTTGTCCTACACGGCTCAGTTTTTCACTTGCAACAAACGGCTCGCCCTAACCCTTTGCGCGCTTTACTACATTTGCGACCTTTGCGTCTTGTTCGCGATTTACGTATTCGTAATTTCAATCGCGGAAATTTCCAAATCCTTTAAAAAGCCTTCTCTTTCGGCGGGAATTTTCTTCACCTTCGCAAGCTTGAATTTCGCAAGCTTTATCGTGAACATTTGGACCGAGCACGCCATACGGCTCACCCCGGTATTCTTTAGGAACGGCTCGCTCAACTATTGGGCCAGAAATTTCAACTGGCCGATTTACTTTAACCTTGCCTTGCAAGTCGTGATGAGCGTCATAATAATTTTGGCGCTTTTAAAAAGAACGTTCAAACTGCCCAGCTTTTACAGAAGAAATTTCATCACGATCTCGGCCTTCTTTTTGTTCGTAATCATACTGAACGCCGTTTACTACTTTGGAGCCTTTAAGCTTGAGCTTTCGATTTTGCTTTACCTATTCTTGGCCGCCTACGCCTTCCAAATTTCATTTTGGGGAATCAACGCATCGCTTTTAAACACAATGCTTTCTTTGGCGTCGGAGAACATCAGTTACGCCGTCGTTTGCTTTTCCAGCTTGGGCTTTTGCTTTTACTTGAACCGCGAGGCAAGAAACATTTTTGGATACGGCCCCAGCGGCTACGCGGCGGCGGCTGGCTTTCGCGACAAGTTGAACGAGCAGTACCCGGAAAAAATGTTCAACTTTTTGACGCTGACAAAAACGATGCTGGTCAACAACCAGACAAGAACTTTTGAATGCGAATACAAAATTCTCAAGGACAAAAAAAACCGCAACGTCGTAAGCTACTTAAAATTGGTTGACACAACGGACGAACTTGCCCGCTTGGAAGAAGAACGCTTCCGTTCGGAGCACGATTCGCTGACCGGCCTTTACAACCGTTCCACCTTTTTCAAAAAGGCGATGGAAATACTTCGCGTGAACAAAAACGAAAACTTTTTGATGATCGCAACCGACATTATGGAATTCAAGCTGGTCAACAACCTCTTTGGCGAGCAAGTGGGAAACGAAGTCCTAAAGATGCAAGCGGCCTTGATATCGTCAAGGAACCATCCAAATTCGATTTACGGAAGAATTTCCGGCGACAAATTCGCGGTCCTTCTTCCAAAGGCTTGCTTTGACGTCAACACTGTCACGCAAAACAACATGACGCTGCAACAAACGGTTTCAAAATACAACTACAAATTGCAAAGCTACACCGGAATCTACGCGATTTCGGACAGGTTTGAAAACCCAAAGCTTATGTACGACAAAGCCGCGATGACAATAGAGACAATCCGCGGAAGCTTGGAAAAAGCGATCGCCTTTTACGACTCTTCCATCATGGACAAACAAATCCACGACAAGCGCGTGATTTCGGAATTTGACGACGCCTTGGCCAACGGCGACTTTGCGATGTACTTGCAGCCGCAAGTGAATTCCGCCGACGGAAAAGTTCTGGGCGCCGAAGCGTTGGTCCGCTGGATTTCGCGGGAGAGAGGCGTTTTGGCTCCCGCGGAATTCATTCCGGTTTTGGAAAAGTCCGGCCTGATATACAAGCTTGACCAATACATGTGGGAAAGCGCCGTAAAAAAATTGGCCAAATGGCGCCAAGACCAAAACGACATGCATATTTCGGTCAACATAAGCACAAAGGACTTTTACTACTGCGACGTTTACAAATACCTTACCGGCCTTGTTGAAAAATACAACATCAAGCCGCAAAAGCTCAACATCGAGATTACCGAAACAGTCTTGATGCAAGACATAAACGTTCACCGCCAAGTCCTTAAAAAACTAAACGCATACGGCTTTACAATCGAGATGGACGACTTTGGCTCCGGCTTCTCTTCTTTGAACACTCTAAAAGACGTTGAGATGAACACGCTAAAAATCGACATGGGCTTTTTGCGCGCGTCAAACTTCTCGCAAAAAGTCAAGGACATAATCGCCGCCATAATCTCCATGTCAAAGACTTTGGGAATGACAGTCATAACAGAAGGCGTCGAGACGGAAGACCAAATGCTTTTCTTAAAGGAATCCGGCTGCGACATTTTCCAAGGCTTTTATTTTTCAAAGCCGATTTCAGTCGAAGACTTTGAGAAAAAATATTGCAACGGAGGCCAAGCATGACTTCTATCGTGAACGCGTATTACATAATCGCCTCTATAGTTTGGATTACAATTTTGGCCACGCTTGTAAGCGTTTCGCGCTCAAAGGCGCCGGGAAAGCTTTTTTACACTTTCCCAATCGCCATGGCTTTGATCACCGTTCCGATTTACACAGCGTTCGTCGCGTCAAAAACTTATTTTGTAGCGATGCTCTTTGACGCCCTTTACTTTGTTTGCACCGATTTCCTTTGCTTCTTTATGCTGCTCTTTATCCTGTCCTACACTTGGAAGCTAAGGGCGATAAAGCCGTCTATTTTTATTTTTTCGCCGCTGCTTTTGGTTGACACAATTTCGCTGATAGCCAACACATGGAAGCGCCATTCCTTTAACTTGACAAGAATCGTTTTGGAAACCGAAGTCGAATACTGGTCTTGCGAATTCACTTCCCTGCACTACATTCACTTGGCCTTTTGCTACGTGATGGTTCTTGCAGCCTTGATTTTCTTGATTCACACAATCTTTGACGCGCCTTTTGGCTACAAGTCAAAGTACGTTTCGCTTTTCGCGGCCTTCATCGTCGTAATCATGTCCAACGCCGTTTGCTATTCGCTTGACTTGCCGATAGACTTTTCGGTGTTCATTTACCCGCTTTTGGCGATGTTCATTTACTACTACTCAATGTTCTCGGCCACGCGAAAATTGCTGACCAACTCGCTCACCAACGTAAACGAAAACGTCGACGACGCGATTCTATATTTTGACATAAACGACGACTGCTTTTACAAAAACTCTAACGGCAAAAATTTATTCTTGGACCAGGACGGCAATTTCTCGCCGGCAAAGGCGAGCGAGTTCTTGATTTACGCCAGAGGAAAGACTCAATCCAACAAAGAGTCAAAGCCCATTGAATTCTTTACGGTGAACGGACAAGAACGCCAATTTGAGGTTGAGGCGGAGGACATTTACTTTGGCTACAACCTGATCGGCGCCTACCTAAAGCTTAGCGACAAGACCGACGAAATCAACCGCTACTTGACCCAAAAATTCTTGGCCAACCACGACGAGCTTACAGGCGCCTACAACCGCGAGCACTTCTTTAGGGTTTGCGACGAAAAAATCAAAGAAAACCCCGACATTGAATTTGTCATGGTTTCAACAAACATCCGCCAATTTAAATTGGTCAACGAGCTCTTTGGCGAGGAAGTCGGAAACAAGATATTGATAAAAATGGTCACCACGGCAAAAACCTTGGCGATTCACGATTGCGTTTTGGGCCGCGTCGGCGACGACCGTTTTGGCCTTTTGGCGCAAAAGCAATATTTGACGGACGACCACTTAAAGGCTTTCTTGGGAAGCTCGCAAGAAGTTTTGGAAGACTCAATGTACAAGCTGAACCTTTGCGTGGGAATTTGCGAAGCTCACGACGGAGAAAAAGCCCAGCTTCTTTACGACAAAACGCAATTAGCCATAAAAAAGATCGGCAACGACTTCCAAAAGCACGTCGCTTGGTACAACACAGACTTAATGGACGAGCTTTTGCGCGAACGCCAAATAACGACAGATTTTGAGGACGCCTTGCAAGCCGGACAAATTTGCATGCATTTGCAGCCCGTCGTAAACTCAGACGGCTTGACCAGCGGCTGCGAAGCCTTGGCCAGATGGGATCATCCCCAGCGCGGCCTTTTGCAGCCAGAAGTTTTCCTGCCAGCGCTTGAACGTTCCGGCCTGATCCACAAATTGGACACCTTTATTTGGGAAAACGCCGCCATCCTTCTTGAAAAATGGAACAAGCAAGGAAAAGACGACATGCGCGTTTCCGTAAACGTTTCGGAAAAAGACATTTATTACATCGACATCGCCGACGCCTTTAAGCAGCTGCTTTTAAAGCATTCGTTCAATCCGCAAAACATGAAAATAGAATTTACAGAAAGCGCTTTGACAAAAGACGTAAACACAACGGTAAATCTTTTTGCCAATCTAAAGCAGCTGGGCTTTGACGTTGGAATCGACAACTTTGGCCACGGCTACTCTTCGCTCAACTTCCTTAAAGACGTCAACGCGGACATTCTAAAAATGGACATGGTTCTTGCCAAAGAAAACGAGAACACCGAGCGCGTAAGAACAATTTTAAAGTTTATCGTGGATATTTCAAAGGCGATGAACATGACGCTCATCGCGGAAGGCGTCGAAACCGCCGAACAGTTGATAATGCTAAAAAGCCTCGGCTTTTCTTATTTCCAAGGCTTTTATTTTTCAAAGCCGCTATCAATCAGCGACTTTGAAGAAAAGTACCTCTAGAACTGTGTCAAGGCGCGCTTCGCTTAAAGCCTTGACACAGTTCTTTTGCGGCGCGATTACAATTTTCGCGCCGCAATAACTTACATACTTGTGTAGCCGCCGTCGACGGGGAGGATTACGCCGGTAACGTAAGACGAGGCGGGGCTTGCCAAGAAAATCGCGGCGGTGTCCAACTCGCCTTCGTTTCCGTAGCGGCTAAGCGGAATCATCGTCTTTGCGTTGTTCTGGAAGAACTCCGAGTCAAGCGTTTCCTTTGTAAGCGGCGAGTAAAAGTAGCCGGGACAAATCGCGTTTACGTTTATGCCGTACTTTCCCCACTCCGCCGCAAGTCCGCGCGTAAGGTTGACCACGCCGCCCTTGGCCGCATGGTAGGGCGAGCAAGGAGCGACCTTGTTGCCAACCATTCCGTACATAGAAGCGATGTTGATGATGCGGCCGTACTTGGCGCCGATCATAGCCTTTTTGGCGACAGCGCGCGACATCTTAAATGTGCCGCCCAAGTCAACGTTAAGCTCGCCGTTGAACTGCTCGTCGGTAATGTCCTCGGCGGGAGCGACGGCTCCAGTTCCAGCGTTGTTAATCAAAATATCAATGCGGCCAAACTTGGCGACGATTTTATCAACCGTCTCGTTAACCGCGTTCGTATCGGTAATATCGCAGCGAATGGCCAACGTTTCAACGCCAAATTCGTCGTGAATGTCCTTGGCCACCGCGTCAATCAATTCCTGACGGCGGGCAATCGCGACAATCGCCGCTCCCTGGTTGGCCAAAGCCTTGGCCATTTGAACGCCCAATCCTGTCGAACATCCCGTAACGACAGCCACCTGTCCTTTAAAATCGAAGTAAGACTTCATAAAAAACCCCTTTGTTTTTTATTTGCGTTCTCCCGCGCAAGTTGTGCTTGCATTCTACCATAAAAGAGACAGTCCGACAAGGGCGTTATTTGGGGGAACTGCGGCTAGCGACTAATTGTTATTTAAAAATTAGTTTGGAAAAGATTTTTTCCGCTTGTTTTTCCGCCTTAAATGCTATAAATCCGGCAACGCAGGCTGAAACGACGCAAATTCCATAAACAGCAATGTCCGGCAAGTCTCTTATGCATGAAATTTTGTAGAAGCCTTTTTCTATGTAAAAATGGGTGACATAAATCATCGCGGAAATCTTTCCAAATCCGTCCCAAATCTTGTGATTTAGGCAACTAAATATTCGCTGCTGATTTAAATTTAAAACTACGAGCAAGGCGGCGGTCGCAAAATACATCAAGAATTCTTTGTTGTTAAAATGTTGTTTTACGGCAAGGTAAACAACCAAAATAATAAAAGCAATCTCGAACATAATGGAAAGAAAAGCGACGGCGCCATTCTTAAATTTATCTAAATTTTTGCCAATGAATATAGAAAGATAATACGCTTCTATTCCAAAACTAACGCCGCAGATTCCTCTAACAAGCCCTGAGGAAAACCAATTCCCAATCAAAGGAACGCCGCCTAGATTACAACAACCCCAAAGATTCATTATAGACAGAGAAAAGAAAGCGATTAGCGGAAAGAATAGCAAAACGGCTTGTTTTTTTCGCCAGCAAAGCAAAGCGCTTGCGACAAGCGAACACCAAAACAACGCGCTTATGTACCAAACTACGTTCCAAACCCCAAAATTGTTTATTCCGCCCAAAAAGAAAAATGTAGGCCAGGATTCAGACTGAAACCTTAGTCTTATGCCGTCATAAACGATTCCCTCCAGCGCTCCTATGGCAAGAAGGGGGTAAAGGCGCTTGATTCTTGACAAATTGTATTTTAGGAATTTTTTTTCATTTGCGCTTTCGTCGTTTTTGTCAAAATGCTTTGCCGTGAAAAAACCGGAGATGATAAAAAAGAAGTCCACGCAGACATTATGAAATTGAATTGTGTATGAAGGATTGTTTTCTTGGTAAAAAATACAATAAGCGTGTCCAACAACAACGCCGATTGTAAAAAAGAATCGCAAAAATTCTATGATATAATTCTTTTCTTTCATTTTTACCGCTCCCATCGAATGTTTTCTTTTACGATTTTTGCAGGATTGCCGGCGATGACAACATTTTTTTTGGTGAATTCTTTTGTTACGATTGAACCCGTTCCCACAACGGAACCATCCAACACGCAAGAGCCTTTTAAAAGCCTTGAACATGGCGCGATCCAAACATTGTCTCCAATGCGGACGTCTTTTTCGACGTTTAGTTTTTCTCCGCTTTCGGCGCTGAATATTGAATGGCTGTCGCCTGTCCTAATGTATATGTCGTTGGAAAAAAGACAAGAGTCGCCTACATAAATGCCCGTTCCGTTTTCTGCCGTGAGATTGTGGCAGTCCCATGCAAATAAATTTTTTTGTCCGACAATGATTTTTGCGTTGTCCCCTGACGCCAAAAAAACATTTTTATTGCCAGGAAAATCGTTTTTGTCTCCAATTTGTATTTTGCAGTTGTTTCCGTTGATTGTGAATTCCGCTTTTAACAATTGATTCGATTTTCCGATGACAATGCTGTTTCCGCTTCCGTTTATGTAAAAGCGGCAGCCTTTTAAGATTGTGTTGTCGTCAACGCGCAACAAATTTTTGTCGCCTTTTATTGAAATCGAAATTTTTCTAAAAACGCCTGTTATGTATTCGATTGAATTTTCCTTTCCTTCAATCCGCTCTTTTGTGAACAAGCGCCTTTTTATGAAGCGTTTTACTTTTTTTAACATTTGTTTCCGCATTTAAAATTTGAATGTAAAAAGGCGCCAATAGCGTTGGAATCTTCCTTTCCAAACATAAAGGAAATGAACTCTGTCAAAAAGCCTGCTTATTCTAAGCTTATCTCTCTTTCCATAAATGCACTTTTTATTAAAGAAAAAATCAAAGCCTGTTGACCCAATCATGTCTAAAAGGTGGTGAAATTGCTCGTGGTTTATTCTAGGAAAATCTTCAAAAATTTTTTTCTTTTCGTTTTTAAAGAAAAGCCGGATCGTGTTTGCAAAAGTTAATTTTTGCCTGACGTTTTTATCTTGCGTCAAAGACATCATCTCCGGAATGGGCGTTCCCCATTCCTCAAACGAAATTGTGTCAAAATCCGTGGCGGCCCATTCCAATATTTCGTCGCTTGGATTGGCGCCCAAATAATCCGTTCCGCGGCGCAAAGTGCGCAATTTCCTTGTCGCGTAAAGGTTGGGATGAAAATGCTCGCAGTATGTTCCGAATGTTTCAAATTCGCTAAAAAACCTTTGGTCTTTTTTTATAAAATCGGTCGATAAAAGCTCGCTTGCGTTAAGGATTTTTTGCCAAAAATTCTCCCCCGGCAAGCTATTGTTTTCCTCGATTTTTAAAAGCATTTCGCGAACGACTTCTGAATTGAAAATCATATGTTCGGAAATAAAAGACTCGGGGCGTTTTTTGTTTATGCTAAAAAGATTGTTTATCGTTCTAAAATATGAATAAAAATATTCGCGCTTTAAGTTAAAGCAAGGCCTGCCGTCCTTGTCAAAAAAATCAAGCCGGTTAAGGGGAACTGTGTCCGCGTCCCAAACAAGGTAGTATTCGTCGCGGCAGTTTTTGGCCAATCCAAGCTTTAGAAATTGCTGAAGGTACCAGCCCGTATTTTTTGGGGTTCCGCCTAATTTTTTTAAGTAACTTGACACTTCATTGAATGAAAGTTTTGGCAGCAAAGAGTTTTCGTCGATAAAATCGCATCCAAGCAAGTCTTGGCTCTGAATCTCCTTTGAAGAAACAATGGTTATTTTGGGAGCTATATTCTTTTTTATGTACGGAATGTTTCTTTTAGCGAATTCCCAAGTTTTGTAGTCAAGGATAAGGTATACGGTAAAATCCTTCATTTATATGTAATTACCTGCGGTGATTGTGTCAATTACGCCTATTCTAGTGTCAGTTACATAAATTGTCAATCGTAAAAGAAATAGATGCGTTAGAGTGTAAAAATGCAGGAGCCATCTTTTAAAGACAGACTTATAGACGAATTAAACTATCAAGGGATTTCAAAAAAAGAATTTGCCGAACGCATTGGCATAAGTTCCGGTACCTTAGGGATGTATTTGTACCGCGGTTCCATACCTGCCGCTGACTTAAATTAACCGCCGGCCAAAACTTACGCAAAAAAAAACAAAGCCATTCCCTCCCTTACTAAAAGTTTGCAAATTCGGCAAAAATGTGATATAATAGCCTTTATGACTAAGAAAGCGTTTCCTGTCATCACAAAAAGAGTCATTCTATTCATGGGCATGGCAGGCCTTGTACTTTGCTCGATTGTAATCGCCGTGTCCTACTGGGCCTTTAACCGCCAGTTTAGGGAACAATATGACGCCAGCATACGCGAAATCGCCGCCACCGCGCGCGCGAGCCTAAACCCGGACGACTTTGCAAAATACCGCGCAAATCCCGTTCCTGACCAAGCGCACAAGGAAGTCCTAAAGCTTTTGCAGCGCCTTGTTGACGAATTTGACTTGAACGTAATATACGTTTCCGAGGTGGAAGCGCCGGACTACAGGCACATTTTTTACTTTTACGACCCGGTTGGAAAGGCTACAAAATGGTCTCCCTACCCCCTTGGCTACGAGGAAGACTATTACGAAGAAGGCTACAACAAAACCACAAGGCGCGTTTACGAAGAGGGAGCGGAACTTGTCCGCCACACAATCAAATCACGCAGCGGCTCCCACATAACCGCGCAGGTTCCTGTCTACGATTCCAAAGGAAAGATTGTCGCCCTTCTTGGAGCGCAAAAAAACGTTCAGGAATTTGTAGACGCCAGAAAAGCTTTTGTCCGCAACGTCATAATCATGGCATTGATTTTTGGCGCGATTTTTGTCGCGGCCTTTGCGGCGTATTTTAACTTCCGCTTTATAAAGCCGATTTTGCTGGTCACAAACGAAACCAACCGCTTTGCCTCCACAAACGAAAATCCCAACCATAGCCTCCTTGACATAAAGAACAGGGACGAGCTTGAAACTTTGGCGATTTCTGTTTACAAAATGGAGAACGTTGTTTGCAACAACATCACGGCGCTTACCCGCATGACGATAGAAACCGCGGAGGCCCTTGCAAGCGCGATTGACGCCAAGGACGCCTACACGCACGGACACTCCACCCGCGTCGCCGAATACGCAAGGGAAATCGCGCGCCGCCTTGGAAAAACAGAAGCCGGCTGCCGCAACATTTACCTTGCCGCCCTCTTGCACGACGTGGGAAAGATTGGCATTCCAAACGAAATCATAAACAAGCAAGGAAAGCTTACGCCAGAGGAATACGACACCGTAAAGGAACACCCAGTGATTGGCGCGCAGATTTTGTCCAACATAACCCAAATCCCGCACATCGCCGACGGCGCCTATTACCACCACGAGCGCTACGACGGAAAGGGATACCCTGTAGGCCTTGCCGGAAAAAAGATTCCGGAAATCGGAAGAATCATCGCCGTGGCCGACGCCTACGACGCCATGACCTCAAACCGCAGTTACCGCAGCCAGCTTCCGCAAGACGTGGCCCGCAAAGAAATAGGCCAAGGCATCGGAGCGCAATTCGATCCGGACATCGCGAGAATCATGCTGCAAATGATTGACGAAGACAAAGACTTTAAGATGCGGGAACAGGTTGAATCGCTTTAACCAAAGCCCAAGCAAAGCCGCGCTATTTGTTGGCCGAAAGCTCAAAGCCGTAGGCGCCGTGGCCTGGATAAACCAAGACATCGCCAGGAATCGTTTCAAAAATCTCGGACAAACTCTTTTGCATTTTTTCTTCGCTTCCGCCGGGCAAGTCTGTGCGGCCGTAAGATTGGTAAAAAACCGTGTCGCCTGAAATCAAAACTTTTTCGGACTCGTTGTAGTAGCAAACAGAGCCTTCTGTATGTCCCGGCGTGTGGATTACCCTCCAATGGCTAAGCGCGTTGGCCACGCCTTCGACGTCAGGAACTTCGTCGCCGGTAAAGGCGCTGATTATGTCTTCGGTCTTAAAAATCGTGTCCAAAGAATCGCCGTCCTTAAGCAGGTAGGCCGCGGCGGGCAAGTCGCTAAGGTCTTTTAAAAAGTCCTCTTCCTCCCACGACATAAGCTCCAAGCTTTGCTTGTGAACGTCTTGGGAGCCGGAGCCCAAATACTTTTGGTCCGCCACATGAATCGCTATGGGAAGGTTTGGAAAAGAAGCGCGAAGGGCCTTTAATCCGCAAACATGGTCAAAATGTCCGTGGGTCAGCAAGACGCCGACAGGAACGCAATCGTGCTCGTCAAGAATTTGGGCGACGGCTTTTTCGTCGCCCGAAAAATCGCAGCCGGCGGGGTCAACCAATAAAACGGCGCGCCCCGCAAGCGGTAAGATGTAAGTGTTAACTTCCAAAGGGCCCGTTTGGGCCGAATGTATGTCCATTAGCTGCTAAGGCTCCTTAAACAAGCGGCGAGCCGAAGCCCTGGTTTTCAGAGGCCTTTTCGGCGGCGGCGTAAGCGGCAGCGTCCTCGCGCTCTTGCTCGGACATTTCCTGCGACGGCTGGGTCTGGTCGCCGGCGGCTGTCTCGCCTTCCGCAGCGGCGGAAGCGCTCTCATCGTCGTCCTTTTGGCGCGAGTAGCTTACAGAAAGCTTTCGGCCGCGGTAGTCGTAACCGTTAAGGGCGTTGATAGCCTTGTCGGCGTCTTCGGTAAATAGCTGGACAAAAGAGTAGTTGGCCAAAACGCGGATGTCGCCGATGCGCTCGCGGTCCAAGCCGGCGACGCCGATCAAAAGGCCAACCAAGTCGCGCGGGAACACGCGGCGGTTGCGGCCGATTCCGACAAAAATCGTTGTGGCCAAGGCCGGGTCGATCTCCACGCGGGGATGCGGCTCGTGGCGCTGCTCGCCTTCGGGAGCGGCGTCCTTATAGTCGCGGCGTCCTTCTTCGCGGCGCGAGCGGAAGTTTTCTTTTGAAAAATTCTCGTGGTCGTTTCTGGGAACAAAGGGGCGGCGGGCGTTGCCTGTGGCCACCTTAAGCAAATAAGCGGCAAGGTATCCGCGCAAAGTGAACGGAACGTTCTTCTTAAAAACTTTTTTGAGCTGGATCAAAACATCTACGTCTTCCTGTGTTTTTACCTGCTGAACGGAAGCCTTCAAAAATTCCGCGATTCGATCATAATCAATCTCTGATTCTCTTCTGTTATTGTAACGCATTTAAATCTCCTAAAAAATCCGCGATCCAGGTGGAACCGATTTTCTTAAATCCTGAACGGTTCAACATACCCTGCATCAAGTCCGGAACAAAAGTGTTCGCAATTATAACCCATTGCGCGCCGCCGGCTTTTAAAGAGTCAAGGGCGCGTTCAAAAAGCTCCCTGGCGATGCCTAAGCCGCGGCATTTTTTTTCTACAAACAAGCCTGCAATCAAAACGGCCTTGCTTGAATCTTTAGGACACGGCGACCAAACTACGCATCCGGCAAAATCTCCGTCAAAAGTTTTGCAAACAAAACCCTTTTGCGCTTGAGCGTTGTATTCAAACTGGCTCCGCCACAGTTCCCCCAAAGCTTGGGCGACGTCGGCGGCGTACTCAAGGGCGATTTCTTGGACGGCTTGGTTTAAAAGCCCCAGCGCATTCTGCCTGTCCTTTGCAAAATCGTATTCGCTAAAAGAAAAATCATCGCAAAGCAAGTCTTCCGTCTCTTCTGGTTCGGAATCCAATTTTTCCAAGCCCCACGATTCCCTAAGCGAATTGTACCAACTGTTGACGTAGCTTAAAAGGGCGCGGCTCTTAAAATAGCGCCACCTGCGTTCGATCAACGGGTACCGTTTTAAAACGTCTTTAAATCCTCTAAAAACCCCCTTTCCTGAATGCAAAGCCGTTTGCAAATCAGTGTAAGCCAAAGGCGAATGCAAGTCATTTACGAAGTCCTCCATTAAGGAGAATCCGTCGGCGCTGTCCCAAGGCGGCAATTCGTAATAGCGGTCGCCGTCGGAACAAACCTCTTGGCTTTCTTCGACAAGCGCGCTGTCTTTGGCGTCAACCAAGAACTTTTTTTCCTGGTTTTCAAGAGCTTTTGCAATAGCCTCGCCAAGCGCGTCTGTCAGTTCAAAAACCATATTTAATTATACTATTTAATCTTTATTCCTGCAAGTTCTTTGCGCGAAGAAATCACTTTGCTGATAAGGCCGTACTCTTGGGCTTCGTCAGCGGTAAGCCAATAGTCGCGCTCGGTGTCCTTCTTTACCTGCTTTTCATCCTTTCCAGTCTGCTCGGCGATGATTTTGTTCAAAAGGGCGCGGGTTTTGGCCATTTCTTCCGCCTGAATCTGCAAGTCGGTGGCCACTCCCCTCATCTCCGACAAGGGCTGGTGGATCAAGTAGGAGCTGTGGGGCAAGCCCACGCGGCGCTCTTTGGGAACGGCAAGCAAAATAAGCGCGGCGGCGCTGGCGATCAAGCCGTTTCCTATCAATACAACCGGAGCGTTCACAAAGCGGATCATGTCAAAAATGGCAAAGCCCGCGCTTACGTCTCCTCCGGGCGAGTCGATGTAAATGTATATCGGCTTGGTTCCGTCAGATTCCAAAAGCAAAAGCTGCTTGTTGACGGCCTGGGCCAATTCCTTGTTGATTTCGCCCGAAAGCAAAATTTGCCGTGTTTTTAAGAATTTTTCGGCCAAAGCGTCGGGCTTTGGGGCTGATTTCTTTTTTTCGTCTTCTTCGTTATAAATCATACTTATATAATAATAAAAAATCGCTCACTTGGCAAGGGCGTTTTTTTGCGCTATATTTAAAGGATATGAGCGAACAAAACGACGACAAAAAAAAGAACAAAAAAGACGAAAACGACCAGTTTGACTTTTTTAAGCTTTCCGGCGACGACGACGGAAAAAAAGACGGCCCGGGCGGAAAGCCGACCTTTCCCTTTTGGCTTATCATTGTAGCCGCGATTTTAGTGCTGGGCTTCATAAACATTTTCTCCTCGGCCGCCAACGAAAAAATGATTGATTTTTCGGAATTCAGAAGGCTGGTCCAAGAAGGAACGATTAAGGAAGTCGAGCTGAGCGACAGTTACTTTTACGGATACCTTTCGGTTCAGGACGACAAAAACGAAGCCGAAAAGCCTCCGATTCCCTTCTTTATGCAGAACGGAAAGAACCCCGACTACAAAACCGTCGGCATTTTGTTCGAAGACTTCATAAAGCTGCTTGACGAAACCGGCGTCCACTACAAATTCATCCGCCAACAAAACAACTACCTCTTGCAAGTTTTGCTCAACGTGCTTTTGCCGATCGGCCTTTTGATGCTGATGTACTTCTTTATCTTTAGGCGCATGGGCGGAGGCGGAATGGGAAGCCTTTTTGGAACCGGCGGAGGCCGCGCCAAGGCTGTTGACGAAGGAAAAGTTAAGACAAGATTCGCCGACGTCGCCGGCGTTGACGAGGCGAAAGAAGAGTTGGTGGAAGTCGTGGACTTTCTCAAAACCCCAAAAAAATACACAGACATCGGCGGAAAAATTCCCAAGGGCGTTTTGCTCGTCGGCCCGCCCGGCACCGGAAAAACCTTGCTGGCCCGCGCGGTCGCGGGAGAAGCCGGCGTTCCATTCTTTAGAATCTCCGGCTCCGACTTTGTGGAAATGTTCGTAGGCGTCGGCGCAAGCCGCGTCCGCGACTTGTTCAGAACCGCGCGCGAAAAGGCGCCCTGCATCATTTTCATCGACGAGCTTGACGCGATCGGAAAAAGCCGCGTGAACAATCTTGGCGGAAACGACGAGCGCGAGCAAACGCTAAACCAATTGCTTGTCGAGATGGACGGCTTTGACAACGAAAAAGGCTTGATTGTCTTGGGCGCCACAAACCGCCCCGACATTCTTGACCCCGCGCTCTTGCGCCCGGGCCGCTTTGACAGGCAAGTAACCGTTGACAAGCCGGACGTAAAGGGCCGCGAAGCGATCCTCCGCATCCACGCAAAGAACGTAAAGGTTGACCCCCAGCTGGACTTTGGAGCGCTGGCCCACGCCACAAGCGGCTTTAGCGGAGCGGACTTGGCCAACATCGTAAACGAGGCCGCGCTCCTTGCGGTTCGCAACGGAAGAAAGCAAGTCATCATGGCCGACTTTGACGAGGCAATAGAAAAGGTAATCATCGGTCTCAAGAAAAAGAGCCGCGTTGAAAAAGAAAAGGAGCGCGTTTGCGTCGCCTACCACGAAACGGGCCACGCGCTTGTAAGCGCCTTCACTCCCGGAAGCGACCCCGTTCACAAGATCACGATTTTGCCAAGAGGAGCCGGCGCCTTGGGCTACACGATGTACCGCAGCGAAGACGAACAGTTTCTTTTTACAAAGAAAGAGCTGCTTGGAAAAGTTGACGGCTTGCTGGGCGGCCGCGCGGCCGAAGAAGTTGTTTTTGGAAAAGAAGAAATCACTACCGGCGCCGCCAACGACATTAGCCGCGCGACAGACATCGTAAAGCGAATGATAACCGACTACGGCATGAGCGACAAGTTCAAGAACATGACTCTTGGAAAGAGCGGCCGCGGTTACGGCGGAATGGCCGAGCCGGAATTGGTCCGCGAGTTTAGCGAAGAAACGCAAAAATACGTGGACAACGAAATCGCCCGCATAGTGGACGAACGCTACAGCGCGGCTGTCAAGCTTTTAAAGAGCAAGCGCGACTTGCTTGAAGTGATAGCCAAACGCCTCCTGGAAGTGGAAACAATGGAAGGAAAAGAATTCCAAGACATAATTCAAGCGCAAAAGCGTTGCGAAAAGCTTGAAAGCGAGGCCAAAGAAAAAAAGCCCCGCCGCGCAAAAAAGACTAGCGCAGAGGCTTAAGCAAAAAAAACGCCGCGAAAACGCGGCGTTTTTTTTATTCCTTGCCCTTTTCCTTTTCGGCGCTAAGGCTTATCACGCGCCCCGAAACCTCGTACGCGGTGTTGGACATAATTTCCGCCGGCTGCAAAATCAAAGTGTCCTTGTCAATCTCAACCCTTTCTTTTTTGCCCCGCTGCTTTTCCTTTGCGGTGGGCTCGACGATTTTAGTTCCGTAGCGAATCAAGTAGACGTTGCCGATATAGCGGTCGCTTGACTGCGAGTTGAATTGAATGACAAAGGACGATTGGATTTGCGCCACAAAATAAACTCCGTTTTCGCGGACGCTTTCGTTTTGAATCGTATAGGCTCCGTTCTTAAAGGCAAGCAAGGCGCCGTCAGGAGCCGACCATTCTTTTATCTCTTCCAAGCGCGAGCGCAACTCTTCCAAGTCGGTCGTGTCGATTTCGTTCGAGGGAAATTCGTTGGCGCTCTTCATTTTCTTGTAGTTGCCGTTCCACAAGGCGTCGGCGCCGATTCTCATTCTAACGTCGTCGTAAACGTGGACGCGCATTTCGTCAAGGCCTGTAAGGCTTATGTCAAAGCGGCGGCGCAAGTTTTCGATAGAAGCGTTTACGGTGCTTAGGTAAATGCCGTTCCTGTAAAGGTTGGAGTTTTGCCAGTTGTAAACTTCCTGCGAGTCGCCGACCAAGAAAATCACTTCGGCGTTTTTGTAGTCCAAGAAAATGTAGCGGATTTCGCCGTCCTCGTTGTCGGTCTTGTACCAAAGTCCGTTCAAGTAATTGGCGAACGTCTCAACCGTTCCGTCCTGAATCTTGGCCAACGCTTCCGCCGCGATGTTTTTTCCGGCCACAAAAACTTGCCGCGACTGAACGTAGCGCTGCAAGTCGGGATTCCATTCGTATTCCGTCTGCACTTGGCTTAGGCTTCCCGCTCCTTCGCGAGTGTCGCTGGAGTATGTCCAAACGGGAAAGCTTCGGCCCGACGACTGCGAAAGCTCGTAGGTTTCCGTGCGGTTGTATTGCTGGATAAAAATCGTTCCGTCGCTTTTAAAGTCGCCGATTTTTGTCAAGCCGCGGCGGGAAACAAAGTACATTTGCAAAACCGCGCTTCCATCGTCGGTAAAGCCTTGGTAAACCAAAGCGGTTCTGTGGTCGCCCGTAACGTCCATTCCGTTGTAGGAGAAGGACTTGAACTGCGTAACCTCGGTCTTTAACTCGCTGACCCTGTCGTACAAAGTTGTGGCGGAATTGTAAAGGCCGATGACAAGGTACAAGAAAGGGTTTCCGGCTTTTTTAACGACCAAAATTTCGTCGTCCAAATTGTCGCCGTCCAAATCGATTCCCATCGAGCTAAGCAAAGTTTCGTCCGGCTTTAAGGGCATAAAAGAAACAACGCTTTGGTCTTCAACGCCAAGCGGGTTTTCCGCGTCGGAATGGGTTCCGGCGCCCTGCTCCGAATTTTGGGACACGTTTTCCGACAAAACTTTTTCGGAAACCTCTGACGTTTTTTTTGTCAACAAAATCACAAGCAGCGCCGCGGCTATCAATACAAAAAAGGCGGCCAAAAATTTTCTCATTTAGTGCTCCAAGTAAGCGCGAATTTTTTGCGCCAAAGTGTGCCGGCGTTCGACGCTGGCTTCACATTCCTGCTCGATGGAATTCAAGGGTCCCGCGGCGCAAGAGGCGGCCCAAAAACGAACGTCGTCCGCTTGGCGGTCGTAAGACTCGGCGCGCAAAGCGGTTGGAGCTAATTGGCTTATGTTTGAAAGCTCGGCTTGAACTTCAGAGCTGACCAACTGGCCCAATATCAACGACGAGTCTTTCGCGCCGTTTAACAAAAGGGCGACGATTTGGGGAGCGATGATTCCATGGTCAATAGTGTTTTTGTAGCGCGGAAAAAAAGCGGAGTCAAAATATTTTATCAGGTTGTATTCGACTTCGCGCCTTCTGCTTAAGTACATCGCGGCGCTTCCGACCTTTCTATCCTGCATAAAGTATTTGATGTCTTTTTTTGAAGTTTGCGTCCACCTTGCAAAAAGCAAGCCTCTTTCGCGCATCGCCTTAATTTCGTCAAGAACGCGGGTGATCGCTTCGGGCAAATCGTTTTTGTTCATGTTTGAAGACTCGCGTAAAACGGCGACCGCTTTTTTGTAATCGTCCGCCCCGTAAAGAAGTTCGGCCATCGCGCTGACAAAGCCGAACAATTCCGAATCGTCGCCGCCCGCGCAAATAAGGGGAATCTCCACTTCTTTTTTTAGCGCCTCCAAATAGCGCAAAAGCTCGCCGTAACTTGCGGGCGGCCTTAAGCCAAGATTTTTTTGAACAGGCTGGTAGTAAGAAATTTCAAAATGATCAAGAAGGAGAGGAATCGCGTAATGGCCTTGGCCGTAAACCGCCGCCTTGCGGATTGAAATCGGCAGCGCTTCAAAAAGGCTTTCCTTTACGGGAACAAAGCTGTCGGCGCGGCTGTTCAAGTCAAAGGAATTCTTTGCGATTAAAATCGAATATTTTTTGGCGGCGTTATTGGGAAGCGGCTCTCCTTCGTCCAAAACATAATAGCGGACTCGCGAAAGCCCCATTTTGCCAATCTCAAGCTTTATGGCGTCTTGGGACTTTTTGTCCGCGCCGTAAAAAGCGACCCTTATCGTTTTTGAATTGACTCTCGCGACAAAAATCAAAACGGCCGCCGAAATCAAAAGCGCGGCGCCGGCCGCGATTAAAATCCAAGTTCTTTTCTTTAACATACCGCCATTTTATAACAGAAATAAAATGCTTGCAAGCCCGCCGCCCGAACAGGCGGACTTATTGACTAGCGCATTTCAATTCAATATAATTGAAAGACTATGACCGCTAATGAATTACGTTCAAAGTACATTGAATTTTTTAAAAGCAAAAACCATGTTGAGATTTCGGGACAGTCTTTGATTCCCGAAAACGACCCTTCGGTCTTGTTTACAACCGCGGGAATGCACCCGCTCGTTCCTTATCTTTTGGGAGAAAAGCACCCCGCAGGAACACGCCTCACCGACTACCAAAAGTGTATCCGCACAGGCGACATTGACGAAGTCGGCGACCCCAGCCACCTTACTTGCTTTGAAATGCTCGGAAACTGGTCTTTGGGCGACTACTTTAAAAAGGAATCAATCGCCTTCTCTTACGAATTTTTGACCAGCAAAGACTGGCTTGGCCTTGACCCCAAAAAGCTTTCGGTCACAGTCTTCGCCGGAGACGAAAACGCTCCCCGCGACGAGGACGCCGCCAATTATTGGAAAGAAAACGGCATGCCCGAGGACAAAATAGCCTACCTTCCCGCCAGCGACAACTGGTGGGCGGCCGGCCCCACAGGCCCCTGCGGCCCCGACACCGAAATTTTCTACTGGGTCGGCGAAGGCCTTCCGCCAGTAGGCTCTAATAAGGGAACGGATTCCGCCAACTGGATGGAAATCTGGAACAACGTGTTCATGCAGTTCAACCGCAAGGACGAAAAGACCTTGGAGCCCCTTCCCAAGCAGAACGTTGACACAGGCATGGGCTTGGAGCGAACAAACTGCATTTTGCAGGGCAAGACATCCGTATACTTGACGGAAGTTTTCCAGCCCATCATCAAGAAAATCGAAGAGCTTTCCTCTTACGCATACGGAAGCGACGAAGAAAAGGACAAGAGCGTCCGCATCATCGCCGACCACAGCCGCGCGGCTGTCTTTATATTGGGCGACCAACGGGGCGTGACTCCCTCAAACCTTGGAGCCGGCTACGTTTTGCGCCGCCTTATCCGCCGCGCCGTCCGCCACGGAATGAAGCTTGGCATCGACAAAGCTTTCTTGGCCCAAATCGCCGAAGCGGTCGTGGCCAACTTTAAGAACGCCTACCCCGAGCTTGAGCAGAACAAGGACAAGATTTACAAGGAGCTTACCGCCGAGGAAGACCGCTTCCGCCTTACGCTTAAAAACGGCGAGGCCGAGTTCCAAAAAATGCTTCCCAACCTTATGAAAAACCCCAAAAAGGAAATTTCAGGCAAGGTCGCCTTCCGCCTTTACGACACCTTTGGCTACCCGCTTGAGCTTACCCAGGAATTGGGAGCCGAGCACGGCTTTACAGTAGACATCGAAGGCTTTAAGGAAGCGGAGCGCAAGCACCAGGAGGCCTCAAAGAGCCTTGACGCTGGAAAAGCCAAGGGAGGACTTGCCGAACAGTCAGAAGTCACGACAAAATACCATACGGCGACCCACCTCTTGCAGCAGGCGCTTGTCCAAGTGCTCGGCGACCAGGTTGCCCAAAAAGGCAGCAACATCAACAACGAGCGCATGCGCTTTGACTTTACTTTTGAGCGCCCGATGACTCCCGAAGAAATCAAGCAGGTTGAGGACATCGTGAACCAAAAGATTAAGGAAGACTTGCCCGTTACGATGGAAATTCTTCCGCTCGAAAAAGCAAAAGAAGAAGGAGCGCGCGCCCTCTTTACAAATAAATACGGCGAGGACGTAAAGGTATACACCATTGGCCGCGACCCCAAGACTGACTGGTTCAGCAAGGAAGTTTGCGGCGGCCCCCACGTTCAACACACGGCCCAAATCGGAGACTTTAAGATTACAAAGGAACAGTCGTCAAGCGCCGGAGTCCGCAGAATTCGCGCGATCATTTCCGGCGGCCTTCCATTAGACAAATAGGAACGGACAAGGCGCGACATTTTTTGTAACCAAATAGAAACTTAAGTGGTTTAAACCACATAAAGGAATATTGTATGAAAAAACTTGCTATCGGAACATTCATGGTTTTGGCCGGAATCTTTGCGGCCACTGCGCAGGCTTCTCTTTACCAGCAGCTCGCCGTCGTTAAAATCACGGACACGGAAGTTGTCACCGTAAAAGAAGTCAAGGACATCGTTGACACGCAAGAAAAGGAAGCGGGCCGCAAGCTTACTCCGCAGGAGCGCGAGCAGACGCTTGAGACAATCATCAACCAAAAGTTGATCATGCAGGCCGCCAAAAAGGCCGGCGTAACAGCCAACGCGTCAGAAATCGACCAGGCTTTCTTGGCCAACATTTCGCAGCAGCTCAACTTGAACCGCGTCTATTCTGAAAAAGAATTGAACGACCTTGTAATGGCCAACAAAAAGATGTCTTTCACGCAATTCGTTAAAGAACAAACCGGCATGACAGTTGAAGAAGTCAAAAACCAAATCATCCGCCCGGACTTGATTTGGCGCCGCTACCTTCTTGCGCAAAACCAGCAGGAATTGCAAAAGATCGCCGCCACCGACAAGGAAATTCGCGACTACTACGAATTGAACAAAACGCAGTTCATCCGCCCCGACAGTCTTAAGATGTTCTTGGTCGCTGTTCCCAAAGAAAGCGACCCGCAGGCCGCCCGCGTAAAAATCGAGGGCTTGCTCAAGGACGTTAAGAGCGGCAAAAAGACCATCGAGCAAATGCGCAAAGAGGGACAGGATCCCAAAGCCGCCGGTTACGGAGCCGCCGATTTATTCTTGATGAAAGTTCAGCAGCACGCCGCCCAGCTTGGCGTTTCTTACGAGCGCTTGCTTGAAATTTTCGAAGAGGACTTTAACAAGCCTTCTGAGATTATGGACGCCGGTCTTGTATGGCAGTTCTACGTGATTCTTGAAAAATACCCATTTAAGGCTTTGGAAATCAGCGACGTAGTTCGCCCCGACTCAACGCAGACTGTTTACGAAACGATTCGCTCGGTTGTGACTCAGACAAAGCAGTTGCAGTTCTTGGAGCAGAAGCGCCAAGAGATAATCAAATCACTCAACACGCCCGAAAACGTAACGCGCAAAAAGACTGGAGACGAGTTGACAAAGCTCCTTTCGTGGTAATTTGAATGAACAGACACGATTCGCCCGTTGCCGGAATCCAGGGACTTAATACCTGGGACATGAACGAGGACAAGGAAGCCGCCGACGTCACAAGTTTCAATTGGATTGAAAACAAAAAGGACGACGACGACTTGACCTTTGCCCGTCTCATGTTGGACGGAACGTTGGAAAACATCGACAAAATAGATTCAGAAATCAAGTCCCGACTTTCTCCAAGCTGGGACTTTTCTCGCGTCAACAAAGTGACGCTTTCCATCTTAAGGGTCAGCGCCTATTCCTTGATTTACCAAAAGGACTTGGAAAGCGCCATCATCATCAACGAGGCGGTCGAAATCGCAAAGTCATTCGGCATAGACGACCAAGCCGCCTTTATTAACGGCATCCTTGACCGCATATCAAAAGAGCTGCGCTAATGAAAAAGGCCTGGCTTGTCTGCGCGGCTGTCGCGCTTTGCGGAACGATTCTTTCATGTTCGTCAAAGGCAAAGGCCGTTTCAATGACAGCGGCGCTTGACGAGGCAGACCGCTACATAGCCCAAGGCTATCCCAAAGACGCTCTTAAAATCCTAGCCTCTTGCGAAAAGAGGATCCTGAACCCAATGGAAGCGGTCGGCGTTTACAAACGCTATTTGGCGCTGGACGACAAAAAGGCCGCCGAAAAGGTTCTTAAAAAAAGTTTAAAGAAAAATCCGGACAATTTGGAACTCAACGCCGTCTACGCGTGGTTCTTGGACAAGAACGGCAAAAGCGACGAAGCCTTTAAGAGGGCCGCCCTTTTGCGCGGAACAAGATACGGCTCCCTTTACGCGGAATACTTTTTGCGCCGCGACGCCCAAGAAGCCGGACAAAGGGAACAAAGCTATTTTTTGTCCAACGAAATGCAGGCGCTTTATTTGGACGCCTACAACGGAAGCGGCGACAACGCCTGGCTTAGGAACGCGGCCCTTTGCTCGATGAAAAACGGCGATTACGGCGACGCCGCCCAAATGCTTCCGGAACAAAAGAAAAGCTCAAGCGACGCCTACTTTTGGGCGCTTGTCCTTTTTGACAACAAGAAGTACGGAGAGGCCGCCGAATCCCTGCTTGTCGCAAAGGAAGCCTTGGATAAAAAGCAAGACCGTTTTGCCGACGGAATGCTTGAAAGCAGAAAGACAAACCCAATAGAAGTGGCGTCGCTTTTGTCTGACTGCTACGTAAACATGGGCGAGGACAAAGAGGCCGAAAGAATCAGAAGCGACTTAATCGCCCAAATAACCTTGGGCGCCGAAAAAGGAACCGCCGCCGAAATCGGTTCCACAGAATCCTTGCTGGGAACGATGTACTTGAACAGCGCCCTTTACGCCTTGCAAAGGAACGACGACCGCGCCGCCTACAATACGCTTACATTCATAACGCAAAAGTGGCCCGACAACGTCAGCGCCCTAATCGCTTACGGAAACTTTGCCTACAACAGTTCCCGAAGAATAATGGACGATCCGCTTACCAAATCCTTGCGCGACGCGGGCGTCGTGTCCACCGACATGAAGCGCTTTGACGAAAGGCCAAGGGTCTCGGTAAGCGACGCGCTTCTTAGAATGAAGGAATCTTTGGCAAGAACCCACAACGACAACCTTTATGTTGCCGCCCTTGAATTGGAAGACAAGATTGACGATTCCAGCGACGAAAGGACGCGGCTTGGAAGAATGTACAGGGTGTTGGAACGGAACGCGACCGGCGCCGACTTGTATCCCGAGCCCATCGCGCAATACGCCGTTCACACCTTGCTGCGCCTTGACCGCTACGACGAAGCAAAAGACTTGTTCCTTAAATTCATAACCGCCCGCTACAAGCTTGGAAGCGAGCGGCCTTTTGAGGAAGACTTGGTCTTGAACTTGCAAAGAATGTCTTTGTGGGAAGCTGAATACGCGGGCTATTTTGCCGCCGCCGAAAAAAACACCGACCTTACAAAGCGCCTTTATGAATACGCGGTTTATGAAAGCGGTTTTTCGGCGTCTTACGGCGGAACGGAAATCAGCCCGGCGGCCGCGACAGAAAGCGCGGTCAACCTTGCGATGATTTATTCCAGCACCGGAAACAAGGACAAAGCCTTGGAGTTGTACGGCCGCGCCCAAAGCCGCGCGACTGACAATTGGCTGCGCTCAGAAATAATGTACCGCTTGGCTTGCATTTACGACGCAAAAAAAGACGCCGCGGCCGCCGCAAAGGCGCTAGAATACAGTCTGTATCTAAATCCTTCAAACGGCAACGCGCGGCTTTTGCTAGGAAAATTTAAGGAAAAGTTCTAGGAACGGTATGTCGCTGCGCTAATTTTGCTATAGGAAGCGATTCAACTGCGCTCTTGCGAGCGCTGGCAATCAAGGCGCGCTTCGCCGAGGCCTTCGTTCCTTTGTCCTTACTTTTCCAAAACGGCGATGATGTCGCTCATCTTGCAGATGAGGTATTCGTCGCCGTCAATCTTAACCTGAGTTCCTGAATATTTGTCATACATAACGCGGTCGCCCTTCTTGACGGTGATCGGGTCTTTTTCTGTTCCAGGACCAACAGCCTCGACAACAGCGGTCTGAGTTTTTTCCTGGGCGGCGTCCGGAATGATGATTCCAGAAGCGGTTTTGCTTTCGGCTTTTTCGGCTTTTAACAATACACGGTCAGCTAAAGGTTTAACTTTCATTTTGATGCTCCTTATATTTAAAAATAAGAAATTTTCTGAAAAAAGTCAAATTTTTTTCAAAACTTTTTAACGTTCATATGGCCAAAAACCATCATGCTCTTGGGCGGAAGCTTTATTTCGTCGTTGGTCATCGCCGCGCCGTTCTTTTGACAAAAGAGGATTTTTCCGTCCAAATTGGTGTCTGGGCGCTTAAACGATTGCTCGTCCTGGGAAATGTTAAAAAAGCACCAGATTCTTTCGCGGCCGCGGCTTACGATTATCCAAGAAATTATCGACGGATTTTTTGTCCGTTCCGAAAAGAAAGTTCCAACAAAGGCTTTTTGGTTTTTAACCCTAAATTCTATCGCGCTTTTGTAATAGTTTAGGATGGAATTGCGGTCCATGTTTTGGACGTCCACCGGCAGCGTCTTTATGTTGTATTTTGAATCCACCCAACTTGTTCGAAAGTCTCCGCTTATTTTTGACCAAAGGAAGGGCGCGAGAATTTGTTCGTCGGATTCATAGCCGTTCATCCCCAACTCTTCGCCGTAAAAAACAAAGGGTATTCCAGGCAAAAAGAGGTAAAGCGACGCCGCAAGCTTTACGGAATCTGGATCGTTGTTGAATTGGACGGCCGTACGGTCTTGGCTATAGCCTGTCAAAAGGGGAGCGTCAACGAATTTCTTGTTTTCGCGCGAAATGCCTTTGTAGGCGTTCATTACGGCCACTGAAAAGGCGTTGTTGGAAGCGTCGCCCGATGTTATCGCGTCGATGATTTTTTCCCCCAAGTCGTAGTGAAGAAGCGAAGGAAAGGCCTCCGCGTAATCCGCCCTGACGGCGTCGGAATCGTCAACCTCTCCCACAACAAAGGCGCTGGGCTTTACGCCCAAAACGTAATCGGTCATCTCCGCCCAAAAAGCGGCGGCCCGCTCTTGGCCGTTATGGGCGGCCAAACCGTCGGCTTTTAAAAAGCGAAAGCCGCTGGCACCCTTTGAAAGCCAAAAGGCCAAAACCTTTCTAAATTCCGCCTTAAGCTTGGGACTGCCGCAATCAAAAGCCGGCGCCTCGTCGGGGCTTCCTGCATCGTAAGTGTCCAAGTTCATAAGATTGTAGGCCGAAAAATTGTTCAAAGGCATGTCCAAAAGAACCGCGATCGACCTTCTTCTGCATTCGTCGCAAAGACGTTCAAATTCAACCAGAGTTCCGTAATCCGGAGACGGCTGGAAATAATTTTCTACGTCAAAGCCGTGGTAGGAGCGGGCCTCAAAAATCGGCAAAAGGCAAATGCCCGTAACTCCCAATTCTTCGATATAGTCAAGTTTTGCGAGAATTCCGTCAAAGTCGCCTATTCCGTCGCCGTTGGAGTCTGAAAAAGAGCGGACAAAAACGCTGTAATAAACGCCGCTTTTTGGCTCAAAATTGCGGGAGCCGTTCAAGCCGATCCTTGCGTATTTGGAACAAGAAAAAAAGGCGAACAAGGCCAAAGCGAGCGTTCCAAAGAAAACTTTTCTCATAAGCAAAATTGTAAAGGAACTTTGCCAAAATTTCAAGAGCGAACAGGCCTAGCGCCAAAAGAGCGGGCGGGAAACTTGACAAATATTTAGGTGGACAGATATAATAGAAGAAAAGAAAAAGTATGGCTCACACAAAGGGAACAAGAAGAAAAAAGTTAAAAAAGCGCCTCTCGGAATTGCTGCATTCAAATTACTTTCGCTTTGGAATCATTCTTCCGCTTTTTTATTTGTTCACCGTATACACCGCCTATTTCTGGGAAAAAAACCGCTCGATGTACTCCATCGGCGACAGCTACTGGTATTTTTTGTTCGCCTTTATAACGGGCGTGGTGCGCTTTTCGCCGGTGACTTTTTGGGGTCGGGCGATCACGCTTATTTCTAGCATTGTAAGAATATGTCTTTACGGAACGATACTCGCCAAGGTTTCTTCCGTGTTCATAAATTTTCAAAACCAAAGGGACAAGGGACTGACTAAATTGAAAAACTTGACAAAACACTTTTTGCTGTGCGGCTGGAAGCCAGACATGGAAACGATAATCCAAGCGGTTCTTGCCGCCAACGAGGATTTGACGCCCGACCAAATCGTATTGATTAACGAAGCGCCGCAGGACCAAATCGCGCAAATGCGAAGCCACATCGCCTACAAGGAATTGAACTACATCTCCGGCGATTTTTCAAACGAAGAAGTTTTAAAGAAAGCGGCGATAGGAAAGGCCTCGCGCGCGCTAATCATCTCGGACCAGTCAAAGGGCGGAACGCAGTTGGAAATCGACTCGCGCGCGGTTCTTGCCGTTCTTGCGATAAAGAACTTGAATCCGTCGATTTACGTGGCCGCCGAAATCTTTGACGCCAAGTTTGAAAGCCACTTGAACATGGCTCACTGCGACGAAATAATTTTGACAACGGAATACGAGCACAATCTTTTGGCCACCGCTTCCAGCGGAAAGGGATTTTCAAACGTAATCAGAGCGCTGATCGGCATCGACTCCAACAGCGGCGTTACGGTGGAAAACATTCCGCCAAAATTTTTGGGAAAGACTTACGGCGAATTTGCCGCGGAACAAAATCTTGACTCGACAAAAAAATCGCTTTTAATCGGCTTGCTTTTAAACACAGGAAACTTTCAAAAACGCAGGCTTGACGCGATTCGCGAGGCGCACAAAAATCCAAACGTTCAAATGGTAATAGACGACTTGATGAAAGTCAAAACCCTAAAAAGCAACGAGCCTGTTCTTTTGCCCGACGACGACTTTGCGTTAAGGCGCGGAATGCGGGCCATTTTTGTAAGGGTAAAGGAGGAGCCAAAAGATGAGACTGCCGACAAGTAAAATTTCTTTTGAAGAAGCCCTCCCCCGCCTTGTGAGCCTTAGCATTTTTGACGACTTTTCGGCGGACAACCAAGAGGACGTGGAAATGTTCAAAGCGCTTTACGAAAAATTTTCCGCGGAATCTTACGACGACGGCGACTTGATTATAAAGGAAGGAGACAACGGTCAAAACCTTTACATTCTTTCGCACGGTTCCATCCAAATTTTTAGAAAGACGCAATTTGACGACGAGATAGCCATCGCCGATTTGGACGACAGCTTTGACGTCTTTTTTGGCGAGGCGGCCTTGGTTGACCAAGACCAACGCTCCGCCACCGTGCGCGCCGTGGGCAAGTGCGAAGTTTTGGTTTTAAACGGCCAAGACTTTGTTGACTTTTGCAAGGACTACCCGCGCCTTGGCTTTTACGTTTACAGAAAAATCACCAAGCGAATGCAGCAAGTGATAAAGCGCTCTTACAAGGACATCACAACGCTTTACGCCGCGCTCTTCCGCGAAATAGAAGGAACTGATTAAGCGATGAAAGCAAAAAAGTTTTTTGAAAAAATCGCGAGAGCGGCCTCCAACTCCTCGTTTAAAGTTTGGGCAAGCGTCTTTGGACTCTTGATGGTTATGATGATAATCATCTTTAAGTCGGAGCAAAAGACAAACTCCAGCATAAACACACTGTTCGACGCGTTTTGGTACACGATTGTAACGGTGACCTCCGTAGGCTACGGCGACATCGCTCCGGCTTCTTTTTGGGGCCGCCTCTCGGCGATGGCGCTTTTGCTTGTGGGCGTCGCAATATTCGGAGCGCTCTCGGGAAAATTCGCTTCGTTCATTTTGGACAGACAACAAAAAAAGGACAGAGGACTTTTAAAAATGACAAACATGAAAAACCACTTGTTGATTTGCGGTTGGAAGCCTGGCTTTGAAAACATTTTGGAAGGAATGCTTTTGGCTAACCCAGAGATTCCGCCGGAGCGCGTTGTAATCCTTAACAACGCAAAGCATTCCGAAATCGAAGCGATACAAGCCAACGAAAAGCTAAAGGCGATAAACTTTTTGCGCGGAGACTTTACTGACGAAGACGCGCTGCTTAAAGCGCAAATAAAAAGCGCCGACCGCGCCTTGATTTTGGCCGACAAATCGGAAGACTTTTCAACCTTGGAAACCGACTCGCGCACGGTACTTGCTGTAATCACAATCAAGAACTTGAATCCGCGCATCTACTGCGTGGCCGAAATCATCGACTCAAAATTTGAAAAGCACCTTTCGCTCGCTCGCTGCGACGAAATCATCATGACCAGCGACTACGAGCAAAACCTTTTGGTCCAAGCTTCAAGCGGAAAAGGCATGAGCCACATTTTGCGCGAGCTTGCCGCCGAGAACGAAACGCAAGGGCTTTTTCTTGCGGACATCCCGGCAAAATTTGTAGGCGGCCCTTACGAAGAATACGCAAAGTCCTTGAAGAGCAATGACATTTTGATTGGCGTTTTGGAAAACACTGGAAACTTTTACAACCGCAGGCAGGAAGCCTTGGCCGAAGCGCAAAAAAATCCTAATATGGAAAAAATCGTCGCCAACTTGAAGAAAGTTAAGACATTAAAGAGCAACATACCGGTATTCAATCCGCCAAGCGATTACGTCATCCCGGAAAGCTCAAAGGCGATTTTCATTCACGGAAATTATTCTAGCGGCGAATGAAACAAAAAGGAGAACAGCGACTATGGAAGCAAAGCCAGAACTTATAGAAAAACTCGCCAAGCTGGAAATCTTTTCCGACCTTAATCCCAGCGACGAGGAACACAAGCGCCTTTTGGAGCGCGTTTGCGAAATTTTGGAGCCGGTAAAATTTTCCGCCGGCGAAGTGATTATCCAAGAAGGCGACATCGGCGACACCCTTTACATCCTTTACGACGGAACCGTTCAAGCCCGAAAAAAAACGCCCAACAACGACCAATTCGCCGTGGCCAACCTTGCAACCGAGCAGAACGTTTTCTTTGGCGAAGTGGCGCTTGTTGACAAGGACACCCGTTCCGCCTCGATATACGCCCTTACCGACTGCCAAACGCTCAAGCTTGAGGGCGACCAGTTTAAGGCCCTTTGCGACGCGGAGCCGCTTTTGGGCTACCATGTAATGTACAGAATTTCGCGCAGAATCGCCGGCGCGCTCCGCCGTTCCAACAAAGACTTGATGCTCTTGTACGAAGCGCTTATCGACGAAGTTCACGGAGATTGATTTTTTTCAAAAAAATGTGATATTGCTAGTACGCCTCGCGAGAGGCGAGTAAATATTTCCACTAGCAAAAGCGCGTTTTGCTTGCAAATTTACCAAAAAAGCGCTATAATACCTTTATATGGCTACAAGAAAAAAGACTGAATTTAAGGTCAAACAGCAAATCGTTTACCCAAGCCAGGGCGTTGGCGTAATCACTGAGATTTTTGAAAAAGAATTTAACGGCGAAAAGACACTTTACTATAAAATTTACGTTGAAGTCTCTGACATGGTTGTAATGGTTCCCGTAAACAATGCCAAAAACTTGGGAATCCGCGCCATTGTGGAAGCAAAAGAAGCCAAAAAGGCGCTCAACCTGTTGAGCGAAGACTTTGAGCCCATCACCAGCGATTGGAAGCTGCGCTACCAAATGAATTTGGATTTGCTCAAAAAAGGAACGATTGCGGACATCGCCAAAATCGTCCGCTGCCTTTACTATCGCAGCAAGATAAAGGAATTGCCGATTCAGGAACGCAAGCTTTACGACAGCGCCAGAACCCTTTTGATTGACGAAATCGCCATAGCTTTGGGAAAGGATCCCAAGGACGTTGAGGGAATGGTTCACACAAAACTTGAGCCGCCGGGAGCCGCTCCAAAAATCAAGCGCGCCTTGATCCAGGACGACGACGATGACGATGAGTTCAACATGGACGACAACGATTCCAAGGGCCGCGACGACGACGATGATGATGACGACGAGGACGAAGACGACGAGGAATCGCTTGAAAGCCGCGCCGAGGAAGAAGAAGATTTTGACGACGAGGACGACGACTACAACTAATAACGCGGTCGTCATTGTGGCGGCCGGCGCTTCCAACAGAATGGGAGAGCTTGGCAAAAAAGAATGGTTGCCCTTAAACGGCGGCTCAGTTTTGTCTGAGGCCGCCTTAGTTTTTCTAAAGACAAAATTATTTTCAACAATTATTATTGTCCACCCCAAAAACGACTTGGCCGCGGCCAAGAAAGCCCTTTACAAAAATCCGCTCGTACAGGAACTGTCGCAAGGCGTCAACGTAATCTTTACGCCGGGCGGCGACACAAGACAGCAATCGGTCTTTAACGCCCTAAAGGCCTTGGCCAAAGCCGCCAAAAACGGCTCGCAAGCCAAAGATTCGCCGCGCCTTGTTCTTATCCATGACGGAGCGCGTCCCTTTATCACTCAATCCTTGGTCAAAAAAACAGTCTCCGCCACGCTCAAATACGGCGCGGCGGTTCCGGCATTGCAGCCTGTCGAAACGCAAAAGGAAATGGATTCCCGTTCCAAAATTGCGCGCCACCTAAAGCGCTCGTCGCTGGCCTCCGTTCAAACTCCGCAAGGATTTTTGTTCCCGGAGATTTTGGAATGCCACAAAAAGGCGGCCAAAGAAAAAGACGCGGCCTTTACCGACGACACGGAAATTTGGGACAAGTATTCCGCCAAAAAAACGCGCGTCATCCCCGGCGAGCCTGGGAACATAAAAATCACCTACCCCAAAGACGTCACCGCGGGCCTTGATTGCCAGCGCTCGCAAGAGCGCAGTGAAATCATTTCCTCTAGCAAAATTAGCGAAGCGACATACCGTTCCTATAACGCAGGCGGCCGCAATCTTGGTCAGGATCAAAATTCTCGGCAAGCCCAAAAAGCCGCCCCGACCGCGCCCGCCTTCCGCATAGGACTGGGAACGGACTTGCACCGCTTGGTGTCCGGCCGCCCGCTCATTCTAGGCGGCGTCGTTCTGCCCTACGACAAGGGCGAGGACGGACATTCCGACGGCGACGCGCTCTTTCACGCGATTACAGACGCGCTTTTGGGAGCGGCCGCTCTTGGCGACATCGGAAGCTACTTTCCGCCCGAAGACGACAAATGGAAAGACGCCGACTCGGCAAAACTTTTAAAAGCGGCGTGGAAAGACGTCCGCGCCGCCGGCTGGGAATTGCAAAACCTTGATTGCGTCGTAAAATTGCAGGAGCCAAAATTTTTGCCCCATCGGCAAAAGGTCCGCCAATCGATCGCGCGCGTTTTGGGCGTGGACATAAGCCAAGTCTTTGTAAAAGCAAAGACCGGCGAGCGCGTGGGTCCCGTCGGTCTTTGTCAAGCGGTTGAAACAGAAGCCGTTTGCCTTTTGGCAAAAAAATAACCCCGCAAGCGCGGGGTTAAATCTTATGATCAGAAATCCGTGTCCAGAATCAATTGAACTTCTGACTCCGTCAACTTTAACTTGTCGGCGATTTCCTCAACGCGCCAACCTTGCTGCTTAAGCGTCTTTACGTTCTCGCGCTTTCTAGGCGTTATAGAAGAAGACTTTGTTGTCTTCTTTGAAGTTTCGGCTTTTGTAATGTCTTCCAAAACATTGAACTTTGAGTCGATGTCCTTTGAAAGCTTTGACAAGCGGTTTTCGCTGTTGACAATTCCTTCGCGGTCGCGGGTGACCTTGTCGATTCTCTTTTCTGTTTCGTCAAGGATTTCCTGCAATGAATCCAACTTGTCCATGGCGGTGTCGATGCGCTTTGTGTTTTCCAAAAGCTTGTCCACATTGTCTTGGGCGTCCTTGATTTCTTCGGGCAGCGACATGACTTGGCGCGCGGCGTTTTCCAAACGCTTTTCCAAATCCTTAAGGTTTTCAAATGCCTCGTCAACGTCGCCGGCAACTTGGTCGATTGTCTCGCTCTTTTTGTCGATGCGGTCGTACTTGACGCTAAGGCCGGCAAGGTTGTCTTGGAACTGGCGGACTTTGACTTCAAGCGACTGCAAGTCGTCGTTTGTGTCCTGCAAGCTCTTGATTTTTTGGTCCATAGTTCCTGCCAAAGCGACAAGACGGTTGTAGTTGCGCTCAAGCTCGTCAATCTGGCTCTTGCCGGCTTTAAAGGCTTCAAGGCGCTCGGCGGCGTCTTCGTTCATCTGCTCAAGCTTGTCGTACTGCTTGTTGAACACGTCCGCGGTCTTTTGGAATTCCTTAAGGCGCTCAAAGCTTCCAGCGATTTCTGAAATCTTAACGTCAAGCTGACGCTTCATTTCGCTGGCGGTGTCGTAATTCTTCATTTGGTTTATGACGCCGCTCAACTCTTTTTGCAAGTCGTCGATCTTTGTCTGCAAGTCGTTGGAATCGTTCTGCATTTGCAAAACCAATTCCGTCTGGCGCTTGCGGTTTTCATTGCTGGTTTTTTCAAGCTCGGCGGCCAAAGCTCTAAGCTTCTTTTCGCTTGAATCGTTTTGGTTTTGCACGCGCTCCTCAGTCTTTTCAAGCATTTCCTCGTACATTGTCTGAAGCTCTGACAAAATTGAATCTGACTTTTCTTGGTATTCCTCAAGCGATGAGCTAGTCTTGTTGTCAAGGCTTTCGATCAATTCCTCAATGTCGTGGTGGCGCGTTTCGACGCTTTCCTTAAACTCATCCACAGAGCTCAAAATCTCTTGCTGGCGGGTAAGAGCGTCGTTGCGAAATTCCTCAAACGAATCGTTGATGAAAATCTGCGCGTCGTTTTGCTTTGCCTTTGACGACTCCTTAAACTCTTCCAAGCTGTCTTCAAAGATCTTGTTGGAATCGGCAAGCTGGCGCGCGAACTTTTCTTTCCATGAACTAAAGTCCGCCAAAGCGGTCTCGATTGTCGCGACGCTAAGCTGCTGCTGGGTTTCGCTGTCCTGCTTGAATTTTTCCAAGTCGGCCAAAACAGTTTCCTGCAACTTTGACATTCGCTCCTCGATTTCGGCTGAAAAGCGCTTTGTCTGCTCGTTGATTTCCACTCCGCTTTCCGAAAGCGTCTCTTGAATCTCGGCCTTGTAGGACTTTGAAAATTCCTTTATGTTTTCGCGGATTTCGGCCAACTGCTCCTTTAGGTCGCTTTGGTTTGTCTGGACAGCCATCGCGGTTTTCTTGACCTGGTCGTCAAACTTCTTTTCAAAAGCGGCCAAGCGTTCCTTAAGCGCCTCGTTGTATTTTTCTTCCGTTGAGATGCGTTCCGTCTCGTAGCTGTTTTGGAAGCCCAAAATCTTGTCGTCAAAGCCCTGCTTCCAAGCGTTGAGTTTTTCGTCAATCGCGTCGCCGCGGTTCTTGATGTCAATGTCAAAGGAGTTTTCAAAGCTGGTGAGCTTTTCCGAGGTTCTGCTAACGGCTTCCTTGCGCAAGTCGTCCATCGTGTTTTCGATATCCTGAATCTGTGTGGAAATCTTGTCGGAGTCTTCCTGAATCTTAACTTCAAACTCGTTCTGGCGCTTTTTCTGAGCGTCGGCAAAAACCTTAAAGTCTTCAAAGACGCGCTTTTCGGTTTCGGCCATAGACTTGCGCAAAGTCTTTTCCAAACCGTCAACGTCGCCGCCGCTTGTCTCAAGCTTGGAGAATCTGTAAAGCATGTCCTTTTTGTATTTTTCCAAGTCGCTGTCAAGCTCGGTCATCGCGTTGATCTGGCGTTCGTCGTAGCTGGCGATCGCCTTGTTGACGGCCTCGTTCAACCTAGTCGAAACTTCAAGCAACTTTTCGTTGGCGCGCTTTTCGTAATCGGCAATCTGGTCGCCGGCCTGCTTGTTCCATTCTTCAACAGTGGCGCGGCAAACTTTGGCTTCTTCAACCGCGGCAGAGCTGACTGCCTTAAGCTCGGCAATCTGCGCCTTGGCGTCCTGAGAAGCGGTGACCGTATGCTCTTTAAGGTCGGCGACGGTCTTCTTGATCGCCTCTTGCATTCCGGCGATTTTTTCGGTTATGCCGGTTTTGTAAGTCTCCACCTTTTCGTTGACGGAATTTTTGTAAGCCTCAACGTGCGCCTTGGCGGCCTCGGTGTATTTTTCATACGCAAGCTTTTCTTTTTCTTCTATCTTTCCCATCAAGTCTGAATACATTCCGTCGTACTTTTCTTGAATGTCTTCCACTTGGTTTTGCAAGCTCAAACGGATTCCTTCAAGGGCCTTTCCGTTGCCGGAACTTTCGCGGGCAAGCTCGTCGGTAGTCCGCTTGGTTTCGGACAAGGTGGCGTTGACGCTGGCCTTAATCTCGCTGGCGTACTTGCTTACCGAAGCCTTGATTCCGCCAAGCGACTCGTCCACCTGTCCGCGGACCGCCTTGATTTTATCGTTGATGTCGGCGTTGAACTCGTTGATTACTTGCTGGCCGTTTGAGCGGATCTCGGCCTTGTAGTCTTCCACGCGCTTTTTGGCTTGCTCAGAAAGCTTCGCAAAAGCGTCGTCCTCAAGCTTCTTTACCTTGTCGGCGGCCGCGGCGTAGATTCCGTTAACCGAAGAATTGATTGACTTTAAAACGTCTTGGTTTTGCTTTACCGCTTCTTTTGTGGTGGACTCAATCTGGTCGGCGCGGCTCTTTACGTCGGCCACGCGCTCGTCAACCTTTTTAAGGATGTCGGCGCCGACCAAGCGCAATTGTTGGGCGTTGACTTTTTCAAAGTCGCTTACAACGTGGGGGATGCTCTTTGAAATTTTATCTATATTGTCGGCGTTTTCCTTGATGCGCGCGCGAACGGTGTCAACAACCAAGCCTTCTTGCTTTACCCGCTTAAGGTTTTCCTCAACGGCGGCGGTCATTTCGCTAAGCTCGCTGATGGCCCTGCCGTAGTCGTTGACTTTTTGCTCGATTTGCTCAGCGGCGCTCTTGTCCTTTTGAACGCTGGCGATGATTCTTTGGTAGCCTTCCATTTCTTGGGCAAGGCGCTTTATAGTGGCCACAGCTTGGTCTTTTTTTGTTTCAAGCTCCGCCGCCGCCGAACGCATGTTTTGGAAGCGCGCGTCAAGGTACTTTCCCAAATCATCTTGGCGCTTGTCGGCGTAACGCTTTACCTTGTCCATTGAATTGTTGTCGCGATCCACCATGCGGAGCGCAAAAGCGATTCCCGTAGAAATGATGACTGCGATAAGAATTATAACTATTTCCATTTTTCCCCACCCACTGAGTGACTTTTATTTTAGCGCAATTTCTTGAAACTGTCGATAATTTCTGAACGAAATGTCCGCGGCCTTTAGCGGCTTATGCAACAACCTTCGCCACAAGGGCTCAAGGTAAGCCGTTTTCATTCCGGCGTTTTTCGCTCCCAACACATCATACTTGGCGCTGTTGCCGACGTAAAGAATTTCCTCAGGCTTTACGCCCAGCTCCATCGCCAAGATTCCAAACGGATATTTAGACGGCTTTAAGGCGCCGATCTTTTCGGTTGAAAGAATTTTGTCGCAAAACGGCTTTAGGCCCCACAGCTCGCCTTTTTGTTCCGGCGGAAAGTCCGAAAGCAAGGCAAGCCTGTATCCCGCTTCCTTTAGCTTTACGAAAGTTTCATAAACGTCTTCATAGGTCTTTATGTTCTTAAAATATTTCGCAAGACCTGTGTAGGCCATGTCGTCAAGAATTTTTTGCGCCGTTTCCGAATCCACCTTAAGTCGCTGGGCCAAAAGGCGCGCCTGGTACTCAAACAAGTTTGGAAGCGGAGCGGTTCTTCTTAGCTGGCGGCGGATCAATCCAAAGTGAAAGAATTCCCACGCGTAAGAAAAAAAGTGCCCAACGATGCGAACGTTCAGCCTGTACGCGGGATAAAGAGTGCCGTCAATGTCAAACGCTATGACTTTAATTCCTTCAATCATTCTCTTTTTCCTTAACCGGCTCCTGCGGATAGAATTTTGAAGTGGCCTTTACCCTTGCAAGATGAATGAAAGAGTCGTTGGCCGCGTCAAAGGAAGCGCAGAACTGCTGCAAAGAATATTCGATGCCGTCATAAAAAACCACGGCCTTGAATTTTCCGTCGGCGTCAAAGTACGGAAAAATCGCCGCCGCGTCGTTAAAGACGCTGTATTCGCTTCCGGTCTTGCCCTTGGCTGTTTGCCTGATTGCTGCAAGATAAAAGTACTGGGGATATCGCGTCGCCAAAACGTAAAGGAGCGGCTTTAGGTACTGAACGCGGTAGCCGGTGTTGGCGATGTAGCCGGCGGCGTTTTGAAAGCCCTTGTCGGTCCAGCGGACGGCAAAGGGTTCGATTGAAATGTCAACGCCCGAATCCTTGTACAAAATCGTCTTGTTGTTGCGGACGCTCAAAACGGCCGCCGCCAAGTTGCGCGTCCAATCAAGGCTAAAGCTTGTGCTGTAGTTGGCGCCCATAATTCCTTTTGAGCCTGTCGGGTTCACGTCAAAGGTAGGCTGAACCAAGGGCTTTAACTTTAAATAGCTTCCGGCCAAAGGCTCAACGATTCCGTCGCAAATCCACTTTACAAAGCCCGGCGAAGAAAGCGTCAGTTTTTTTCTTAGCCCTTCGGGAACGTAGCGGGCCTGGCCGTTCTTTATGGAAACAGGCTTTCCTTCTTCGTTATAGGCCGCGTCGTCCTCGTAAGAAATTTTATCAAGCAAAGACCTTGTCGTTTGAATCATTACGATTGTGTCGTCGTAAAGGCCTGTCTTTGGCTCGACGGAATTCCACGGCAAATTCTTTTTTGTAAGCGCTTGTACTTGCGCGAACGAAGCGGTGTAAAATGTCGAGAAGGGCGTTCCCAGCGGAACTCCGCGCGCCGCGTAATTGTCAAAGATTACCATGTCGGCAAGCGCGGACCTGCCCTCTTGGTTGGGCCTAAACTGAACGTAAACGCCGGCGTCCTTGGCAAAATAGTAGCGGACCGAAACAGGAGAGCCGTCTTTCTTTGAGCGGACCAAAAGCCAAGAGCCGGGGCTGTCCATATTGTAGGAATCCTCGACGGCGCTCCTAACGCCCTTGCTTTCGTAAACGTCAACTTTCATTTGGCTTTTGGGAGCGACGATGATCAAGAAAACGTCCTGCTGCTCTTCCAAGCGGATTTGAAATTGCGTTCCGACTTGATTGCTGCGGATTTCGGAATTAAGTCCGCGCACAACGTCAA
>JBGUQT010000154.1:0-1853 GCA_045131275.1 Treponema sp.
CGAATTTTTTGAAAAAAATATATATGGTAATAGTGAAGCGCCACAGTGTTGGCAGGCCGCCTCTTGATACTAAAAATATCGGGAGGACCGCTCGACATGAACAAGTACGAACGCGCGACGCTTGCCGTCGCAATTTTGTCTTTGATTGTTGAAGCGCTGACCCTCTTCAAGCAATTGATTAGGTAAGCAAAAGGAAAGCCTGCCCGCAGGTGTGTTGTCTCGGACAGGCTTTTTACAAAAGCACAAAAGAGGCGGCCGCATCACTGTGGCGCTTCTCTACTTTTAATAGTATCACACCTATCACCAAAAGTCAAGGAAAAATGCAAAAAAAAAGCCGCTCCAAAAGGAGCGGCTTATTGGACTAAACTAAGTAGTTAGATTAGAACCATGTGCTGAAGCGGAGAGGTACAGCGAAGACGAACTTCTTGGCTTCTCCGTCAACTGTGGCGGCTTTAACGTACTTAATCTGTGTCGGGTTAACGTTAACCTTGTCACCCATCTGCATGGCGGCCTGGAAACCAAGTCCCAATGAAGCGTTAGATCCGCAAGCATATGTGGCTCCAACGAGGAAGCTCATCATAGAGTTGGCATCGTTGTTGGGCATGAACATGCGAACGTCGGCTGTAAGGGCAAGGGCGTCAGTTACAGCGTAGTCAAGACCAACGCCGAAGGCCAATCCCATGTCGCCGTCTTTGGGGATAGCGATAGAGAAGTCAGCAGAAACTTTGAAAGCTTCTGTGATTCCATAAGATCCACCAAGAGTTACACCGAACATCTCGTCTCCCTTATTGTAGAGGTCGCTGTCCTTAACATTGAAGCGAACGCCCAATGTGGCATAGAGCTTGTCGATTCCTGTCAAGTCGAAAGCGGCTTCGATGCGTCCCAAAGTCTTCTTTCCAGCAGCGTTCTCGTCGTAGGCAGCTACGAACTGAGCCTTGATCTTACCAATGCCGTCGATTGTGTACATGGCGCCGTACCAGCCTTTGCCGAATACTTTGTCCAATGTCTTGATGTTTCCGTCAAGCGGAACGAAGGCGAAGATCTTCAAAGCTTCGATCGGAACGATCTGCAATCCGAGTCCGTGATCTCTCCAACCAGCGTTGGCGTCGAATGTGATTCCTTCACCCCAGCGAACGTTGTTCGTTGTGGCTTCCGGGCGGAGCCAGTTCCATGAGCCGTAGCAGAGGTCTGAGCGTGTGCCGAAGAAGTTGTCGTGTGAACCGAGAGAGAGAGTGATCTGGTCAATCGGTTTGATCCACATCAAAGTGTTGTCAGAGTGTGACCAACCCTTAGCGATTTCGCCCTTGTCATTCAAGAAGTCTGTGTAGACTCCCAAAATCATTCCGGCCTTTCCGTCGTCAGAGTTGAAGCGGATGTCGGCGCGAGCCGGTCTCCAGCCACCCCACGGGTTGTTTGCGGCGCCACCCTTGATTCCGTCGCCGTCAGAGGCGATGAGTGAGGGAAGGTTGCAAACCCAAGCTCCAAAAGAAACCTCAGCGAAAGCTGAAGCAGCTACCATAGCAGCAAGCGCCAAAGCGCCAATCAATTTTTTCATAATGAAAAAACCTCCGTTTTTTTTAGAGGTTTGCTTTTAAAAAAAGGCTAAATTTCGCTAAATTTCCGGCAAATATAACAGGATATTTAAAAGTTCCGCGCGAATTTTTGCAAAATTCGTAAAAAAAATAGCAAAACAGAGGTATAGTGTGAACAGGAATGGAAAATTTTTTCTTTTTTTTCCAAAAAAAACGAATTTTTTGAAAAAAAAGATATATGGTAATAGTGAAGCGCCACAGTGTTGGCAGGCCGCCTCTTGATACTAAAAATATCGGGAGGAATCGCAGAACATGACTGAG
>JBGUQT010000155.1:0-2561 GCA_045131275.1 Treponema sp.
GAGATGGCGCGCTCCAACAAGGTCGGAAACTCCGCCAACCTTTTCTTGGGCGACAACCTTTTGCCCTACTCGACTTTGTTAATGCTCAACAGGCAGACGATTTTGGCCAACGCAAAAATTCTCTTGCCCTTCTGGTACACGATCCCCTTCTTCTCTTGGCTGATCGGCTTGTTCAACAAAAAGCCCGCCAAGAAAAAGAAGAAGAGCGCCCACGCCGTCTACCAGCCCGAAGGCGCGGACGACAGTTCCGAAGAGCGAAGGCCGGCAAGCCACAAAAGCGAATCCCGCAAGGACGCCCTTGTCAGCGCCGCCAAAAAAGTCGAGAACAACATCGTTCCCGAAGGCTCGACAATCGAGCGCGAGCTTAACTCTTACAAAAAGCAGTGGAACAGAATGTTGACCAAGCAGGCTTACTTGAATCTTACCGAGGACGTCAACTCGCTTATCCGCGACTACATGCGAAAAGTTTTGCGCACGATAAGCGGACAAAGCTTTACGATTGACAGAATCCAAGACTTGGCCGAAACTCTTTGCAAGACTCCAAACATGCAAAAGATCACCGACCAAGATTCGCTTTATGTCTACGTTCAGCTCTACATGATTTATCTTGTGAAAAATCTCTAGCGGCAAAGTACTAGTCAAAAAATTCGGAAATTTCTCAAAAAAAATTCATTTTTTTTCAAAAAATTCAAATTTTTCCCCATGTCGCTTATATCTTAATAAGCGAAAAGCGCCTGTTGGCTTTCTTTTCATAATCTATTTTTTAAGGAGTTCATTATGAACAACATCAACTGTCTTGTGGTCGAGGGGAACATTACGCGGGAGCCAAACTTTAGGACAACGCCGAGCGGATTTCCGATTTGCAAAATTCCGATCGCCGTGAACCATTACTACAAAAAGGCCGCGTCCGGCGAATACGAAAACGAGGTTTCGTATTTTGACGTGGAGACTTTTGGAAAACTGGCCGAGATTTGCGCCAAGTTCAGCCAAAAGGGCCGCGGCCTTAGCGTCGTGGGCCGCCTTAAGCAAAACCGCTGGACAACGCCCGAAGGCAAGAACACAAGCCGCGTGACGATCATCGCCGAAAAAGTTGAGTTCAAGCAGCGCTTTAACAAGGAGGACGCCGACGAATCTCAGGCCTCAGCCGCCGAAAACGAAAGCGCCGCCGAGGAAGCCACGGCGCAAGCGTTGGCCCAAGCCGCCGCAAGCTCTAGCGACGACGGCGAGGAGGTCGTCCAGTTTTAGAAGCTTTTGGGCCGGCCTTTGCGGCGGCCCTGCCCTTTGGGGCGCTCCTGCCCTTGCCCATCGCTTGGGCGGGAGCGTTGTCCGCGCCCTTGTCGTAGCGGGCCTTGTAGTCTTCCGGCGAGATTGTGTAAAAGCCTTCCTTCCAGTTAAAGCGCGAGACTCCTTCCAAGGGCTTTTGCTTTGCAAGCGACAACTGCACCGCCTTGATTTCTTGGCGGCCGACTTTTGTTTTTGAAAAGTCAAGCAAAAAGCGCTTAAAGCCCAAAGCCTTCAAGCTTTCGGTTTTGTCAACGATGCTAAAGGGCGCCTCGGGCATTACAAAGGAGCCGTCGGCGGTTGAGTTGACTTTAAAGGCGACTTCTTCCTTGTCGCTAAAGTAAGTAAAGTCGTATTCCTTGGGCAGCTTAAAGCGCATTCTGAACAAGGCCGGATAAGCGTAAGCCGGAAGCAAAACGCGGTCGCGGACTTTTTGCTCGTAGACGGCTTCAAGGTTTTTCTTTGAATTTTCGTAGGGAGAGACAAAGGCTCCGATATTTAGGTTTTCAAGCCAAGAGACGGCCCAACGGTTAAAGGCGTACAAGTAGGGGCCGGCGATAACCTTGGCGCCCTTTTGCCTTAAGACTGAAACTTGGGCCAAGTTGTTGGCGATAAAGGTCTTGTAGCCCATTTCGACCAACTCGGAAATTTGCGCCGCCCGCTCGTCTTCTATTCCTTGAGGGCAAAATGGATCCAATGAAAAAATCATTTGCTTTTTTGAAAACGGCAAAACGGTTTTCTTTTTGAGCAAGTCGTAAAGGCTTTCTGAGTTAAGCTCCAAAATCATGCGGACAGGATTCAAGGCCTGCGCGGCAAAGACGTCGGCCACAGACGAAACTTGGACATAGGTTCCTTCTGGGAAGTAATCCAGCTCGCCCTTTTGAACGGGAGTCAAGTCCATTATCGGAAGCTTTTCGTCGCGGGGCTGGTGGTTGTAGGGGCCCAAATCGTTGGGCAGCGCGCGCGGATATCTCTTGGACATCGACTTTGTCTGCAAAAGGTAAACTTCGTCGTCAACTCCAAAGCCGCCTGGAATGTCTATCCAGCGCCTGCCCTGCTTGTCGGTTTCGACATAGCGCACCTTGTGGCTTTCGCGGCCGGTGTCGTTCTTTTTATGGATGCGGATGGAATCGCCCGGATCGGGATCGTAGGAGCCGCCATTTATCAAGGCAAGCTGGATTCCGCCCTCTTTGCCGGCTTCCTTGGCCGCGTCCGACAATTCTTTGGGAGCGTATTTTTGCGAGGCGATCTTTCCAAGGTAAATGCCGGTTCCGCCCGCC
>JBGUQT010000156.1:0-5060 GCA_045131275.1 Treponema sp.
GTTCAGGGAAGCGACTTGATTTTGAACAAGCAAGTTCACATCGAAGCGGACATGGTAGTTTTGGCCGGCTCTTTGGAAGCCGACGAAACAGCGCGCCCGCTGGCCACTATGCTCACGACTTCTATGGACAACGACGACTTCTTCTTGGAAGCCCACGTAAAGCTCCGCCCGGTAGAAAGCCCCACTGCGGGAATCTTCCTTGCCGGCGCCTGCTTGGGTCCAAAAGACATTCCGGAAACGGTCGCCCAGTCTTCGGGAGCGGCCGCGAAGGCGATTTGCCTTTTGGTCAAGGACAAGCTCAAGAACAACCCCTGCACCGCAAAGCCCGACGAAAACGCTTGCAACGGCTGCGGCCAGTGCGAGAACGTTTGTCCTTACGGAGCCATCAGTTATGTGGACAAGGATTTCCGCGGCCCCAACCGCACGACAATCACGCGCCATGTTTCGCAAGTCAACTCGGCCATGTGCCAAGGCTGCGGCGCTTGTACAGTCGCTTGTCCCAGCGGAGCCATGGACTTGCAGGGCTTTAGCAACAAACAAATCTTGGCGGAGGTCGACGCAGTACTATGAGCGAGAACGTAACAACAAACACAAACTGGACGCCCAAAATCGTTGCCTTTTGTTGCAACTGGTGTTCCTACGCCGGAGCCGACCTTGCGGGCAACAACCGCTTGGAATATCCGGCCAACGTAAAGATTATCCGCATTCCGTGCTCTTGCCGCTTGAACCCTCTCTTTATTTTGAGAGCCTTCCAGCGCGGAGCGGACGGAGTGATTTTGTGCGGCTGCCATCCCGGCGACTGCCACTATTCTACTGGCAACTACTTTGCCCGCAGAAGAATGACTTTGCTCTTTAGCATGCTTGACTTTTTGGGAATCGAAAAGAGCCGCACAAGGGTTGAATGGTGTTCGGCGGCGGAAGGCGTCCGCTTTGCCGGAATTATGAACGACTTTGTAGCCAAAATCACAGCCCTTGGCGAAAACAAGAAGTTGGAGGACGTACGATGCAAGAACTAACTTCCGAGTTGATTAAAATCGCCAAGGAAAAGTTGGCGTCCGGCGCCGTCCAGCAAGTAATCGGTTGGAGACGCGGCCTTTTTGACGAGGACGTGACTCCTTCTACCTTTAAGGACGCGGCCGATTTGGAAAAGAATTTTGTCTTTAACAAATACTGCAAGGCCAACCTTTCAAAGTATTTGGTAAAGATTACCCGCGCCATCGAAACTGCAAAGACAACGACCCGCACAAACAATGCGATGGCCAAGCAGCGCGACCCCAACGCCGCGGAAGCTCCGATTCCTAACGAAAAGGTTTTGGCCTTCCTAAAGCCAGGCGACACTCACTCGTTCTGCCAGCTTTTAAAGGAAAACAGAATCACGCGCGACGACGTTTACGTTGTGGCCGTTCCATGCTCTTGCGAGATGGACGAAAGCGTTAAGGAAGGCGAAGGCTGCGACCACTGCCGCAACAAAAAGCACGTCGTTTACGACGAGGTTGTCGGAAAGGCCCGCGAAGAGGCGATTGGAGATCCGTCGCGCTTTGAGGGCGTTGAAAAGATTCAGAACATGAGCGCCGACGAGCGCCACGAGTTCTGGAAAAACGAATTCAGCCGCTGCATTAGATGCAACGCTTGCCGCGACGTTTGCCCGGCCTGCACTTGCGAAAAGTGCGTCTTTGACAACAACAACTTGTACACAAGCCAAAAGGTCGCGCAAGTTCCGTTTGAAGAAAGCCTTTACCACATCATCCGCGCCTGGCACGTCGCCGGCCGCTGCACTGACTGCGGCGAATGTTCCCGCGTTTGTCCGGAACACATTCCGCTGCATCTTCTTAACCGCAAGTTCGTCAAGGACATCGACGAAATTTACGGCCCCTATATCGCGGGAAGCGACATGGAGACCAAGCCGCCGATGCTCACTTGGACAGCCGGCGACGCGGAGCCGAGCGTTGTTTACGAGCGCTCGCCTGAAGAAGAAGGAGGCGAATAATGCTTAGCGTATCAAAAGACAAAATCAATTCGCTCTTTGAGGCGATCGCAAAAGACAAGACGCTTTACCTCCCCGTTGACAACGCCAGCGGAAAAGCGAATTTTGAAAAATGGCAAAAGGGAACGAAGCTTTCCGAAGCGCTAAAGACAGTCCGCAGCGCCAAGGACTTTTTCTTCCCCAAGACCGAAAAAATGGTAGGCTACAAAATCGAAGCGGGAAACATCACCGTAGAAGACCCCCGAAAAGAGTTGGACGACTTTGTAGTCTTTGGAGTCCGCGCTTGCGACGCCAAGGCCTTTGACATCTTTGACAAAGTTTACTTGGAAATGACTCCCACCGACAGCTACTACAAGAACCGCCGCGACCACGCGATTGTAATCACTCTCGCTTGCTCGGATCCCGACAAGAACTGCTTTTGCTCAAGCTACGGCTTGGACGCGGCCAATCCCGCGGGCGACGTAAGCGCTTGGCTGGCCGGCGGCGACTACTACTTTAACGCCAACACTGACAAGGGAAAGAAATTCCTTGACAGCGTGAAGGGCGCCCTTAAGGAAAAGGACGCCGCCGCCGTTGACGCGGAAAAGAAGACGATTAAGGCAAAGATCGAAAAGCTTCCGTTCGCGCATCTTGACTTGGAAAAGTTCAAGAACGTTCCGATGATGACGCTTTTCAATTCCGACGTTTGGGCAAAGCTCAGCGAGTCATGCCTTGGCTGCGGAACCTGCACCTACGTTTGCCCGTCATGCATGTGCTTTGACGTTCGCGACTACGACACAGGCCACGGAATCGAGCAGAGCCGCACTTGGGACTCTTGCATGTATTCCGACTTTACGCAAATGGCCGCGGCCAACCCGCGCCTTACGCAAAAGGAAAGGTTCCGCCAGCGCTTTATGCACAAGTTGGTTTACTATCCGATGGCCCACGAAAAGCTCTTTATGTGCGTAGGCTGCGGCCGTTGTTTGGACAGCTGCCCGATCCACATGAACATCGTAAAAGTAATCAAGGCTTTTAACGAAGCCGATTTGGGAGGAAAGTAATGCTAGAGCAAGAATCATTTATTCCGTATGTCGGAGTAATCAAAGAAATGTTCGACGAAACTCCCGACGTAAAATCGTTCCGCGTAGTCGGCTTGGACGGAAAGAAGCTCTTTGAGCACAAGCCCGGCCAGTGCGCGATGTTGATCGTTCCTGGAGTGGGCGAGTCGATGATTTCAATCACTTCTTCACCGACGGTTCAGGAATACCAGCAGTTTTCAATCAAAAAGTGCGGCTGCGTCACAAGCTGGCTCCACGCCGCCAAGCCCGGAACGCAAATCTGCGTCCGCGGCCCGATTGGAAACGGCTTCCCGGTTGACACGACATTCAAAGGCAAGGATATCTTGGTAATCGCCGGCGGAATCGGCTTGGCTCCGGTTCACTCGGTCGTTGACTACATGCTTGCCCACCGTTCCGACTACGGAAAAATCCAAGTCATCTACGGTTCAAGAAGCAAGGCCGACCTTGTCTTCTTAAAGCAGCTTCAGGAAGAATGGGCCCACGCTCCAAACCTTAAGCTTGACTTGACGATTGACCGCGCCGAAGAAGGCTGGGACGGCCACGTTGGCTTTGTTCCGCCTTACGTGACCGAGATGAATCCGGATCCCAGCATGACTGTCATTATGTGCGGCCCGCCGATTTTGATTCACTTGTCGCTTGACGCTCTTAAAAAGCTTGGCTTTAAAGACGACAACGTCTTTACAACGCTTGAGATGCGAATGAAGTGCGGAATCGGAAAGTGCGGAAGGTGCAATGTAGGAAACAAGTTCGTCTGCAAGGACGGCCCTGTGTTCAGTTTTACGCAGTTGGCGGATTTGCCGCCTGAGTATTAAGACAAATAGGAGAACGATATGGCAGAACAAAAGGAAATGGCCACAATTTACATTTTTGGAAAAAAATACGACGTTCCGGCGGAACTGACGATTATGAACGCGATGGAATACGCCGGCTACCAGCTTAAGCGCGGATGCGGATGCCGCAACGGCTTTTGCGGAGCTTGCGCCACAATCTACCGCATCAAGGGACAAAACCAGCTTCAGACTTGCTTGGCTTGCTCTAAGAAGGTTGAGAACGACATGTACATCGCGACTCTTCCGTTCTTCCCCTTGGTAAAGCAGGTTTACGACATCAACAAGGTTAAGCCCGAGCAGCAGATCATGATGCAGCTTTATCCTGAGATTTACTCTTGCGTAGGCTGCAATGCCTGTACTCGCGCTTGTCCGCAGGAATTGAACACAATGCAGTACATCGCTTACGCCCAGCGCGGCGACTTTGCCAAGTGCGCCGACCTTTCGTTTGACTGCGTTATGTGCGGATGCTGCTCTAGCCGCTGTCCGGCCGGAATCAGCCACCCGCAAGTGGCCGAGCTTGCCCGCCGCCTCAACGGAAAGTACTTGCAGCCGCAAGCCCAACACCTTCTTGACCGCGTAAAGGAAATCGACGCCGGCAAGTGCGAAAAGGAAATCAAAAAGCTTATCGCTATGTCGACTGGCGACAAAAAGCAGATCAAGAATCTGTATAACACTCGCGAGATTGAAAAATAAGGAAGGAGACGAATATGTACGGAAATTACCTTGACAAAGCCGCGAAAATCGTGGCAAAAAAGCGCGAAGCGAACCTTAAGTTTGAACATGCTCGTCTTACAGCCGAGGAAAAAGACGATTTGCTTTTGAAGTTCCACCCCGACCGCATCAAGAAGCAGTTTGTGGAGCTTAAGATTGGTCCCAACAAAGGACAAAAGGCCCCGATCGAATTGGCCGAAATGCTTCAGGCCAAGCCCCGCATCGAGCCCGAAAAAATCGACCTTAGCCACATTGACTACGAGACTGACGTTCTTGTAATCGGCGGAGGCGGAGCGGGAACCAGCGCCGCGATTATGGCCAGCGAGGCCGGCGCCAAAGTTTTGCTCGTAACAAAGCTCCGCGTTGGCGACGCCAACACAATGATGGCCGAAGGCGGAATCCAGGCTGCCGACAAGCCCAACGACTCTCCGGCCCAGCACTACCTTGACGCGTTTGGCGGCGGCCACTTTGACGGAA
>JBGUQT010000157.1:0-3225 GCA_045131275.1 Treponema sp.
AAAAAGTCACAATCATCAAAAAGAAAACCAGCGCCGCCAAGGCAAAAAAAATAGAGAAAAACGCCAGCGAAGAGGTTGCCGATGGAAACGGAAAATAACGAAGAAGAGCCGAAGAAGAGAAAAGTTGAATTCGATGACGCGGAATTAGACACGCCTTCCGTTGACCTCAACGAAGAGTTGGACAACGAAGAAGAGCCGCTTTTGCCGCCGGAGGAAGAAGGCGAAGCCCGCGAGATGAACGTCGGAACGATTTTCGCATGCGTTTTCATTTTCATCGCCGTAATCATTATGATTGTAATGCTTTTTGGCGGAAAAAGGAAAAGCGACAAAAAGAACAAGGAGCTGGACAAAGCCGGCAGCAAATACGAAGTCGATTTTGAGAAGAAAATCTCCGACGAGCAAGCCGCCGTTGACACTTTTTCCGAAATCAAGACGGAAGAAGAGAAGCCGGAGGACATTGAAAAAGAGATTGAAAGCTTGCCCGAATTCGCACAGCCGCCGAAACAGGGCGAAGTCGGAACCGCTCCTGTGGCCGCAGTCGGTAGCGGAAACTACAAAAGCGAGAGGCCGGACACGCGAAATTCAAAATCGCCTCGAAAAATAGAAGGCTTGAAAGGCCAGGCTTCTCCCGCCGCCAACCAAAACATCGTAAACGCGATGATTAACGGAAACGGCTACACCGCGCCGCAACAAAACCAGCCGCCAAGCAAAGAGGAATACATCGCGCAAATGTTGAAACAGAGCAGCCAAATGCGAAACCAAATGTATGGCTCCAGCGGCGGCCCGGACGCTTTCCAGCAGAACAAAGAGGCGTTCTATTCCAGCGGAACGGACGGAGCGGGAAGCGGACAATACATGCCGTTCAACTCGCTTTGGGACGGAACAATCATAAGCGGCGCGCTTGTCACCGCGATAAACACGGACAATCCGGGCGTTGTAATCGCGAGAGTGACGGAAAACGTTTATTCAAGCTACGACAACACGCTTTTGTTGATTCCCGAAGGCTCTACGCTATACGCAACCTACAATTCGTCGGTTTCTTACGGCCAAAACAAAGTTCAAGTCGCTTGGAACCTTTTGATTCGTCCCGACGGATATAGAATTGTTTTGGGCAACATGAACGGCGTGGACAAGCAGGGTGCGTCCGGCTACAAAGGATTCGTCAACAACCACCCTTGGGAAACGCTTAAAGCCCTTGGCTTGATCGCCGTTTATTCGTTGATAAACACCGAAGCGATGAAGGACATGAAGGCGACAAACAACGACTACATGAAAAACATGATAGCGGACGTTTACGCACAAGGCTCTAAAATCGGAAACAAAATGATTGACCGCGCGCTGGACATTAAGCCCACAATTAAAATTAAGGCCGGAACGGAAATCAAGCTGATAACGAACACTCCGCTTGAGCTTCCGCCTGTTCAAATAAATCCTGTCACACGACGTTACGTGAGAGTTAGATAAAACCATAGGAGGAAAATATGGACAAACTAAAAATTGGCAGACTTATCAAAGTCTTTTCTCTTGGGCTTGCCGTTGCGATTTGCGCGGCAACGCTCTTTGTAGGCTTTCATTCATGCAGCATGATTGACAGCTTCACAGACTCCGGCAGTTCAACGCCGTCGGTGTCCATAACTTCCCTAACGCTTGCGAAAAGCACGTTGGCGCTAAAAGTCGGCTCAATCGACTACATTTCCGTCAACATTAAGCCGCAAACGGAACAAAAAAACGTCAAGCTCGCTTGGAGCTATGACGCGAGCATAATCGAGTGCGACACGTCCTCGAATTGGGGCGTGACGGTCAAAGGCCTAAAAGAAGGGCAGACCTCTCTCCGTTGCTCCGGCGGCGGAATAGACGCCACTTGCGTCGTGACTGTTTCCGGCTACGAAGAGGGCTACGAAGAAACGACAGAGCCTTACATTTATTCAAACACGACAGTTTTGCAAACGGCTCCCGGCGTGACTGAAAGAGTGTTCGTATCGCTTTACGGCGGCGACGCTTCGGACATTGACGGCTATTCTTGGACAAACGACAACAACACGGTCGCCACGATACAGCCTACAGGCCAATATTGCATGATAACCGCGAAAGACCTCGGCTACACAAGAATCAAGGTAACCCACACAAAGGCCGCCTATCCTTACTACATCGGCGTTTATGTCTTTGGCGACGCGACAAAAATGACATACATAACGACAAGCGACAACATTTTAACGATGAACAAGGACGCTGGAGAAAGAACGCTGTCCGTGTCGCTTGTGAACGGAAAGGAAACCTCGCTTGACTCAAGCTTTATGTGGGAGATAACGAACGTTGATTCAGGAACTACGCCGATTGGAATATCCAAAAACGGAAACAAATGCGTCGTAACGCCGGTTGCGAACGGAAGCTGCACTTTGCGAGTCACGCACCCGGACGCTCCTTATCCTTTGGACATTCTTTGCCGCGTAATCACTATTGTAAAAAACGTTTACATCGAGCCGGACATTACGGTGGCGACTCTTGACGGCGAAACGCAACAAACAGTCACGTCAACGCTCAAGAACATCGACATGAGCCAATACTCAATCGACGACTATAAATACACGCTTGACAACTACAACGCCGCAGAAATCGTCTCTTGGGTAGGAAACCAAGTCGTGGTTAAGGGAAAAGCGAACGGAAGCTGCAAGCTCATCATTTCGCACGACAAGGCGAAATATTCGCGCGAAGTCCTTTTGATTGTCACAGGGCAACTTACCGACGCTGTTGACGCTTCTTGCTACATAACGACAAGCGATAATTATGTAAGAACGAAAGTCGGCGCGGAACCCACAAAAATAAACGTTTCTTTGAGAGGAGGAGAGGAAGGCGACGAAAACAACTTTGTATGGAGCGTTAAGTCAACTCCAGTTGACGGAATTAGCGATGTAATCGAACTTGCCACTACTCACGGAAGCACAAACTATTCAAAGAGCGCCGCCCCAACTTACATAGCGGGAGAAGCCCATATAACGCCGAAAGCCGAAGGAAGCGCCGTCATAACAATCACACACCCGAAAATTTATTATCCGACGGAAATTCTTGTCAAAGTCCTCAACAAGGACGCGATTTTGGAAGAGCCTCTGTATTTCGTCGGAAGCGGCCTTTTAAGAATCGTAAACGGAAACACCCAAGACTATACCGTTGAGCTAAAAGGCAAGAACAAAAGCGCGAGCGACGACCTTAGCATTTCTTGGAGCAAGT
>JBGUQT010000158.1:0-7803 GCA_045131275.1 Treponema sp.
TTCTAAGTCCTTGGGATTTTTTGCTGCTAAGGCCGATAATTTCTATTTTGCCGTCTTCCGTCAATTCGCCGATCGCCACGCGAACGACGCTTGTTCCAACGTCAAGGCCAACTATAATATCACTCAAGATTTCCTCCATGCGGCGTTCTGTAAGAAACCGAGCCGTAACGCAAGTCAATTTCGGTGGCGTTAGGCGCGATAGAGTTTACAACTTCCAACGCTACCATCATATACTGAAGCGCGTCTTCATTCAAGGCTCTATCGGTCAAAACTCGCGCGCGCGAATTTACGGGGATAATCATCAATTCATAGTTGCCGTACTTTTTGGGCAACACGCAAATCTCGGAAATCGCGGCAAAATACTTTTGCGGAAGCGAGCTTATGCGGTCGATTTGGTCGATCAAAGTCCTGTACTTGGCGGGGATTCTCATTCCGCCAGAAAGGAATTCAACAGGGATGCCAGACACAATCGGAACGGAAGAGTCCGCTCCAACGGAGCCGCACTCAAACAAAACGCAGTTTTTGTCAATCTGAACGGGAATCGTCTTTCCGTTGTCGTTCACAAAAGTCATCGCGACGCTTTCCCTTTCCTTGACTCTTGCGACAATCTTGTCGGGAAAGCACTTTTCGATTTCAACGGACTCAATTCCGCTTACGGCCGAAAGCCTTGAGGCAACGGCGGCTGTGTCAAAGCTAAAGTAGTTGGCGCGGCAAAAAGGAAGAATTTCCTGGGTCAGCTCTTCGGCCGTGTAGCTTTTAAGGCCTTCAAAAACGACGCGCGAAGAGCGCACGCTGGGCTGAACAAACTTATAAAGAAGGATTTCAAGCAAAAGAAGCCCGCACAAAACGCCGACGACAATTTTCATCATCTTAAAAAACTTGTCGTCTGTTTTTTCCGCCGGACGCTTTCTTATCACGTACTGGTCAAATTCGGTTACAGCGCTATAATCGCTCATATTCTCCCGCCTCGTTTAAAACTTTTAGATCATCATTGTCTTTTTCGTTATAAATTACATCTTCAACATCTTCGTCGCCGCGCGCCGCGTTAATCATAAAGCCGCACATGCAAAGGGTCACGATCATCGACGAACCGCCGGCGCTAAAAAACGGAAGCGGAATTCCGGTAGAAGGAATCGCTCCGCAAACAACGGCGACGTTCGCCAAAGACTGGAACAAAATGGCAGACGCGCAGCCAAAAGTTCCAATCGCTCCAAAGCGGCTTGGGCACTCAAAGGACACCTTAAAGGCCCTGTAAGCGAAAACGCACAAAATCACAAAATAGAGCGCCACGCCCACAAAGCCCATGGCCTCTGTCCAGCCGGCAAAAATATAGTCGGCCTGAACTTCCGGAATGCTCGAAAGCTTTGCCAAGCCGCTTCCGATGCCCTGCCCCCAAAAACCGCCGGCGCTAATCGCGCGCAAAGAAGCGTTGGTCTGGTAGTTGACCCCTTGGCCAAACTGCTCAGGATGCAAGTAACCGGCGATGCGCTCCATTCGGTATGGTTCCCAAACGATCATCATCGCCAAGGCCGGAATTCCTATCACGGCCATCGGAATCAACCACAATGTTTTGATGCCGCTGATAAAGAACAAAAGCAAGCAAATCAAAAACAAAAACAAACCGGTGGAAAAATCTCGCTCGGCGAAAATCAAAACGACAAAAAGCGTCATCACCATTACCGCGGGAAAGACGCTTCGTTCATCGTTGTCTTTTTCTTTTTGGTACTTGTCAAAAAAATTGGCAAGGTACAAAACCAAGGCAAACTTGGCAAGTTCCGACGGCTGGAATCTAAAGAACAAAAGCTTTACCCAGCGCTTGGCTCCGTTCCTCTCCTCGTTAAAGGCGGGAACAAAAGTGGCCAGCAAGAGAACTACAGTCACAAGCATCACAAGCGGCAAAAGCTTTCTGATTTTTGAAAGCGGCATAAAGGCAAAAAAGGCCAAGCCGGCAAAACCGACAAAGCTTGCGACAAGCTGTCTCTTTACCAGCGTGAACTCTCCGCCAAGCATCTTTCCGCTGTAAGCAGAAGAGCAAAAATACAAGGCGCCGACGCCAAGGCCCCAAAGCAGTATGATGGAGACAATCAAGCCCGTGTCGCCTTTTTTGTATTGAGAAAGAGGTTTGTCAGGATAAAAACTGTAGCCTGCCATATTAAGCTGACAAATCCTCCTTTGCGTTAATTTTTTGCGCTATCATGTCAAAGTTCATCGAATGCGAAGCCTTGAGCAAAATAAAGTCGTCATCGTTGGCGTATTCCAAAATGCAAGAGCTGACCTTGTCAATGTCCGCAGTCGGAAAATACTTGACGTTCGAAAAGCCCGAAAGCTTGGCTGCCTTGGCTCCGTTTTCCATCTCCGGGCCTACAAAGACAATCAAGTTCGGCTTGCTCAAAGTGGCAAGAGCGCCAATTCTTGAATGTTCTTCGGCGGACGACGAGCCCAACTCTTTCATGTCGCCCAAAACAAAAATCATTCTTCCTTTTATTTCAAGCGAGCCGCAAAGATTCAACGCCTTTTCCATTGAATCAGGATTGGCGTTGTAGCAATCGTACATCAACATTACTTTTTTACTTTCCCCTTTGGAATTCTTCTTTGTGTTAATGGCTATCACGTTGCCGCGGCCGCCGACTGTCTTTACCTTCTCTATTCCCGCGCAAATTTGCTTTGCGTCAAGGCCCAAAGTTTTTGCCAAGGCTATGCAGCCAAGCGCGTTGTTGTAATTGTAAAGGCCTGGAACGCTCAAACGGGTTTCCTGCCCGTCAACAGAGAACCTTGTTCCGCCAATGCCGTCGTTGCTGATGAATTTTACGCCGCTTTCCTTTTCGGAAACGTTCTTGCCAAAACGAACGCGCTTGCCCTTTACGCCTTCCAACAAAAAGTTGGCAAAATCGTCTTCGTCGGGAACAAAGGCGGCGCCGTCGGCCTTTATGTACTTGAATATCTTTCGTTTTTCTTCGGCGATGTTTTCGCGGCTTCCCAAAATGCCGATATGAGCGTTTCCGATGTTGGTGATGATAGCGTAATTCGGAGCTAGGACGCGGGCGATTTCGCCGATTTCATCCTTGCGGTTCATTCCCATTTCAAACACGCCCACTTCATGCTCCGGGCGGATGTTGAACACGCTTAAGGGCAAGCCTGTTTCTGAATTAAAGTTTCCTTCGGTCGCGACGACCTTGTATTTTTCTTTTAGGATTGAAGCGAGAATTTCTTTTGTCGTTGTCTTTCCGCTGGAACCAGTGATTCCGATTTTAATCAAGTTGGGGAACTTTTGAACGTAGGCGCGGGCGGCGTTTTGCAAGGCCGTCAAATTGTTTTCAACCGCGATGAACGTTTTGTCCAAATTGTCCGCCGCAAAATCCATGTAAAGCTTTACGTTGTTTTGGTAAACGGAATCGGTTATAAGAACGGCGGTGGCGCCCGCTTCAAGCGCTTGGGGAATGTACTTGTGTCCGTCTTGGTTTTCGCCGATTAGCGGAACAAAAAGGCTTCCGGGCTTGACGTTCCTTGAGTCAGTCGCGACGGAAGTAAAGCCAAAGACGTTGGCTCCGCCGCCGGCAAAACCGACGTATCTTCCGTAAACGCTTTCCAAGAGTTCGTCAAATGTCAAAAGGCTGTTCGCCCTAATCTCTTCCCCACCCATCTTTTTTACTTTAACGTTTCATTTCCACACGCACAATTTCTTCAGACTCGGCCTTGCGCATTCCGAGCTCCTCTTCGGCAATCTTGCCTATACGCTCTCCGCTTGAAAGCAAACTTATGTCCGTTATCAAGCGCTTGTTTTCTTCGACCAATTCCACTTGCCTTTGTTCAAGGGCCTTGACCTCATTTTGAACTTTCATATAGCGCGCGGCCTGCATCGCGTTCAACGCAAAAAGCAGCGGAACCAAAAGGGCGCAAACTATCGTGGCAATCTTCCAAATCAAATCGCGTCCTTTCATTTCTCTCACGCCTCCAAACCAGCCAAGCGATTTTCGCCCGCGCCGGTTATTTTTCTCACCACCCTAAGCTTGGCGCTTCTTGACGGCGAGTTTTCTTTTATCTCTTTGTCGCTCGGCCCCAGCGGCTTCCTCGTAAGAACATCCGCGCAAGGCCGGCCTCCGCAAACGCACTTTGGAGCGTTGGGCGGACAAACACATTCTTTTCCCAAATTGCGGAAAAAGTTTTTTACGATCCTGTCTTCCAAAGAATGGAACGTAATCACTCCCATTTTTCCGCCGACGGCCAGAACGTTAAAGGCGTCAAAAAGCGCCCTCGGCAAATGCCCCAGCTCGTCGTTCACCGCGATCCTCAAGGCCTGGAAAGTCCTTGTGGCCGGATGGATCTTTTCGCGCGCGTATCGGCTTCCGACCGCGTCCGAAACAACTCGCGCAAGCGCGGCGCTGGACTCAATCCTGGCCGCCGAGCGCGCTTGAACGATTGCCGCAGCGATTTTGCGGCTAAGCTTTTCTTCGCCGTAAAGGTAAATCAAGTCGGCCAAATCGCGCTCGTTCAAACCGTTCACAATGTCAGCCGCGCTCTTCCCCTTGGACGGATCGATTCTCATGTCCAATGGTTCGTCATTCCTAAACGAAAAGCCGCGGCCGGACAATTCGTAATGAAAAATCGAAATGCCCAAGTCAAACAAAATCAAGTTTGGCTTAGGCAAGTTTTGCGGATAGTCAGAATAAAAATCATTGAACCACCCGTTGTAAAAAGACATTCTGTCGCCAAAGGCAGAAAGCCTTTCCTTAGCGCGAGCCTGAATCGCCTTGTCGGCGTCAAGCCCGCAAATCTTCAAGCCCGGATACATTTTTAAGAACGCTTCGCTATGACCGCCTTCCCCCAAAGTCGAGTCAATCATAAAAGCGTCTTTTTCAAACGGCTCTCCAACCGGCGAAAGTTCCTCCAAACATTCCGCCAAAAGAACCGGAACATGCACCGGCGTCATTTTCCCCACCCTTTTTTATATCAAGCCCTGATGGCTAGTCATCAAAACACAATCGCGCCCAACTCTTCGGCCGCGCTGTCAATTGACGGAGCGTTGGCTTCCAAGTATTCGGCATAGCTCTGGGCGTCCCAAAGCTCCATGTACTTGTCCACGCCCAAAAGCACGCACTCTTTTGTCAAACCGGCGCTTTCGCGCAAGGTTTGCGTAATGGAAACTCTTCCGCTCTTGTCAATCTCAATGTCCGTCGCGGGCGAGATCAAATGCCTCAAAACCGAACGGTGCCTTGGATTAAAGGGCGAAGCCTTTTCCATTACTGAAGAGCTGATTTTTTCCCATTCGTCGGGAGTAAAAAGCCAAAGGCATTTGTCAAAGCCGCGAGTGACAACCAAAGATCCGCAATCAAGGGCGGCCTTTATTTTGGCCGGAAGAGAGATTCTTCCTTTTTCGTCCAATGTTGTCGAATACTCGCCGGTCAATCCGTTCATGCCACTAAATTCCACTTTTTACCACAAAAATCCACTTTATGACTATTTTACCCCAAAATTTGATAATGTCAACTAAAAAAAGCGCCGATAATGTAAAAAAAGAAGGAAATTTTTACAAAACAGCAAAATATCTGTATAGTTTTATATGATAAATACCCTAAACGAAAGCCAACTTCACAAGGCGTTAAAAACCTTCTACGCGGTCCAATTTTCGGCCCAAGAAGAGGTTCAAGTGGAGCGTTGGATATGCGACTTGGCCTGCCCTGACGGAACGGTCGTTGAAATTCAAACAAAAAACGTAGGCGCCTTAAAAGAAAAAGTCCGCGGCTTATTGGCGGCAAAGCGCCGCGTCACAATCGTTCACCCGATAATAAAAGAAAAAATAATAGAGACCCGCGCGGCCGACGGAACGCTTGTCTCGCGCCGCAAAAGCCCTAAAAAAGAAAGCCTCTACTCCGAGCTAAAAGAGTTTACGGGCCTAAAAGATTTTTTGCTGGACAAAAAGCTCACTGTCATCTGCCCAGAGATTGTGATAGAAGAAAAACGAATCGCCTGCGAAATACCTGAGCAGTCCAAAAACAAAAGGCGGCGCTTTAAGAAAAACTGGCAAAAGGACGGAAAGGCTCTTTTGACAATTGGAACAAGCTGGAAGCTGAACGGCAAGGAAGACTGGCTGGGCCTGCTTCCTCGCGCGGTATTTCAAGACCAAAGCGCAGGGCCAAAATCCGCCGCAAGCAAAAAAGGCCGCGAAGCAAAGGCAGCAATCCCCTTTTGCGCGGCGACGGTTCGCGACGCCTTTATCGCCGAACAAAAAAAAGAGGCCGCGCCTTGCGCGAACCTCTTGCTTTGGCTCTTGCGCGAGACCGGCCTAATTGTCCGCGTCCCCCACGAGGGCCGCGGATACTATTACTTAATAAAAAAACAGCGCGGCGCCTAGCGGATCGCGGCGTCGTAGAGCGCGGCGACCTTTTTCCAATCCACAACGTTGAACAATTCCGGAACGTATTGGGCGCGGAGGTTTTTGTACTTTAAGTAGTAGGCGTGCTCCCAAACGTCAATGCAGAATATCGGCGTGTCGCCTGTTCCAAGGCTTATCGGATTGTCCTGGTTGGCGCTTTGGCTAAGGACAAGGCTACCGTCCTTTTTTACGCTAAGCCAAGCCCAGCCGGAGCCAAACTGGCCGACCGCCAACGCGGAAATCTTCTCTTTAAATGCGTCAAAGGAACCAAAGGCCTCGTTTATCTTTTGGGCCAACTTTCCTTGGGGAGCGCCGCCGGCATTGGGGCCGAGCGTTGAAAAATACAAGTTGTGGTTCCAATAACCGCCGCCGTTGTTGCGCAAGGCCTTGCGAAGGGCCTCGTCCTGAACAGAGTCAAGGCCGGCCAAAATCTCCTCGGCGGTCTTTGACGCAAGGCCGGCCTTTTCGGCTGCCTCGTTAAAAGCCTTGGTGTAAGTTGCGTGGTGCTTTGCGTAATGGGTCTCAACCGTCAAAGCGTCAATCGTAGGCTCCAAGGCCCCGTAATCAAAATCCAATTTCACTTGCTCAAACATATTACCTCCATACGTCCGGCCAAGGCGCGCTGCGCTTAAAGCCTTGACTCGGCCGTTTTGCGGCGCGAATAAGATTATCGCGCCGCAATAAAAAAGCCGCCCTATTTTGCGGGCGGCCCTTATTGGTTAAGAACCTATATTACCAGTTGTCAACCATGTCGTCTTCGTCGCGGTTTTCCATGTCGTAAAGGTCGGTCACGGCGCGAAGGTCGTCAAAGTAAACAAAGTATGTTCCGCGGGCAAGCATCGGGTTGCAGTCGATTCTAAAGCCGCGGATGCGGAGTCCAGGTCTGTCTCCATGATAGGCGCTTGACTGTACGATTCCGTGCTCTCCGTCCTCTGACGGGGGAACCGCTGTAGAAAGGCGCTTCCATCCGCTGAATCCGAGGTTTCCGAGGTACAACTCAAAGTCGTGTCCAAAATAGTCCTGAACCAAGAGGTAAATGTCGTGGTTCTGGTTGCGTCCGGCAATCCAAACGCTTACAGTCTTTGTAATACCTTCGATCGGAATCGGGCGAACCGCTGTTATGTAGATTGAGTTGATTCCGCGGCGGAAGAACTGGATTTTGCAACCCAAAGCGTGGGTGTCAGTCTGCTCTTCTTCGCCTTCCAAGGGCTGTTTGGCGGCGGGAGCGCCTTCAAACAAGCGGATGCTGGCCAAACCGGCGTCCGGAGAAATGTGAATGTTCCAAGCTCCGTCGCGCTCGAACTTTTCCAAAGAAACTTCGCGCAAGGCGCTGGCGGCGGAATCCGCTCCAACATTGTTGGGGTTGGGGTCAGCCAAGCTTGAATTTCCCTGGCTGTCAGCCTGGGCAAAGGCAAAGGCGGCCGTAAAGGCGA
>JBGUQT010000159.1:0-11566 GCA_045131275.1 Treponema sp.
TCGGTTCCAACGACGGCGGCAAAAGCCAAGAGCGCCTTTTGTACGCGGGAACGGACGCAATCGCCTTTCAAAAAATAATGACCGAAATCGGCGGCATCTCAAAATCAAACGGAATACTTCTTCTTGACCCGGCAAAAGAAGACGTTGACAACGCATTTGAAACGATTTCCGAGTTGATGAAAAGAAAGCAAAAGGACGCCAAGCGCTCCGAATTTGTCTTTTACTATTCGGGCCACTCGGACGAGAACGCGCTGCTTTTGGGAAAAACAAAATACGATTATTCTTCGCTTAAGGCGGCGATCACCAACGTTCCCAGCGACGTTCACGTAGTAATCCTTGACTCTTGCTATTCAGGAAACTTTATCCGCACAAAGGGCGGACAAAAGCAAAAGCCCTTTTTGATGGACGACTCTTCTGTCGTAAAGGGCCACGCGTATTTGTCTTCAAGCTCGTCGCAGGAATCGTCGCAAGAGTCCGACGAAATCGGCTCGTCATTTTTTACAAACGCGATGATCACAGGCTTGCGCGGAGCGGCCGACACTTCGGGCGACAAAAAAGTAACCTTAAACGAATTGTACTCCTACGCCTTTAACGAAACGCTTTCAAAGACGGAAAACACCGCCGACCCGCAACATCCCAACTACAACATCACCTTGGTTGGTTCCGGCGACCTTGTGCTTTCCGACGTTTCCGCCTCGGACTGCGTATTGACTTTGGCGCGCGACTTGACCGGCCGCGTAATCGTTCGCGACAAAAACTCAAAGCTGGTCGCCGAAGTCAACAAGACGACAAATCTTCCGATTTACCTTGCGCTGGAAGAAGGCCAGTACGGCGTCACTGTGATTGGAGAAAGTGCGACCTTACAAGGAAGCTTTGCCCTTAGCCCAAGAAAATCTTACGCGATTTCTCCTTCAAACCTTACGCCTGTCGCGCGCCTGGCCACTAGAAGCCGCGGTAGCGATGCGGAACAAAGCGTCGCAAGCGACGAGGCTGAGCCAGACCTGTTGCGAATGCCCTTTGTCTTTTCTTTCTTTTGCAACGAGTTCTATCTTGCGGCAAAAAAGCCGATTTCCACAAACTTTTCGTTGGCCTTCTTCCGCTCCCATGTGTACGAAGTGAACGGAGCTATGCTTGCGGGAATCGGAAACGAAACAGAAACTTTAAACGGAGCTCAAGCCGCGGGAATCTACAACATCGCCCAAGAGGTGAACGGAGCGCAGGCCGCCGGCATTTTTAACTATGCAAAGCAGGACCTTCACGGAGCGCAAGTGTCAGGCATTTTTAACTACGCTCAAAACGTGACAGGCGCGCAAGTAACAAGCATCGTGAACATCGCCAACGACGTTAAGTACGCGCAAGCGTCTTGGATTTCAAACGTCGCAAAGGGAAACTTTACCGGCGGACAAGGCGCTTGGATTTCAAACGTCACGCTAAAAGACTTTGTCGGAGCGCAAGGCGCCTGGCTTTCAAACGTCACTTTGGGAGACTTTAAGGGCGTTCAAGGAGCGTGGCTTTCAAACGTTACGCTGGGAGAATTCAAGGGCGTCCAGGGCGCCTGGCTTTCAAACGTGGCGCGCAAAGACTTTGCGGGCTTGCAAGCCGCTTTCCTTTCCAACGTGGCGTGCCAAAACGTAAAGGGCGTTCAAGTCGGATTGTTCAACTTTTGCAAAGGCGACTGCGACTTCCAGCTGGGCTTGATAAACTATTCCAAAAACGGAATCTTTGAAGTCGCCGCCTCCTACACGACCGACCAAAAAATCCGCCTTGTCCTGAACAGCGGCAACAAGTATTTGTACGGAATCTTTGGCGTCTTGCTGAATCCCGAAGGCTTTGGCAAAAACGCTTTGGAACAATACGGCGCCTTGGTCCTTGGCTTGGGAACAAGGGTGGAAGTGTGGAAGTTCAACTTTGACTTTGCAATTATGGGCAACGAGGTCATTTTCGCCAATGAAAAAAGCGACAAGCCTCACGCCGAATGGTTCCCGTCAGCAAGAATCGAAGCGGGCTTCACTCCGATTCCGCATCTTAACGTATTCGCCGGCTTTGCGATGGCCTTTGAATTCCCCGGAAACAGGGACGCCTTTATCGCCCACAAGAGGAACATGGCCATCGACGCGGGAAGCGCCACCATCTACCCGGAATTTGACTTTGGCGTAAAATTCCGCCTCCAGTAAAAAAATTAAAATTTAAAGTGACAGTTTTAACGGCCTCGGTTGTCTTATAAACAACGAGGTTGTTAAAATGAAAAAGTTATTAGCGATTGTTTTAGCTTTGGCGCCCGCTCTAGCCTTTGCCGGCGACCTAAAAATTTTGGCCGTAGACAAAGAGCTTGAGATTCCCCTTGAGGGCGTGAAAATCACGGTAAAGGCAAATCCCCAACTCAGCGCGCAGACTGACGAAAGCGGCTTGGCTGTAATTTCCGTTCCTGACAATCTTTCCTCCGGAACCATTGAGGCAAAGCTTGCGGGCTACCAAAACGCTTCCGCCAAATTTTCTTCTTCCAGCCAAGAAGTTCAAATCTCAATGTCCATCGCCGGCGTAATCGAAGGCCAGGAGCTTGTCGTAAACCGCGCCTCCCCCGACTCAACGGAAGAAAAGACCGGCGTTTCAACCGTCATGACAAAGCAAGAAATGCATTCCACCGCCAACGTCGGCCTTATGGAAGACTGCATGTCGGCGGTGCGAACCCTTCCAGGCGTTTCTTACAGCGGCGCTTGGGGAACGGAGCCGTCGATTCGCGGCGCGGAGCCTAGAGAATTTTCTTGCCTTCTTGACGGAATGTACACAATCTTTCCGTGGCACTGGGGCGGCGGCGTGTCAATCTTCAACCCCGCGATGGTTGAAAGCGTAAAGCTATCAAACGGAATTTTCTCGGCCAAATACGGCCGCGCTTCCGGCGGAATCCTTGAGGCGACTACAATCAAGCCCGACTACGAAAACTTTCATATGAATTTGGGAATCGCCACGGCAAGCGCCGACGCCTTTGCCCAAATTCCTTTTGGAAAGAAGGTCGGCGGAATGATTATGGGCGCCCACTTCACTTACCTTGAGCCGGTATTCGCTTTGTACAAAGCGACGGGCAGCGACGCGTTGGACATGATCAAGCGTCCGCCCTACATAAGGGACTTTTTCTTAAAGGCAAACTTCACTCCCAAGCCGGAGCTTGACATTTCTCTCACCGGATTCTTTGGAAGCGACGGCCTTGAAATCGACCAAACAGAAACAAAAAAATCGCTCACGACAAACGTGAACATGGACTACGACATTTACCAAGCCTTGGCCGGAATCAACATAAAGTATTTGGCCAGCGACAAATTGCTTTTCCGCGGTTCGCTCTCCTACAACGGAATGTTCGAGAATATGAAAATGAAGTCAAGCGAAAACGGAACAGTAAAGTACAACGACGAATTCGTGGACAAGTACGGCTCGCTCTATCCAAGCGTTACCCGCGGCGGCTCTTACAGATTGAACAATTTGGAAAACGAATACCAAGAAAAAATCGACAACCATCTCATTGCCGGAAGGTTCGACACAGAGCTTCAATTCAACGACGCCAACCGCCTTTCTTTTGGAATCGACGAGTGCGTTTCAAATTCAAAAATCAAGGAATACCAAGACCATTACATCGACATTGGAAGCGGCGACTCGCGCTTGTTCAAAAAGACAAAATGGGACAGCGACATTAACGGCAACAACCTTTTGAGCAACGCCGTCTACGCTTCTTGGAATTACGGAAAGGAAAAGGATTTCTTGCAGGCGGAAGTTGGCTTGCGCGCGGAAATGATGAACCTCTTCAACACAAGCGAAGACCTTGCGCTTAACTTGATTCCAGACCTTTGCCCGCGCGCTTCTGTGACACTCACTCCTTGGACAGACAAGGGGCTTCTTGACAAGGCCTCGTTCACTATTGGAAGCGGCTTGTTCACTTCCGTTCCGCGCGACATCATGCTTATCACAAAAAAGAACGGCATCAAGAACTTTGACATGCATGCAAACCGCGCGGTCTTTGCCGTAATCGGAGCCAACGCCGCTTTGACAAACGGCTGGAACTTTAAGTTGGAAGCGTATTACAAAAACTACCTTTCAAGAATTTACGCGTACCAACTTTCCACAGCGGCAAGCGGATACACCGACACAAACATGATTTACAAGGACAACGGCAAAGGCCACGTCTTTGGAATCGACACGATGATCGAAAAAAAGATTGGCGGCAAGTGGGACGGCTATATTTCCTACTCATTCGTTTACTCCCGATTAAAGAATCCTTCTTCTGTCGGAGTCAACGATTATGTTGACGCGATGTACAACGCTCCCCTTGACGAATGGTATTATCCCAACTACCACCGCTTTCACACTTTGAACGTTGTGAGCAACTGGCATTTTGGAAAAGGTTGGACCTTTACATTCAAAGGAACTCTCGCCACCGGCGCTCCAAAGCAAGAAATCGGAAACGTGACATGCTACGCCGCCCAAATGGACGACGGAACAGTCGTTCAGCGCTACTCAAGAGGCTCTTACTACAGCGACAGTTTGAGAACGCAGATTTCTTGTCCGATCGACCTTAGGCTTTCATACCAATGGAAGACACATAACGACAAGGCAAGCTGGGAATTCTACATCGCGGCGCAAGACATTTTCGTAAACCTTTACACTCCCAAGGGAGACAAGTCGTTCAACAAGTACACGGGCGAGCCTAGCGATACGGCGGACTCTGTTGACTTTAGCATTGGAATGCCGATTCCGTCTTTGGGAATCAAAGTACAGTTTTAATAAACAATTTGGAGGAAATAAAAAATGGAAAACGGATTTAGCTTAATCGAATTGTTCAAGCTTGGCGGACCCTTCATGTGGGTGCTCCTGGCCTTTTCTGTGGCGACGCTTGGAATCGTAATCGAGCGCTGCATTTACCTTTGCTGGCACAATTGCAAGGCCTATCCCATCAGCGGAAAAATCAAAGACTTTTTGCGCGAAGGAAAAAGAGACGAGGCCGTAAAATTTTTGCAAAACTGCCAGCGCAACCAAACGATCGCCTCAATCCTTTTGGCGCTTTTGGAAAACGCAAAGTACGGCGAAAACCGAATGGAGCGCGCCGCCGAAAGCGAGGCGCAAGAACGCCTTCGCAGAATGGAAAACGGCTTCAATTACCTTACGGCGCTTTCTTCCCTCGCGCCTCTCACAGGCTTCTTGGGAACGGTGTCCGGAATGATAGGCGCCTTCCGTTCCATCGCCGAAGCGACAGACGTTAACGCCCAACTTGTAGCCGGAGGAATTTACGAAGCCTTGATCACAACAGTCTTTGGCTTGATAATCGCGATTACGGCGCTCGTAGCCTACAACCTTTTGATTCAGCGCGTTGATTCCTTCTCCGCCGAAGCGTCAAAGGCGATCGACGACTTGATTCCGGAGTTGATATGATTAAGAGACCTCCGCGCCGCAACATTGAAGATTCAAGCAGTTCCGGCGCCTTAAACGACTTGTCCTTTTTGCTGATAATATTCTTTATCGTAATCGCGGGCTTTAACGTCAACAAAGGATTTTTGTTGAACCTGCCGTCAAAGGACAAGCCGATTGTTGTCAACATAGACGACATACTTAAATGCGACTTGGACCAAAACGGCGCCTTGTTCCTTGACGGACAAGAAATCAAACTGGAAGCCTTGTCAAAAAAGATTGAAGAAAAGTTAAAGTACCAACCCAATATGACTTTTTTGCTTACGATAAATCCCGAGGCTCATTACCAAAGCGTGATCGATGTTGTGGCCGCAGTCAGAAAGCTTAAGGTTGAAAACTTTTCTTTTAGGATGAGATGAGGAAAGAATTATGATTGACACAAAAGTAAAAAGAAGAAAGCCAAGCGTGGCGACTTCTTCAATGTCGGACATCGGTTTTTTGCTCTTGATTTTCATCATGCTCATATCATTGATGAACCAACGCTACGAAGAAAAGATCAACTATTCCGAGAGCGCGGTCTTGGAGCGAACGCAAGCCGACGAAAATTTTGAGATATGGGTTCAAAGCAACGGAGTCGTTTCGGCCGACGGACAAATTCTTGACGCAGTGGCTTTGGAAAAAGCGATTGTTACGGCAATCGCTCAAAATCCAAACGTCCGAATCCATATTATCGCCGACAAGGACACGCCCTACAAATACATCAACGGAGTCACTTCGATTTTGCAATCCTTGCAGCATCGGGTTGTAAGTTTTGTCGCAAAGGAAAAATAAAATGTCTGTAGAAAAGTTGACAAAAAATTCAAGAATATGGCGCCTTGCGGTTTTTGCCTTCGCGCTTTTAATTCACGTCGCGGCGATTTGCTTTTTTAGCGTTAAGCAAAAGGAAGAGGATGTTGAAACCGTAGACTTTAGCCAAGCCGACGTATTTAAATTGGTGGACGTGCAGGAATACGCAAAGCCCGAGCCGCAAAGCGACGAAATTGTCGTAAACCAGCCAAAGGCCTCGGAGCGCGTTCGCGAAACGGAAAAGAAAGTAAAAGACTTTGACGAAAGCGCCTTTTTGCCCCAGCACAAAATTTCTTCCGTGCCGGTAATTCCAATCCGCGAAGTGCTTTCAAAAATCGAATATCCGCCGATGGCCTTACGCCAAGGAATCGAAGCCGTCGTTTACCTAGAGCTTTTTATCGACAGCAAGGGCGCGATAAAAAACATAAAGGTGCTTAAAGACCCTGGCCACGGCTTTGCCGAAGCCGCTGTGGCAGCCCTTAAGGGCATTGTCTGCGTTCCCGCCAACGCCAACGGAAAGAATTGCGCGGTCCGCTACAGATATCCGATCAAGTTTACGCTAAATTGAATTTGCATTATCGCCAAAAAAGGTGTATAATAGTGAAATATGGCGATTAAACTTTACTCACTCGGAGCCGCCGAAGAAGTTACCGGCAGCAAGCACATTCTAGAAGTAGACGGCCGCGCGTACATGATCGACTGCGGAGCCTTTCAGGGCCACCGCAGCGAGTCTGACGAAAAAAACCGCAATTTTGACTTTGACCACGAAAAGCTTGACGCTGTGGTGATAACCCACGGTCATTTTGACCACTGCGGCTTGATTCCCCTTTTGGCAAAAAAAGGCTACAACGGAAACATTTACGCCACCAGCGCGACCCGCGACTTGGCCAACCTTGTCGTAATGGACAGCGCCCGCATCCAGGCCCGCGACGCGGAATACTTGGAAGAACAGGCCCGCCGCAAAGGCGAGCGCTTTACTTGGAAACCGATTTACGACGAGCAAGACTGCATAAAGGCGATGAACCAATTTGTCACCGTTTCATACAACCGAAAGATGTTCATCGGTCCAAACGTTTCGGTGGAATTCTTTGACGCGGGCCATATTTTAGGCTCGTCATTCGCATACTTTACAATTTACGAAGGAAAGCCCGAAGAAACGCGCATTTTGTTCACCGGCGACTTGGGCCGAAAGAACAAGTCAATTGTTCGCGACCCTTCCACCAACTTTCCGCCGCCGGACTACATCGTTTGTGAAAGCACTTACGGAAACCGAAAGCACGACCAAAAGGACTACGCGCTCAAAGCCCTTACCAGAATCATTCGCGAGACGATCGACAAAAAGGGCAAGATCATCATGCCCTCGTTCGCCATCGAGCGCACGCAAGAAATCATTTACCAATTGCACAAGCTTGTCGATATGAAAAAAATTCCGCAAGTTCCTATTTACGTAGACAGCCCGATGGCCGTAAACGCCACTGGAATTTTCCAATCGCATCCCGAATGCTACGACGAAAAGGTTTCGCAAGCCTTCCTCGTCCACCACAAAAATCCCTTTGGCTTTAACGCTCTTCAAATGGTCACAAGCGTAGACGAATCCAAAGCGCTCAACAAAAAACCCGGCCCGATGATCATTCTTAGCGCCGACGGCATGTGCGAAGCGGGCCGCATTCTGCACCACTTGGCCAACAACATCGACAACGAGCGCAACACGATTTTGATTGTAGGCTACATGGCCGAGAACACTCTAGGCCGCCGCATCTTTGACGGAGAAAAGCAAGTCAAAATCATGGGCGACATTTACGAAGTTCGCGCCAAGGTGGAAAAAATCAACGCCTTTAGCGCGCACGCCGACTACGAAGAGACCACCGAATGGCTAAAAGCGGTGGACACAAGCCGCCTAAAAAAATTGTTCCTAGTGCACGGAGAAAAAGACGCGCAAGAGTTTATGACAAACTATTTGGCGGAGAACGGATTTAAGAACGTTCAATCGTCAAAGTATGGAGAAACATACGATTTGTAAACGCCTATGAAAGATGATGTTAAAAAGTTTGAAGAGTATTATTCCGCTAATTTTAGACGAACAAGCTCCTTCTTGTCGGGCTTTACGATTTTAATTTTTGACGCGGCCATTTTGCTTTTTTCAATTGGAATCGGATTTTTCTTGGTCAACTTGGTCAACCACCGCTTTATCAACTTTAGGTCGTTCGTTGACTACTACATTTACATTCCGGCGATTCTGGCCGTCTTTTACGCGGCGGACTTATATCCAGGAATCATGAGCTCGCCGGCTGAGGACGTAAAGCGCCTTTCAATCTGCACCTTCTTTGGCTTTTGCGGAATCGCGCTCAGCATTTTTGTTGAGGACGCCGAGGACAAAATCGCCATCGCCGTAGCCTTGGTTGTCGCGGTTCCATTCGCTACGATTTTGCTTCCGGGCATGAGAGAAGCCGTCCGCCGCTTTTTTGGCTTGTTCAAATTTTGGGGCTTGCCCGCGATTGTATTTTGCTCGGGAAAGTCAGGCGACTTGCTGGTGGAACGTTTTGTAAAAAATCCCCACATCGGCTACCGTCCGGCGTTGATTGTCAACGATTCGCTAAAAGCAAAAAGCCCCGACAACATATTGGGCATTCCGATGCTCAAGCCTTCTCCGGAATTGTTCGAGGCCATCAAAAAGAAAAAGATTAAGGTCGCCGTGCTTTCGGGCTACAAAAGCGAGTTTGACGAAATGAAAAAATTCTTCCGATACACGATTGTCGTGTCGGAACAATTGAATTCCATGATGAGCGGCGCGCCACACTTGCGCGACATCGCGGGAATCGTGGCCTTCTCGTCAACGAACTATTTGACAAAGATTCAGTCTTGGGTTGCCAAGCGCGCTTTTGACATTGCGATAATCCTTTGCTCGCTGCCGCTTACGCTCCCTGTTTGCCTTATCACAGCGCTTTTTGTAAAAATCACTTCGCCCGGCCCTGTCCTTTACGGCCACAAGCGCGTGGGCTTTAACGGAAAAGAATTCAAGTGCTGGAAATTCCGTTCGATGTACATTGACGCGGACAAGCAGCTCGCAAAGATTCTAAAAGAAAACCCGGAGATGAAAAAACAATGGGAAAGAGAGCGCAAGCTTGAAAACGACCCCCGCGTAACGCCTTTTGGAAAATTCATCCGCAAAACCAGCTTGGACGAGCTTCCGCAATTGATAAACATATTCGTCGGCCAAATGAGCTTTGTAGGCCCCCGCCCAGTAATGCAGGACGAGCTTGAGCGCTACGGAAAAAAGGCCGACTACATACTTTCGGTATTGCCCGGCCTTTCTGGCATGTGGCAAACATCGGGCCGCAGCGACACGGCCTACGAAGACCGCGTTGTCTTGGACGCGTATTACATCCAAAACTGGTCGGTTTGGCTTGACATTTGGATTCTAATCAAAACCGTCTGGGTCGTCCTAGCCGGCAAAGGCGCCTACTGAAGACTCTTTACCATCAACTCTATTCGTTCCAACGCGATTTTTATCTTGTCAACGGCGGTCGCATAGCAGACGCGGATGTGGCCCTCGCCGCCTTCGCCAAAAACGCTTCCCGGAACAACAGCAACGTTGTGTTCCTTAAAAAGCCGCGTGGCGAATTCTTCGCTGGATAGCCCCGTGCTTGAAATGTCGGGGAACATGTAAAAGGCTCCCTTTGGTTCTGGAACCGGGAGGCCCATCTCGTTAAAGGCCTTTTCCATCAAGTTGCGGCGCTGCTGGTAGCTTACGCGCATTTTTTCAACTTCTTTCCAGCCGTTGCGAAGGCCTTCGGCCGCCGCGTACTGGCTAAAGATTGGAGCGCAAATTGTGTTGTAGCCGTGCACCTTTACGATTTGCGACAAGAGTTCGTTAGGAGCGGCGATGTATCCGATGCGCCAGCCGGTCATCGCGAACGATTTTGAAAAGCCGTTAAGGATGATCGTGTAGTCTTTCATTCCGGGGAATGAGCCGATCGAAACATGCTCGCTTCCGTCGTAAACCAACTCGCAATAGATTTCGTCGCTGATTACCCAAATCTGATGCTTCTTTGCAAGCTCGGCGATTTTTTCCAATTCCTCTTTGGGAATCATCGTTCCCGTAGGATTGTTGGGCGAGCAAATCATCAAGGCCTTTGTCTTTGGAGTGATAAGTTTTTCGACAGCGGCGGCCGTTGGATAAAAGCCGGTCTTTCCTGTGTCCAGAGGAACGGCCTTGGCTTGACACAATTCCGCAAGCGGAACGTAGTTTACGTAGCAAGGCTGGCTTACGATGATTTCGTCGCCGGGATTCAGTATTCCGCGCAAAACCGCGTCAACGCCTTCGCTGGCACCGACCGTTATCAGTATTTCGTTTTTGGGCTCGTAAGACATGTTGTAGCGGGCCAGGTATTTTGCAATCTCTTCGCGCAGCTCAATCAAGCCCCAGTTTGACGTATAGCTTGTGTGGCCCTTTTCCAAATGGTAAAAGGCTTCTTCGCGAATCACCCAAGGCGTGGGAAAGTCAGGCTCGCCGACGCTCAAAGAAATTACGTCGTCGTGGCCGATAAGCATTTCAAAAAATTTTCTGATGCCGCTCGGAGGCGTTCGCATCATCGCGGCGCTAAGCCTGTCTTCTCTTGTGTTCATTATGCCATCGCTCCTTCGCGGCGGTCTTTTTCGTCTTCAACGTAAATAACGTCGTTCTCTTTGTAGGTCTTTAGCACAAAGCAAGTTTTGGTGGAACGAACGCCTTCCAGCGTGGCAAGCTTTTCGCTGACGAACAAACCCACTTCTTTAAGCGAGTCTCCTTCGATGACGACCATAAAGTCGTAGCCGCCGCTCATAAGGTAAACCGACTTTACTTGCGGATAGCGGTAAATGCGGTCGGCGATTTTGTCAAAGCCGTGCTCGCGCTCGGGCGAAACTTGGATTTGAATTTGCACGCGAACCTTGTCGTCGGTGCCCGCCAACTTTTCCTTGTTGATGACGGCGCCATACTTTAAAATGATGCCCTCGTCTTCCATCTGCTTTATGATGCTCTTGACCTCGTCGGGACTCTTTTTTGTCATCGCGGCGATGTCTTCCACGCTCAAGCGCGCGTTTTGTTCAAGCAAGTTCAATATTTCTTCATCGTATTTCATAGAGAATAATAATAGCGCTTTTTTCCCATCTGCGCTAGTGGCGCAGCATGCTATTGCAAAGCCCGCGGCGGCGGGCGGTTGAATAAATTTCCTATAGCAAAAACGCATGAAATGCGTTATACTATTTGGATATGAAAAGACCGGCGCGTTCTATTATTTTGTGCGGAATCAAGCACTGCGGAAAATCCACTCAAGGCAAAAGAATCGCC
>JBGUQT010000160.1:0-17163 GCA_045131275.1 Treponema sp.
CCAGGCGCGGGCGCGATAAAGCCCGAGATGACCCAGGGCGAAGTCCAAGCGACGCTTTCGCAAAACATCGCGGAGATCGCTCCGATCGCCGGAATGAACAACCACGAAGGATCGCTGATCACCGAAAACGAAGTTTTGGTTTCGTTCATTTTGCAAGTCGCGCAAGAAAAAGGAATTTACTTTTTGGACTCGCGCACAAGTTCCGCCACAAAAGTTCCAAGCGTCGCTATGGAAATGGGAATGGGCTGGTACCAGCGCGACATTTTTTTGGACAACAAAAAGACGCGCGAAAATTATTTAGCTGAGTTAAAAAAAGGCTTGGACATCGCCAACAAAAAAGGCCACGTCATTATGATAGGACACGTTTGGTCGGCGGAATCCTTGCCGGCGTTTTTGGAAGAAGCTTATCCTGAGTTGGCTTTGAAGGGCTACCGCTTTGCGACAGTCTCCAAGTCAGGGGGAATGTATAGATGAAAGTTCTTGGAATAGAAAGCTCGTGCGACGAAACCGCCGCCGCCGTCGTTGAGGACGGAAGAAAAATTTTAAGCAACGTCGTTGCGACGCAAATTCCCTTCCACCAAATTTACAAGGGCGTCGTTCCCGAAATCGCGAGCCGAAAGCACGCCGAATGGATTTTGCCTGTTGTCCGCCAAGCGTTGGAAGAAGCCAATTTGTCGCTTGACCAAATTGACGCGATCGCCGCGACCAACCGCCCCGGCTTGATGGGAAGCCTTTTGGTCGGCCTTACTTTTGGAAAGACTTTGGCTTGGAGCGCGGGAAAGCCCTTTGTCGCGATAAACCACATGCTTGGCCACCTTTACGCCTCGCAGCTAGACACGCCCACCGAGTATCCCTTTTTGGGCTTGCTGGTAAGCGGCGGCCACACGATTATTTGCAAGGTGAATTCTTTTGACGACCTTGAGGTTTTGGGAACAACCGTTGACGATTCTGTCGGCGAGGCCTTTGACAAGGTTTCCAAATTTTACGGGCTTGGATATCCCGGCGGCGTTGTCATCGACGGCCTTGCAAAAAAAGGCGACGCGCGCGCATTTACCTTTCCCGTTCCAAAATTGGACGAGGCTGAACACCGCTACGACGTTTCTTTTAGCGGCCTAAAGACGGCGGTAATACACCAGCGCGACTTGTTTTGGAACAAGGACTTTGAGGCGTCAAACGAAAATATGTGCGCGGCCTTTCAAGAAACCGCATGCCGAACAATCACGTCGCGCCTTTTTAGGGCTGTTGACGACACTGGCTTGAAGACCGTCGTAGCGGGCGGGGGAGTGGCGGCCAATTCGCGCCTGCGCTCTTTGCTCGCCGAACGGAGCGACATTAAATGCGTTTTTCCTCCGCTAAAATTGTGCGGCGACAACGGCGCGATGATCGCGGGCGTGGCCTACCACTTTTTTGCGCGCGGAGACAGAAGCGGCTGGGACACGACCGCCAAGGCTCGCGTTCCGCAATTTAAAAGGGGATTAAAATGAAGTTGCAAGAGATGACTTACGGAATTGTCGGTTTGGGAATTATGGGCGGATCGCTCGCAAAGTCGATTCGCGCCAACGTTCTTTCCATGGGCGGAGCGACAGGAAAAATTTTGGCCTGCAACCGAAGCAAGGGCTCGCTTGAAGCCGCGATTCGCGAAGGCGTGATCGACCAAGGCTTTGAGAGCGGCCATGTCAAGGAAATGCTAAAAGAATGCGACATGGTTTATGTTTGCCTTTACCCCCAAGCCACCTTGGATTTTTTGCGCGACAACAAGGACGCATTTAAAAGCGGAGCGATTGTAAGCGACATAAGCGGCGTCAAAGGCATTTTTGAAAAATCGCTTCCAAGCCTTTTGCGCGACGACGTTGACTTTATCATCGGACACCCGATGGCCGGCGGCGAAAAGGAAGGCTACGCAAATTCCTCGGCAAAATTTTTCATAAACCACAATTACATTTTGATTCCGCAGGAATTCAACAAAAAGGAAAATCTGGAATTGATGCGCGATTTGGTTTACGCGATGGGCTTTACAAGAATCACCGAGACGACTTGCGACACGCACGACAACAAGATCGGTTTTACTTCCCAGCTGTGCCACGTTATCGCGAGCGCTCTTGTCGAAAGCGCGGCCGACGACGGGATCACAGCCTTTGGCGGCGGCAGTTTTGAAGACCTTACAAGAATCGCGATGATAAACGCGCCCTTGTGGACCGAGCTTTTTATGCTTAACAAAGAAAAGCTTTGCGCCCATATCGAAAATTTTGAAAAGCAAATTGCGGCGGTAAAAAAGATGATTGGCGACGAAGACGCCGCCGGCTTGGAAAGCTATTTGTCGGACGTGCGCGAAAAGCGCCTTAGGATGGGCTCGATAAGGCAGGTTCGCTAATGTGTTGGAACTGCGGAGCGGAACAGGATTTTTCTCAAAGCGTTTATCGGGATTCCGTTTGCCCGGCGTGCGGCGCGGACTTGCATTCGTGCCGGGGCTGCTCTTTTTACGCGCCCGGAAGCCACTTTGACTGCCACGAAACTGTTGACGAAGTAATCGCCGACAAAGAGCGCTCGAACTTTTGCGAGCATTTTAGGGCCGGAAAAAATTCCAAGTGGAAATGTTTGCAAGGCCAGAACGGCGGCGCGAACGGCTCGCAAGACAAAGACTGTGCGCAAGACAAAAATGCCGCCGCCGTCAACGCGCTTTTTGGCGGCGCTTCTCCGTCAGTGACAAAATCCGCGGACGAGGCGCGCGACGCCTTTAACTCCCTTTTTGGTTGAGAGGCGGCGAGGAAAAATTATGGGCGTTGACTTTGCTTTTTTGGACAGCGGAACGGGCGGCATTCCCTATATGCTTTCTCTTAAGGAAAAAGTTCCGGCCGCGTCGTGCGTTTATCTTGGCGACACCGCTCACTTTCCTTACGGGCAAAAAACGCAAAAAGAAGTCGCCGCCGCCGCCGCCCAAGCCGTTCGCCTTATGCAAGAAAAATGGAACCCCAAAACGCTGGTCGTCGCTTGCAACACAATCAGCGTGACGGCGCTTGACGACTTGCGCGCCCTTTTTCCAAAACTTCCGATTGTAGGAACGGTTCCCGCGATAAAGCTTGCCGCAAAAGTGACAGCCAATAAGCGCGTAGGCTTGCTTGCCACAAACGCGACGGTAAGCCATCCCTACAGCCAAAAATTGATCGACGACTTTGCAAGCGACTGCGCCGTCTTTAAGCGCGGCGACCCGGACTTGATTGACTTTATAGAAAAGAAGTTGTTCACCGCAAGCCGCGAGGAACGAATGGCGGCAGTCCGCCCCGCCGTGGACTTTTTTGCCGCCAACGATTGCGACACGATCATTTTGGGCTGCACCCACTTTACCCACATCGCCGACGACATTCAGGCGGCTGCGGGCGACAAGGTCCGCGTCATCGACAGCCGCGAGGGCGTGGCCAACCAAGCGCTGCGCGTTTTCCCGGGCAACCAAAATTCTTTGCAAGGCCAAAACGCGCCCGCCGACAAAAGCTTTTTCTTTACCGCCGCCACGCGCGAGCAGGAAGAAGAGTATCGCGCTATGTGCGCGCGCTTTGGCATACCGTACGGCGGTCTGGTGTGATTGGCCGAGCCGCCGCTTTCTAGTTTTGAAAACAATCCGCGCAAAAAAATAATGCCCGCGCAACAGCGCGGGCGTCTTTTTAGTCAGTGACCTATTTCAGTTCAAGAACTTAAAGTCCCAGCAATCCAGCGTACTCTTTCAACGCGCCGTCATACTGCTTGGCCAAGACGGTTTTTGCCAAAACTTTTCCAAGCTGGACGCCTTCCTGGTCAAAGGAGTTGATGTTCCACAAGAAGCCTTGGAACATAACCTTGTTTTCAAAGTGGGCCAAAAGCGCGCCCAGCGTTTTGGGAGTCAGGCGCTTTCCGTAAATCAAGCTTGACGGGCGCTCGCCGGCAAAGAACTTGTTGGGGTTCTCGTTGTCCTTTCCGCAGGCAAAGGCGATGATTTGCGCGGTGACGTTGGCGCAAAGCTTTTGCTGGCTTGTAGAGCCCTGGATGTCAACGTCGTTCTCGGCCTGGTTCTCTTTAAAGGCGATGAACTGGAGCGGAATTACGTTCGTTCCCTGGTGCAAGAGCTGGTAGAAGGAGTGCTGGCCGTTGGTGCCCGGCTCGCCAAAAATCACGGGGCCGGTGACGTAGTCGATTTTCTTTCCGTCGCGGTTCACGCTCTTTCCGTTTGACTCCATGTCAAGCTGCTGCAAGTGAGCGGGGAAGCGGCTGAGTCCCTGTGAGTAGGGGAGAATCGCGGTTGAAGGATATTCCTGAACGTTCCTTTCGTAAAGGCCGATAAGCGCGTCGAGCATGGCAGGGTTTTTGCGGATGTCTTTTTCTGTGGCGGTTTTGTCCGCGGCGGCCGCTCCTTCCAAGAAGCAGGCAAAAACTTCCGGTCCAAAGGCCAGCGACAAAACCGCTCCGCCTACGCCGGAAGTTGACGAGTAGCGGCCTCCGATGTAGTCGTCCATGTAAAAGGCTTCCATATAGTCGGGGTTGTGGGCAAGCGGGCTTGTCTCGCTTGTGACGGCGATCATGTGCTTTGAAACGTCAAGTCCGGCCTTTTTGAGAGCGTCCTTTACGAAAGACTCGTTTGTCAAAGTTTCGAGCGTCGTTCCGCTCTTTGAAACCAAAATGAAAATCGTCTTTGAAACGTCGATGCTTTTAAGAACGCTTGTCGCGTCGTCGGGGTCAACGTTGGAGATGAACTTGGCTTCCATCTTGAACTTTCCGCCGGCCTTGGCCCAGTTTTCCAAAGCCAAGTACATCGCGCGCGGTCCCAAGTCCGAGCCGCCGATTCCAATCTGGCAAACGGTCGTGAACTTTTCGCCCTTTTCGTTGACGATTTTTCCTGAGTGAACCTTGTCGGCAAAGTCGGCGATTCTCTTTTGCTCGTTTACGTAAAACTCGCGCTTGTTCTTTCCGTCGGCCATAACGTCTTTTCCAAGCTGGCCGCGCGTAAGCTGGTGCAATACCATGCGCTTTTCGCCTGTGTTGACTACCTCGCCGTTGTAGAGCGCCTCAAACTTTTCGCAAAGCTGGGCTTCCTTGGCCAAGTCCGCCAAAACGTCCAAAACCTTTTGGTCAACCTGCTTGGCCGCGTAGTTGTATGTCAAGCCTTCCGCCATAGGAACTGAATATTCCTTTACGCGCTTGGCTCCGTCCGCTCCGCCCAAAACGCTTTTGAGCGAAACCGCGTTCTTCAATGAAAGAAGCTTTTTAAAGCTTGAAAGTGTGTCAAGATTTTCCCAAGAAATCATATCTGCCTCGATATATATAGAATTTAATGAGATATTAGCGCTTTTCTTGCTTTTTTGCAATAATTGGGGTATAATATTGCGTCGGTTTTTTTTGGAAAGGAGTTTGCCGAATGAAAAAGAAGCCTTTTGACAAGGGCGGAACGAATGACGTCAACGATACGATAAGAAAGCTTTCGCATAAAAAGGACGCGCCAAAAGCCGTTTTTGTCGCGATTCTGGTTTTGTATATTGCGGCTTCAATCGCGCTAAGAAAAGTCGCGAGCGATCCTTCCTTGATTCTTCTTTTTGGAGGCCGCATTCCAGTCCAGGCCTTTGCGGGCGTTTTTTCTTCCCTCTCCAATATTTGCTTGATTTTCTTGGCCGTCTTTTTTGGCCGCGTGGGCTTTTTGACTTCGCTTGTGATTCTTGTGGTCCAGTTCCCCATGATGGCGGCGGGAATGATTATAAACCACAATTTTACAACCATACCGGGCGCTTTTTCAAACATTTTGGCCATTGTCGCCATAACGCTGATTTACATAAACCACGCTAGGGTTCACAAGTACCAGCGCAGAATTTTGACGCAAGCGGCCACCGACCGCGTCACGGGCCTTCCAAACCGCTTTGCCTGCGTGGAAATGATGGAAGAATTGGCCAAAAATTCCCGCAAATTCGCTTTGGCGACCGTTGACTTGAACAACTTTAAGAGCGTTAACGACACGATGGGCCACGATGTTGGAAACAAAGTTCTAAAGGAAATCGCCGACCGCTGGCAAGCCTTGGCCGACTCCCGAAAAAGCGGAACCTACGACTTTGTGGCGGCCCTTGGAGGCGACGAGTTTGCGCTAATAATTCAGGGCTACGCTCTGCCTGAAGACATAGAAAGAACCATATGCGCGTACAAGGCCGCGCTTGAGAAAAAAATCACGATAGACGACTGCGACTACTTTATGACCGCGTGTTTTGGCTACGCGGAATACATGGTGGACGCGTTAAAAAGCGGGAACCTCTTTTCTTGCGCCGACGCGGCCATGCACCAAGCCAAGCGCGTTGGCGGCGACGTCAACGTCATCCGATTCGCGCCGTCGTTCCTTTCAAACGAAAAAACGCTTGAGATGGAGCGAAAGATTCGCGCGGCCTTGGACAACGGAACCCTTTTCTTTAACTTGCAGCCCCAGTACGACATGGACAAAAAACTGCGCGGCTTTGAGGCCTTGGCCCGCATGAAGGACGCGGACGGAAGCCCGATCAGCCCCGCGGACTTTATTCCGGTGGCCGAAAAAGTCGGCTTGGTTGACCAAATAGACGTGACCGTATTTAGGCTTGCCGCGACTTTCATTGGAAAAATAATAAGGGAGCGGGGCGCCGACGTGGTTCTTTGCATGAACGTTTCTGTCCGCCACTTGATGAAAAACAACTTTATCGACGAGCTTAAGGACATCGTCTCCTCTTGCGGCATTCCTTCCCCCAACTTGGAGATAGAAATCACTGAGTCGGTGATGATCGATTCCGCCGAAAAGGCGCTTGAATGCATAAAGCGGGTAAAGGAAATGGGCATAAAGGTGGCCATCGACGACTTTGGAACGGGCTACTCGTCGCTAAGCTATTTGAACAAGTTCCCCGCGGACATGCTAAAAATCGACAAATCCTTTATCGACGTGATGAATTCAAGCGAGGCCAAAAAGCAGTACGTGGCCACAATCATTTCCATCGGCCACATCCTTAACCTAAAGGTCATCTCGGAAGGCGTTGAGACAGAGGACCAGCTGGAAACTTTGCGAAAGATCGGCTGCGACTACATACAAGGCTTTGTCTGGGGCCGGCCCTTGCCGCCGGAAGAAGCCGCCGCGCTAATCTCTTGAAATATTCCTTAATCTCTGCTAAAATACGCTAATCTTATTTCAAATTGATGGGGTGCGTATGTTCGCAAAAATCAACTCAATTTTGGGCGCCATAGACGACTTTGTCTGGGGCTTGCCTCTAATCATCTTGATTCTCGCAACGGGAATCTTCCTTACAGTTATCTTGCGCGGAGTCCAGTTCTCCCAGCTCAAGTTCGCCATTTCTTCCATTTTCAGAAAGTCTGAAAAGGGCGACGGCGGCGAGCTTTCTAGCTTTAAGGCCTTGTGCACCGCTTTGAGCGCCACAATCGGAACTGGAAACATCGTAGGCGTCGCCACCGCCATCGGCGTCGGCGGACCCGGAGCCCTTTTTTGGATGTGGCTCGCGGCCCTTTTGGGAATGGCCACAAAGTACGCCGAGTGCTTGCTCGCCATCCACTTCCGCCAGGAAGGCTCTGACGGCCACGTTTTGGGCGGCCCCTTCTATACTTGCGAAAAAGGCGTCGGCGCCAAGTTCCCCGTTTTGGGAAAATTGCTCGCCGTTCTCTTTGCCATCTTTGGAACTATGGTAGGCTTGTTCGGAATCGGAACTTTCACTCAGATCAACTCTATCACAAGCGCCGTTGAGACATTCGCCGGAACTGTCACTCCAAACCTTTCCACAATCACAGTCGGCGGAATCGGAACATACAGCACAGTCGTTGTAGTCGCCTCAATCGTTTTGGCCGTTCTTGCCGCTTTGGTAATCATCGGCGGCCTCAAGCGCATTTCCAGCGTAGCCGGCGTAATTGTTCCCGCCATGGCGGTGATTTACGTAGTCCTCGGCTTGTTCGCCATCTTGTGCAACTTGTCAAAGTTGTCGGGAGCCATCGAGCAGATTTTCCAGGGCGCCTTTGGATTCAAGGCGGCCGCCGGCGGAGCGATCGGCGCTATGATCGTGGCCATGCAAAAGGGTATCGCCCGCGGCATCTTCTCCAACGAAGCCGGTTTGGGTTCCGCTCCTATCGCCGCCTCTACGGCCAAGGTTGAGCACGCCGTTCAGCAGGGAATCATCTCTATGACCGGAACTTTCTTTGACACAATCGTAATCTGCTCCATCACAGGCTTGGTAATCGTAATGTCAGGCTCTTGGGACATGGGCTTTAAGGGATTCGCGATTACAAACGCGGCCTTCCAGTTGCTCTTGCCCGTCGTTCCCAAAGTTGTCATCTCGTTCCTCTTGATGGTTTGCTTGGTATTGTTCGCCTTTACCACAATCTTGGGCTGGGACTTCTACTCAGAGCGCTGCATTGAATACCTTTCTGGCGGAAACATGACTCCGGTAAAAGTTTACCGCTGGCTTTACATCGCCGCCGTATTCATCGGACCTTACATGACAATCAGCGCCGTATGGACAATCGCCGACATCTTTAACGGCTTGATGGCCATTCCTAACATCATCTCTCTCTTGATTTTGTCTGGAACGATCGTAAAGCTTACAAACGACTTCTTTAGCGGAAACAAGCTCTACAGAATCGGCTACGATTTTGCCAACAATCCTGTTACCGCTGACTAAAGGAGAGGACTTATGATCGCATTGATTTTGGGAATTCTTTTTATCGCATTTACAGTGTTCAGCGTGTTGCCCTCAATGCCGTTGCAGTGGGGCCCGCAGGTTGTTGAATTCTTAAAGGGATTCTTGCCTTGCTTTAGCGCCTTTATCGGCCTTATCGCCATCTTGATCGGCTTTGCCGACATCAAGGACAAGAGCGAAGCCAAAAAGGAAGAGGCTGAGGCTGCCAAAAACAACTAAGCGCTGTTTGCGCGCAAAAAAAACGCGGCGATGAGCCGCGTTTTTTTTTTGCCTTGATTCGTTCCTAGATGTTGGCCAACGACAAGTCGCTGGTTTGCGGAACGGCGGCTTCCAAGAAGGCCTTGCTTGAGGCGATTTGCTTTTCGCCTTCATCGGTTCCCTTGTAAGACTTGATGGCCTTGGCCATCAGGCGCAACTCTCCGACAATGGCGGCTCGCGTCTCGATGTCCTTAAGCTTGGCTTGGTCAGTCGTTCCAAAGTAGTATTCCAAAGTTTTGTCCCAAAAGCGCCTTCCTTGCTCGGCGGTGATTCCCAAGAAGGCCTCGTTGTTTCCGGGCAAGGCTTTTTCGCGGCCAACGTAGGCGTTGTAAAGCGAGCCAAAGTCAAAGACCGGGTCGCCCAAGCAAAGGGTGTCCATGTCGATCAGCATAAGCTCGCCGGTGCTCTTGAGGAACATTTGGTTTTTGATGTGGTAGTCGCCGTGGTTGATGTGGTAGTTTTCTGGAATCGCCTTTACCAAATCGCAAAGTTTTTGGTAGACTTCCGGGGCCAAGTGGCCCTGCAAGCGCTCGGCTCGCTTTAGGTAGTCGGCCTTGGCGTCAACCATCTCGCCGGGCTTGAGTTCCACCGAGTGAATCTTTTTAAGGAGGCCGACGGACGCCTTTGCGAACTCGTCGATGTTTTGCGGCTCCTTTTTGATTTTTTTGTAAATCGCGTCGGCCTCAAGCATCTCGAACATAGACGCGAATTTTCCGTCAACCTTAACGATGTCGAATGAAATGCTTGTCGGAATGCCGTTGACAAAGGCTTTGCGGGCCAGCTCGCGCTCGTTCTTGATTTCTTCAAGCGCGTCGGGATTTTTGTAAACCTTTACGATTGTGTCTGGAGTGACGCGGTAAACGATTCCGTTCTTTCCTTCGCCGATGATTTCGCAGCCTTCGATTGAAACGGTCTTGTAGGCTTTCTCTACCGTCATCATTTGGGTAAAGCCCGTCATGTCGAAAATCTCGTAGACTTCGGTGTTTGCGTTGATCAGCTTAAAGTCAGGATAAGCCTTTCTAAAGCCCAAGACGACGCGCAAGCCCGCGCTGGAAATGTATTCAAGCTTTTCCGCGTCAAAGACCAAAGCCTTTATGTCTTTTCCGGCCAAAAGCTCTTTGATCGCGGCTTCTACATCCGCAGAGTTGCTTGAGTCAACGCGGCCCGAAATGCTGGCGACAAAAACGCCGTTTTCAAATTTTCCGTCAATTCCTTCCATATAAAAACTCCTTTTGATCAAGCTTTGAACGTCCAGTCTTTTCCAAAGACTTCGGCGCAAATGCTGTTGTACTCTTTGTATTCCGGCGTGTCCTTAAACTCGCCCAAACATTCGATTATGCTCCTGTAAAGCCAAGCGTGCTGCGCGGGGTCCTTTTGGTTAAAGACTTGCCAGACGCCGCTTCCTTTTTTGCGCCAGTCGTCGTAAAGCGAGCGCAAGTTTGAAAGCTTGTCCGAAAGCCACATGGCCTTTACGCCAACGTCGCTTGTGGCGCGCAAATCTTTTATTGACTCTTCCTTGCGCGTTTTCCAAGAAGCCTCGGCGGTCATTTGCCGCAGCTTGTCTTCCGTCTCGGCAAGAACCAGTTCCGTTACGCGGGGGCCGAACTTTTGCAAAAGCTGCTCGCGGGTGACGCCTGCGTCCTCGACCGTGTCGTGCAAAAGCGCGGCGGCCATAACTTCGCGCTCGGTGGTAAGGCGGGCCGAGATCGCGGCCACTTCGATCGGATGCAAAATGTAGGGAACGCCGTTGGACTTGCGCTTGGCGTCGCGGTGGGCCTTGAGCGCGAATTCCACCGCAGTCTCAACGACGTCGTTGTATTCGATTTGGCCGCTCATCGAACGGCAGTTGAACTTAAAGCACAAGAGCGCGATGTCGTCGTCCTGCGGGCGGCCGCCCCTAAATTCTTGGGCGGCGTCAAGCGCTTTTTGGCACAAGGCCTGGCAGCCCGCGCTTTTGTTGGCTTCCAACAGTTCAAAAAGGCGGTCCTCGCCAAAAGATTCGCCGTCCTTGTTTTGGCCGCTTGTGATTCCGTCGGTCCACAAGAATATTTGGTCGTTGTTTTCCAGCGGAACTTTTTCTTGCGCGTAGTCAAGGCCTGGCATGGCGCCCAGCATGCAGTTCTTTTTGCTTTCTAGCCTTTGGGTTTTGCCGAACTCTTTTAGCAAGAGGGGAGGCCTGTGGCCCGCGCTTGCGTAAGCGACAAGGCCTTTCTTTAAGTCCACGATTCCAAGCCATGCGGACATCAACATTCCGCTTTCGTTTCCTTGGCAGAGGGAGTCGTTGGCGCTTTTTAAGACCTCGGACGGCTCAAGTCCCGACTCGATAAGGCTTTTTAAAAGAGTCTTTGCCCTCATCATAAAAAGGGCGGAAGGAATTCCCTTGTCCGAAACGTCGGCTATCAAAATTGCAAGGCGCTCTTCGCCCGCAAAGTAAAAGTCGTAAAAGTCGCCTCCAACCTGGTCGGCCGGAGCGGCCTTTGCGTAAATGTCAAATTCTGTTCTTGAAGGATAAGCCGGAAAAACCTGCGGCATCGCCGACATTTGAATTTCCTTGGCAAGGAGCAAGTCCTTCTCTCTCGCGTCGTTGTTTTGTGTCATTCTTCCATTGTATCACAGTTCGTGTCACTTGTAAATTGAAAAAAACTGTGATACAATAGTAATGTTAGACTGCCGTTGTTGCGTCTTTTTTTTGCGGAGGAAGATATGAATAAAACGTTTTTGAAAATTACTAAACAAGTGACTGGGGGGGGGCTGCGCGCGGTTTTGCCGCTATGCCTTTGCGCGCTTTTTTCTGTTCTCTTAACTTCCTGCCCCAACTCGGCTGACGACTCTTATTCGCCGCCCGCGCAACCGCAGCAGACCGCTCCAACGGCTCCTACGACGACCGTTCCAGCTGGAGGAACGGAAGCCGCTCCAGAAGTACAATACATAACATTTAGGGGAAGCGTGCAAACAACGGGCGCCTTGCCCGCGTCTTACGCAAGGGCGGTGGACGACTTGTTCTTGCAAGAAGCCGCCGCGGTTGAAGGCGCGCAAATCGACGTGGCTAGATCCGCCCGTCCCGACGCCACTGTTGACGGCGAGCTGCTTAAATTTTTTGCCACTGCCACCGCGCGCGAAGACGGAACCGTTGTGGAAGGAAATTTTGACGTCGAGGGCGCCGATGACCCAAGCGTGTTTGAGATGGATCTTGCCGTCGGAAAAACTTGGGACATCGTCTGCGGCGTCCGCAAAACTGAAGGCGGCCAAATCGTATTCCAAGACACATACTCAAAGCAAGTCACCGCGCAGGACAGCGTCTTAAAGCACGACTTTGAGTTGATCCCCGTCCAGGAGGGAAGCGGAAGCGTAAGCCTGACAGTCAATTTTTCCGCTCCAGCCGACAAGGTTGAGGCGCGCTGGGAAAAAAACTACGCCGGCGTTCCCGCCTTGACCTTGTCTCCAGATGTAGGAAAGCCAAGCCCCGTGACAATCAGCGCGGGAGACGCCGCGAGCGCGTCAGGCGTTCCCAACGGAAGCTACAACATAGTCCTTTCGTTTAAGGACGGGAACGGAATCGCAGTTTACGAAACCGTTCAAAGCGTCACTGTCTTGAACGGCTTGGTGACCAACACATGGACGCTGGAAGGCGGCGAGGGCGCCATCACGGAAGACAGCGACCATGTTGTGTCGTTCAACGTTGGCGACACGCTGGTAAAAGACACGACCAGCAATTGGATTTACGTAGGCGTTCCCAAGGACCTTGTTGGCCAAGAAGGCGTGTCCGCGAGCGACGAGAACAAAGGCGGCGCCTACAGCCCGCTTGAGACTCTGGGCGCGGCCTTTAAAAAAATACAGTCCGCCGGAAAAGGCGACAAGGACTTTCAAATCTATGTCTCGGGCGAGGTTGTCGGCAGCTCCACCCTTGGAAGCGAAATAGCGGCCGGCGTCAACGCCAAGTCCATCACGATACAAGGCCTTGAGGGAAACGCAAGCGACAGCCTTAAGGGAAGCGGCGGCCGCGTTCTTTTAGTAGAGTCCAACGTTCCCGTCACGTTCAAGAACATAAAGATTACGGGCGGCGACAGCGTTGAAAAGGGCGGCGGTCTTTTCATAAAGGCCGACGGCGCCAGCGTCACTCTCGAAAACGGAACCTTGATAAGCGAAAACAAGGCGCAAACGCAGGGCGGCGCGGTTTACATTTCCGGCTCGTCAACTTATGCAAAAAAAACTGAGCTTGTGATAAAGGACGGCGCAAAGATAAGCGGAAACTCGCTTACTGGAAACGCGGGCAGCATGGGCGGAATGGCTATTTGGGCCGATAGCTCGTCAAAGGTCACGATGAAGGGCGGAGAAATTTCCGGCCACAACAGCGACAGCGAAGCTCATGACGGCGCGGTGCTCTTGTATGGCTCGGCGGTCTTTGACTTGGATGGCGGAAAGGTAACGGAAAACACAGCGAAGGTGGGCGGCGCGAACTTTTTCATTTACGATGCCACGCTGAACATAAAGGGCGGAGAAATTTCCAAGGGAACCGCCGGCGGCTCAAATGTTTCCGAAGCGCAAGGAGCGGGCGTTTACGTTGGCGGCTCTGGTTCCGTCAACATGAGCGGAGGAAAAATCACCGGCAACAAGCTGATCGCCAAAAGCTCGGGAGACGCGATGGGCGCGGGAATCTGCGCGAAATCTCCGGCCCAAGTCAACCTTACTGGCGGTGCGATAGAAGGAAACTACGTGGACAAGACCGAGGCCAATTGCAAGGCCAAAGGCGGCGCGGTTTATGTCGAGGCCAAATACGAGTCGGACTATAAATTCGCCACGCTTTCCATCGGCGGTTCGGCCAACATTCCCTGCGACGGCGAAGGAATGAACGATGTTTACCTTGCGCGCGCGAACGCGAATCCTGTCGACGACCCCACCGGCGGAAAATATTCGATGGTGCAAGTTTCCAGCCTTACGCCTCCCGCGGGCGTTTCAAAAGTGGCCGTAATAACTGCTCAAGACTGGCAGCGCGGCTTGGACATTCTAAAGTCTCCCTCCGGTTCCGAAGCGAAAGACTACAACAAATACTTTGACACCACGGCCGAAGACTTTGGCTTTAAGCAAAGGTCCGGCGACGCGAACAAAAACATAGCGATGCTAAAGGCGGACCTTTACGTTTCGCCGCGCGGAACGGATCAAAACACTAACGACGGAACCAAGTCCAAGCCTTACAGGTCGATTCAATACGCGATTCTAAAACTTTCGTCAGCGGGCGAGCCCGAGACAATTTTTGTGGACTGCAAAAAGGACGATGGAACTTTTGCTCCAGTGTATGTCGGACATTCGGAAGAACCGCGCACTCAAAACCTTATAAACAGCGACCTTAGCGCTTCCAGCTGCTCGGAGCTTACTATATGCGGCGTGAACTACGATGAGGCAAACGGAGTTCCAAAAGACTTCCTTGACAATCAGACAGGATTGACAGGCTCGTATCTGAGCACCGTTTATATCAGCTCATCCATTCCGGTTACGTTTAAAAAGCTCTTGATTAAGGGCGGTTCTGTTGGAACTGAAATCGGGTTGTATCACTGCGGCGCGGGCCTTTGCATTGTCAAAGAAGGTTCAACCGCGCCGGTCGTAAAACTTGCCGAAGGCGCGATGATTGCCGGAAACCGTTTGAGCGATACCGGCTGGACCAAGGGCGGCGGCGTTTACGTTGGCCCCGAAGCGAGCCTTTTTATGTACAGCAACGCTTGGATTGGTGACAAGAAGCAGGCCCTGGTCACAGAAACGGCTCCGACAAGCTTCGCCGGCGCGTCAAACTGCGCAAATCTTGGCGGCGGCATTTACAACGACGGCAACGTTTACCTTGGCTACACAGGAAAGAACGGAACGACATTGGTTCCCGCGCCAGTGACGGGAGAGAACGCCTTTACCGGCGGCGTTAGCAACAACTATTCCGGCACGGAAGGCGGCGGCATTTACAACAACGGAACTCTTGAAATCGCGGACGGAGAAATTTGCTACAACGGATCGTTCAACTATGTCAGCGACAGCGCGACGGGCGTTGGAGGCGGCGTCCAGCACGCGGGCGGAAGCCTTAAAATAAGCGGCGGACAAATATACGCCAACGCGGCCACAAAGGGCGGCGGCTTGCACGTGGCGGCGTCAAGCGCCGAGTTGACGGACAACGGAGTCATCGGCCACGACGCGCTTGCGAAAGGCAACGCGGCCAAAAACGGAGGTTCAGAAGCGTTTGGCGGCGGCGTTTACATCGCGGCCGGAAAGACCTTTGAAATGAAAGGCGGAACGGTAAAAGGCAACGACGCCACGACTTACGGCGGCGGCGTTTACATCGCGGCCGGCGGCGGCGTTGACATCGACGGAGCTTTTAAAATGAGCGGCGGAACGCTCAGCGGAAACAAAGCTGGAGACGGAACAGGATCTGGCTGCGGCGTGTACGACGCGGGAAGCTTTAACATAAGCGGCTCTGCCTACATTCCCAAGGGTGCGGGTACTGCGGCAAGCCCCCTCAATGACGTTTTTCTTTCAAGCGAATCTTATCTAGTGAACATTTCCGGCGACTTGTCGCCGACCGACGGCGTTACAGTCGGAGCGCTCGCCACGCCTGGCCTTAAGCGCGGAACCAAGGTTCTTAGCGGAACAGAAGCCCGTATTTTAGCTTACAGCTCTTATTTTAAGCCGACAGTGGAAGGCTTTGGCATTTTTACCAACGACCCCGTCAAGACGCAAGGCGTAATCGACACGGAATTCATTTACGTGTCCAGCGCGGCGAATTCAGATTCGGACAAGAGATGGGGCACGCAAACTCAGCCTTACAAATACATAAGCGAAGCTGTCAATCAGTGCTGGAACATCAACAAGGATTTTAAGATAAAAGTTTCTGGCGAAATCAAAAACGGAAGGCCGGAAGAAATTCCTGAAGGCAACGCGGACGCTAAGACAGGCCTCGCCAAATCGATAACGATAGAAGGTTTGAATGGAATTGACTCAACGAGCGGCGAGCCGAAGGACTCTATAAATAGAGGCTTGGACAAGGCTCACGCCGCGACTACGGTCAGCACATACGCCGGAAACGCTCTAATAATCGCCAGCGCTTCTCCAATCGTCATAAAGAACCTAAAGATTACCGGCGGCGCCTACAAAGGCGGCAAAGGCGGCGGAATCTGCGCCAGCAGCGCGAAAGTCTATAATATTACCCTTGACGAAGGCGCCCTCGTTTGCGGAAACTACGCCTATTATGGCGGCGGCGTGTATGTTAACGGCAAGGACGCTACAAACCGTTCAACGTTTGTGATGAAAGGAACCGCGCGCGTTGGCGAAAACCAAGCCAACTATCAAGGCGGCGGCGTGTATGCGCTCAAGACCAAATTTTATATGTCTGGAAGCGCCGTCATTGGAAAAAAACTTTCTGGAACTGCCGCAACAAGCTCTGCAAGTTCTGAAAGCGATTCCTCAAATCGCGTCATAGTCGAAACGACCGGAGCGAGCGACAAAGGCTCCGGCGGCGGACTTTATTGCTCAAATAGCGCGGTTTACCTTGGCTACGCGTCCACTGGCTCAACGTCTGATTTGACCGGCGCGGGCATTGTTTACAACTATGCTGGCAATAAAAGCGCGGGCGGCGGCGTGTATGTCGATGGAGGCGAAGTCCACATTGCGAGCGGAAGCGTAAGCAACAACGGCTGTTTGGACAGCGCCGACACCGGCATGGGCGGCGGCGTATATCTTAACGCCGGAACGATGGAAGTGACCGGCGGAAAGATGGAATACAACCACGCCAAGCTTGGCGGCGGCGTTTACGCCAATGTCGCCATGCAAATGAGCGGCGGCAGCATGAGCGCAAACACCGTCACCGCCGACACCGGAAAAGGCGGCGCGGTCTACGTTGCCTCCACCGGCGGCCTTGAGCTAAAAAGCGGCGCCAAGCTTTACACCAGCTCCGACGCGGAAAGAACAAACGACGTTTACCTTGAAAGCGGAAAGTATATCACCGTCACAGGCGACATTGACTCCAGCATAACGACGGTGGCAAAAATCACGCCTAGCGTGTGGAGAGGAACGAAAATCCTTGCCGCCGGCTCAAGCCTTACAGATGGTTTGACTGAAACGATTACAAACAAGTTTGACCTTACCCAAGACGGCTGGGACAAATTCATTTACAAAACAACCACGGACAACGACTCCGCCAAAATCGACTCGGACATTTACGTGGCGGGAACTGGCGCTGTAAAGTGCGCGGGATACACGCCAAAAGACG
>JBGUQT010000161.1:0-3811 GCA_045131275.1 Treponema sp.
CTAGTCCGAAAGCGCACTACAAACCAAACGGTTTACTTTAGGGAGATTTCGCTTGAAACTGGCGAAGAGTACTCCTTTGTCGAGAACGCCAAAAACTTTTTGAACTTTGACGAGCCCAGCGTTTACTACATCGAGCTTTCATTTTATCCTGAACTCTACAAATCAAAATACATCGAGCTTAAGTCCAACCGCTTGACGCTAGAAGTTCGCCCCACTCCTTCGGCCGCCTCGTCAAGCTTCATCCCTGTCGCGATGGGAACCGCCGAGATTTTGCAGCCCGAACAAATCTCTCCCGACAAGGTTGTCGAGCAGACAATCGTAGCCAGGCAAAAGACATTGTGGGACCAGTTCTTCCTTTACATTGACTTGGAGGAAATGCTCAAGGCCGATCCCCTTCGCCGCAACAAGTACGCCGCGTCCAGCGCCGAAGACGGAGAAAAGATGATCAACGATTACAAAGCCTCGCTTATGGCCGACACGATTGAAAAGGACATCGTGGCGATTCCGGAGCGCTTTGAAATCAAGAGAACGAATTACTCTCAGACAGAAGGAACGGTGACGGTTTACGAATGGTTCAAGTACAAGAACTATTACGAAAAGAAGGAATACATTTATCACGTTCGCCAGCGCGACGGCATTTGGCGAATCTATGGATATAGCGTAAACAATTTGGGAACAGAATGAAAGTTCTTTTAATCGCTGAAGAAGACCAAACAATCAACGCTCTCGTACCCGCGATCAAAAAGTCGGGAGCGGAAATCATCGCTTACCGCTGGCTCTTAAAGGCCTTGGACAACGTTGAGGAAATCGCGCCGGACATGGTCGTAATTTCCACGGCGGAATATCCAAGGCATTGGAAAACTTTTGTCCAATTCACAAAAAGCGGAATCGGCGGAACCGTTCCAAAAGTCATTCTTTACAACTCGCGCCCGATGAGCGACGACGAAAAGGCAAAGGCGCGATCTTTGGGCGTCTTTGGCATGTTCAACTCCTTGGACGAAAACGGCTTGGAAGAGCTTGAAAACTACCTTGCGGGCAAGAGCGAGCAAGCCTTTGGCTATGTTTCAAACGGACCAAAGTTTGAGCTAGTCTTTACAAATCCAAAAAATGACTGTCTTGTCACGGGAACCGTAAAAAGAGTCAAGGACGACCGCATAGAATTTACAAGCGACGTCGCCGACTTGGCAAGCAACTTGGCCGCGGGAGACACAATCGAACGCGCCACCTTTGGCGAGAACAAAGTCTACAAGCATGTCGGCGCCAAGGTTTTGTCAAACGGCAAATTCCTTGAGCTAAAGCTGACCTAAAACGGAACGATCAATCGATGGCTGCGAATCATAAACCACAAGCTAAATTCTTTTGCGAAAACTGCGGAGCGGAAGTGCCCCAGAGCGCCCGCTTTTGCGGAAAGTGCGGCCGCTTTTTTTCTTCGGTTCGCTGCCCGGTTTGCGGAAAGACAGGCTCGTCAAACATGTTCGCAAACGGCTGCCCTTCTTGCGGCTACGGCGGAAAGGACCAACCGGGCGTGGCCGGAATGAGCGCCGCGGCCGCAAAAATGCAAAGGGCCGCCGACAACAAGGGCCACTTTTACGTCCACAAAAAACATTCGACAATAAAAAAGGCCTCCGCGCGCTCTGGCGACGGAAGCCTTCCTGTTTGGATTTACGCGATCACATTCGCCGCGCTTGTAGTCATACTCGCCGGCGTCGCGCGCTGCGCGCTAGTTTAAATCTTCATATTCATCGCGGCGCGGACTTCTTCGAGCGTGGCTTGCGCGATTTCGCGGGCTTGCTTGACTCCGTCCATAAGAACTTGCCTGATGTAGTCGGGGCTTGCCTCTAGTTTTGCGCGCTCTTGGCGCAAGGGGCGGAGCTTTTCGTTAATGGCTTTTGCAAGCTCGTCCTTTAGGGCTTTTCCGCCGCCGTCGCCCAAGCGCTCGGCGATTGATTCGGGAGCCTCGTCCGTGCAAAGCGAAATCAATGTAAGCAAATTGGCAACTTCCGGGCGGTTTTCGGGATCATATGTGATGTGGCGGTCGCTGTCAGTCTTGGCTTTTGACACCAATGCGGCGGTTTCGTCTTCGGTGTTGTGAAGGAAAACGCAGTTGTGGAGCGACTTGCTCATCTTGGCCTGGCCGTCCAAGCCCTTTATAAGCGGAGTCTTTGCAAGGAGCGCGTAAGGCTCCGGGAAAATCACCTTTCCCTGCCCGTACTTGTTGTTAAAGCGGCGGGCGATCGTTCGGCTTATCTCCAAGTGCGGAAGCTGGTCTTTTCCGACAGGAACGATGTTGGCCTTGCAAAAAAGGATGTCGCAGGCTTGGTGCACGGGATACGTGTACATTCCTTCGTTGACGCCCTGCTTAAAGCCGCCAGAGTCCTTGGCCTTTTGGATTTCGTCCTTGACCGTGGGATTGCGCGCCAATTCCGAATTGCTCACAAGCGTGAGGAACGGAAGCATAAGCTGGTTTTCTTCGGGAATGTATGAGTGCGGGAAAATGCAAACGTCCTTTCCCGGCTTGATTCCGGCTGCAAGGTAGTCGATGACCAGCTGCTTTGTGTTTTGCGAAATCTGGTCATACGCGTCGTGGTCGGTCAAAACCTGGTAGTCGGCAACCAATATCATTACCGGAACGCCAAGGTTTTGCAGGCGCACGCGGTTTTGAAGCGAGCCAAAGTAATGGCCGATGTGCAGCTGTCCTGTGGGGCGGTCGCCTGTAAGGACGCGGTATTTTTTTGGATTAACTTTAATGTCCGCCTCAATCTCGCGGCTTTTTTTTAGGGCGGCCTCGTAGGTTCCGCTCAAGTCTGAATATTCAATTTCGTCTTTTGCCATTTTTGTTTCCTAAAAGTTTTTTTATATAATACTTCATATAGATTTTTTTTTCAATAAGCGCTAGACTTTGTCAAAAATTATGAACTGCGACGAATTTAAAAACTGGCTGGATTCATTTTTGAACTTTGAAAAGCTGCCGACCAAAAACATTTTTTGGCTGGACACGATAGAATGGCTTTGCAAGCAATTCGACAATCCACAAAACGCCGCTCCCTGCGTACACGTGGCCGGAAGCAAGGGAAAAGGCTCTGTGTCGCGAATGGTTTCTTCAATCTTGACCGAGAGCGGAAAAAAGTGCGGCCTCTACACTTCCCCGCACATAAAAGACTTTTACGAGCGCGTTTCGATTAGCGGCGGCTTAATGGACGGCGCCTTGTACGAATCTTGCGCGACAGAAATGCAAGAAAAAATCGATGGCCTAAAAAACGGAGACCTTCCCTCAAACCGGCAAATCACTTGGTTTGAGCTTGTGACAGTCTACGCCTTTTTGTGCTTTAGGGCGGCAAAGACCGACGCAAACGTTTTTGAAGTTGGCTTGGGAGGCCGCCTTGACGCGACCAACATCGTCCAACCAAAAATCGCGGTCATAAACACGATTGAGCTTGAGCACACAGAATTTTTGGGCGACACTCTGGAGAAAATCGCCGCCGAAAAAGCGGGCATCATAAAAGAAAAGACTCCGGTACTTTGCGCCGCATCTCCTGCCAGCGTCCGCGCGGTATTCGAAGACACCGCCCGACAAAAAAACGCGCGCCTTTACATGGCCGACGACTTGTTGGAAGACCTCCGTTTTGATTACGAAAAAGATTCGGAAGCGCAAAACGGCGGCCAATACTTTATGAACGTCCAAATAAAGTCGCCGCTTTTTAAGAGGCCCTTGCGCGCAAAGACCCGCCTCTTGGGAAAAGTCCAGGCGCAAAACGCATTCTTGGCCGCGGCGGCTGTCCGCCTTGCCTTCCCTGAAATCGGCGAAGAGACG
>JBGUQT010000162.1:0-64331 GCA_045131275.1 Treponema sp.
TATTTGGATATGAAAAGACCGGCGCGTTCTATTATTTTGTGCGGAATCAAGCACTGCGGAAAATCCACTCAAGGCAAAAGAATCGCCTCCGCGCTGGGCCTTGACTTTTACGACACCGACGACATTATTTTAGAACAATGCGGAATGGACGCGCGCGCCATTTACAAGTCGCAGGGAAAGGACGCCTTTATGGCCGCCGAACTAAAGGCCTGCGAATTTTTGCGCGACAAACTAAGCGGCGGAAAAGCCCAAGACGCCGGCACGTCTTCCCCCGACAAAAAATCTTTGCAAGCCCAAGAAGCGCCCGCCGCAAAATGCGCCGTAATCGCCACAGGCGGTGGCATTTGCCAAAACGAGCCTGCAGCCGCACTTCTTAAAAAGCTTGGAACAATCGTTTACTTGGAAGTTCAAGAAATCACCGCCGCCGGCCGCATCGTCCGCGAGGCGCGCTTTCTTCCCGACGGAACGATAGAAAACCTTCCGGCCTACATCGCAAACAAAAATCCCGCCGACAAAAAAGAAGTCCGCGCCATCTTCCACGACTTTTACGAAGAGCGGACAAAAAAATACAGGAGCCTCGCGGACATCACAGTCCAAGCGCAAGGCTCCCGTTCCCAGAACACTAAAAAAATCTTGTCCGCGCTCGAACTTTTGTAAAGGCCAAAAGCGCGGCGTTTTCTGTTTTTCTATTTATTTGCCGCAACCGCAGCCATCCCCTCCGCAGCCACCGCCGCAATCGCCTTCACAGTCATCGCCGCAGCCGCCTCCGCAAGAACCGCACGAGCAGCCTCCGCCGCAACCGCAGCCGCCAGTGTAAACTGAGCCGGCCTCAACTTGCGCCAACGAAGCGTCGGCAACGTCCTTTACCTCAACTTCAAAGCAAAGAGTCTTTCCGGCAAGCTCGTGGTTTGCGTCAACGGTGATGGCCTTGTCGTCAACTTTTGTAACGTGGACGATCACCGGACCGCCGTTGGATTCGGCTTGGAAAGCCATGCCTACTTTTATTTCCAAATCGGGATCAAATTGGTCGCGGGGAACCTCAGTCACAAGCTTGGGGTCGTATTCGCCGTAAGCTTCGGCGGGCTCGATGACGGCGCTAAACTTGTCACCCGGCTCCTTTCCTTCCAACTGCTTTTCCAAACCGACAATCAAATTGCCGCGGCCGTGCAAGTATTCAAAAGCGCCGGCCTCGTGCGACGAGTCCAAAACTTTTCCGTCCGTGTCCTTCAACACGTATTCAATCGCTACAATCTTGTTCTTTTCTATCTTCATAATTAAAATCCAAATTCAGGGGCGGGAGTGTCGTTGACAACTTCTGTGATTTCAGGGCAAGCGTCCTTGAGGAACTGCTCAACGCCCATCTTTAAAGTCATCGTCGCCATCGGGCAAGAGCCGCACGCGCCCGTCAACTTTAAGTGGACGCGCTTTTGCTCGTCGATTGACAAAAATTCCATGTCGCCGCCGTCGGCCTGCAACTGCGGGCGGAACGCGTCCAACGCTTCCTTAACTTTCGCTTCAAGTTCTTCCATAATAAAACCTCCATATATCCAATTAGTTGCGAGCCTGGCGGACTATCCCAACTTCTCAATCTTTCTGTGCAGCTCAATAATGCGGGCGTGAACGTAATGGTCAAGCGCGGGCTTTTCCAAAACGCCTAAAAGCTCGTCGTTGTAGCCGACGATTGGAATCGCTTCCGTGTCGTAGTCGTCAAACAACTTGTAGGCTTCGGGCAGCATTAGCTGCGGGGAACAGGTGACGGCGACGGGATCCATTATGTCGGTGGCCAAAAGGTTTTCGGCCAGCTCGCCGATGGCAAGCGTTTCCTTTAAGTGCTCAAGAGAAATCACGCCTATCAACTTTCCGCCCTCGGACCTGACGGCATAATTCAAATTGTTGTGGCGGGAGAAAGCGTCGAGTATTTCCCTAATCGTTTGGCTTTCCGCGACGATAGACGGCGACTCTTGCGAGCAAATTTTATCGTTGCCCCAAGTCACGTCGGCCACCTTAGTGTTTTTCTTAATGTCTTCCTCGGTGATGTTAAGGCCCACCTCTCCCGCCTTTGTCACGCCGTACTTTACGAAAATCGGGCCGACAAGCTGAACGATAAATGTCGTCGCCGTGATGATGAGCAAAATTTGCGGGCCAATCGAATCGGCAAAGTCGTTCCCCGCCGCGATGGAAAGTCCAATCGCGACTCCCGCCTGCGAAAGCAAGCAGCAAGGCAAATATTTTCTGACAGCCTCGGGCGCGCGCGTGAGCCACGCTCCCAAGATGGAACCGATTGTTTTTCCAAAGGAACGGCCGAGCACATAGACGATGGCCAAAATTCCCAAATACGGAGTGATGATCCAAATGTCAAGCTTGGCTCCGACAAGAACAAAGAACAAGACGTAAACGGGCGGCGTGAATTTTTGCACCAAAGTGAAAACCGGCCGCGTCTTTGCCGGCGCGAAGTTCACCATAAAAAAGCCCAGCGCCATCGCCGCCAAAATGTTGTCCAAGTTCAAAAAGAGCGCGCAGCCCGTGCACAAAAACAGGCTTCCCAGCGCGAACGAAAGTATGCGGCCGTCTTCGTTCATAATGTTTTTTATCATGAACATCAAAAGCGCTCCAAAAGCGCAGCCCAGCAAAATCGAGCCAAAAATGTCGCGGCCTATCATCAAAAGCTGCGCGCCAAGCGAGACCGACGCTCCGTTTAAAAGCGGAGACGAAATCGAATTGGCTATCGCGTACAAAATCAAGGCGACGGCGTCGTCCATCGCGACAATGCCGTAAACGATTGTCGTAAGCGGGCCGCGGGTCCTGTACTCAACCAAAACGTCTGTGGTGGCGGCGGGAGCGGTGGCGGAACAAATCGCTCCCAAAATCAAGCCCATAGCGATAGAAAGCGGCAAGTTTCCAGAGACAGTCAGCGAGATCGCGAAAATGATTCCGCCCACGATAAAAAAGGGCGTGATCGACTCAAAAAGCAAAATGCCCACAAACTGCTTTCCGTATTTTTTGATTACGTTAAGCTTTAGCTCCGCGCCAATCAAAAAGCCGATTAGCGAAAGCGAAACAGTGCTGACGGGATTGAGCGAGGCGATGGTGGCCTTGCCCAAAAGCTGCAGGCCGCTGGAACCGATTATGATTCCGATTACGATGTAGCCCACAACCTGCGGGATTTTGAGCTTTTTAAAAATGCGGCCGCCAAGGGCTCCAAAAAACATTATGATGCCCAAAAGCAAGACAATTTGCGTGGCTTGAAGAGAATAAAAATGCATCGCCTTTGGCAACAGGTCAGAAAACGGATCGTTCATGCTTGTGGATTATAATGATTTTTCGGCCCATTGTCAAAGCGGCTTACATCAGTTCGTTTGCGATTTTGCAGGGGTTTTGCCTATTGTAAAGGTAGGCGTACATGGCGGCGGCGCTGACGACGCGGCGGCCATAGTCGCGGGTTTCCGCAAAAGGAAGGGTTTCCAAAAACATGTCGCTCCACAACTGGCCTTGCGAATTAAGCTCGATTTTGCTGCTTCTAATCCAGCGGCGGACGACGGTAATCCCAGCGTTGTAAGCAAAGAGCGCCAAAACGCCGGAATCGCCCAAGCGTTTTTTCATGTGGGAATAGTAGTAAGTTCCAAAACGGATGTTTGTGGCGGGATCCAGTAAATTGTAGTTTTGAACTTTTAGCCGTTTGGCGCAGTCGGAAGCGGTCGCTTCCATCAATTGGGTCAAGCCGATCGCTCCGGCGTGGCTTTGGATGGCCGGCTCAAAAAAGCTTTCGGTCCTGATCAACGCGAACATAAGATAGTCGTCCACCTCAAACTCTTTGGCCGAAGCCTTAATGTAGTCCAAAAAGTTTTGGGGATACAAAAGCTCAAAGGCCTTGCGCGAAATTTGAATGCCGTCAAGGTTTGCCGAACGCGCTATCATTCTTAGGCTTTTTGAATAGTAGTCGTTTTGGTCGCCGGCCATTTGACGCAAAAAGTCGCTAAGGCGTTCCACCGTCGGCAAGTCGATCATCTTTTTGTCCATGTCAAAAAAGAATTTCCACTCGTCGTAAATCATTTCGCCAAGGCCAAAATCCGCGTAGCCCAAAAGCAGCTTGCGCGCCGAAGCGGCTTGTTCTTGCGAAACTTTTTCTGGCGCAAGGGGAGCGAGATTTTTTGGCGAAAAAAACATTTTGTCAATGTCGCCAATTTCGTAGCCCAATTCTTTGGCGGCCAAAAGCTTGTAGTAAACAAAGGTGCCCGGCTCGGAGGCCGTCGCAGTTTCCAAAGCCGCGCGGATTTTTTCCCGCCGCGCCTCATTCGTTTCACGCGCCTCATTCGATCCTTGCGTTTCCAAAACGCGAGCGGTCAAATACGCGTATTTAGAAACTGTCGATTGGCTTGCATAATCTTTTATCGCGTCCAAAACTTGCTGGAACAAATTCCATTTGCCGCCGCTAAAAAGCAAGACCGAAAGGGAATCAAAAAAATCGTCAAAGTAATCCTTTTGGCAAAAAGAGGCCGCGTATTTTTTTAAACCGGCGACGGCTTCCTCTGTAGAAATTTTTAGGCAAGACTGCAAGTAGTACCAAAGCGCTTGGTCGCGCTCGCCTTCGTCGCCGGCCAAATCAAGCGCGGCCTCAAATTGCTTTAGCGAGCGGCGTCGGTAATTGTCGTTTTTGTTGTACAAGAGGCCCGAATAAATCATCGCGTAATAATTGATTCGTTTGTCGCCAAAGCCGTCGCCGCGAGCGAGTTCGTCAAACCATTTGGCGTTCTTTATGTCGTCGTTGTTTCCGTTGACGCAAGCGCGGCCCATGTCGGCGACCAATTGCCAGGTTAACGGAATTTTCTTCCGCTCGATTGTAAGGGCGCGAATTTGGTCGTACATTTCGTACGCCGCGTTATAGTTCCCCCTGTAGATTGCGATTCTAAATTGAAGGACAAAATCAATGTTAAGCGCAAAGTCTGAGATTTGCGGTTTTTTTTCGTCAGCTCCGGCGATCACCTCTTCCAAATCGTCGCGGGCGTTTTGCTTGTAAAATTCGTAGTGAATGTCGCTGATTCTTCTTTGGGTGAACCAATCGCAAACGCTTTTGTCAAAGCGCGAATCGTTTTTTTTGTCCAAGGCCTGCAAGCGCAAGATGGCCAAAGAATTGTCGCAAACCGCAAGGTCTATTCCGTCGGTGGCTTCTATCGCCAGCGCGTATTCCTTGTCGGCCAAAAATTCGCGGCACGCAAAAAGCTTTGCGTCGTCATCGTCGTATTTTTTTAAGTAGTCGCGGCATCTTTTTATTCTTTGCTGAACGTCTCCAATCAAGCAAAGCTGCCTCATCGACCTTCTTGCGGCCCAGTAGCTTCCTTTTTTTGCGGAACGGAAGAAACACTTTTGCGCCGTTTCGGAATCTTTGTTTCTAAGAGCAAGCAAACCGTTAAAGTAGTTGGCGTCCGCTCCGTAGAATTTATTTAAAGAAATTTTTTCCTGCGAGCAAGCAGTAAACAAGGAGAAGAACGCCAGCGCGAGAACGGTTTTTTTTGCGGAAGAAAACATCACTCTTCCGGAATCTTTATGGTAGTTCCTGCCACAATGTGGTTGGGGTTTTTAATTCCGTTATACTTGGCGATTTTTTTGTAGCGCCAAGGATTCTTGTAGTAAGCGGCTGAAATGTCCCAAAGAGTGTCGCCCCACTTGATTTTATAAGTGATGACTTTAGGCGCTTTTTTCTCTTCGACCTTTGGCAAGTCGGGAACAACAATCTCGGCCTCTTCCACAACGACAATCTCGTCTTCTTTTGCCGCGGGAGCGACTGGCTCCGGCTTGGGCTCTTCTTTTTGAACCGGAGGCGGAAGCGGAGCTGCTTGCTCTTGGACTTGTTCCTTTTGAGAGGTCTTGGAAGTGAGCAAATTGAATCTTGACGGAATTACGAACAAGAGAAGCAATACGGCCAAGACGCAAATGACGGCGCAAATCAAGCAAATAAGAACTGGAAGGCGCGTCTTCTTTTCATCGCGCTCTTCCGGCTCGTCGTCGTAAAGGTCGCTAAAGTCAAGGTTGCTGTCTTTGTCCGCGCTCTTTTTATCGTCAAAGGAATCGTCGGCAAAGAGATTGTCGCCGCTGCCGCTAGAAGATCCGTCGTCAAAGTCAGGAAGCTCAAAGCTGTCGCTTGTCGCGGACGACGTGTCGGGCTCGTTAAAATTGGAATCGTTAAAGTCAGGAAGGTCAAGGCTTGAGTCAACCGGCTCGTCCACAGGCACGTCTACTGTGTCTGGAAGAGTAAAGTCGTCGGATTGAACTTCCGCTTCTTTTTTCGCGCGAACCGGAGGAACGTCAACAACAGTTTCCGCCTCAGGAGCGGGGCCTTCGTTAAAGTCAGGAATGTCAAATTCAATGTCGTCCAATTCAGACTTGAGCTTGATTTCTTCGGCGGCGCCAAGCAAACCTTTTCCGCTGCCGGGATTTTTGTCGCTGGCCAAAAGGACTTCATGCAAGTCGGCGCTGATGGAAGCTTCTTCCTTTGTAGAATCGTCTTTTAATGTGGCCTCAACCTTGTCGTCCTTGTCCAAAGAAATGGAAAGGTTGATGTCGGGCTGGCCGTTAGGCTGGCGTTCCAGCTTGTTGATTTTGAGCGTGTCAATTAAAACCGCGTCTTCCATGGAAGAGCTTTCGCTCGCGTACAATGAAACCTGAACCGTAGTTTGATTGTCTTTTACAGTGGTGAGATTGATCTTCTTTTTGTCAGGCTGTCCTTCCTCCAAAATGGGAAAAAACGCGCCGTCCGCCAATTTAATGCCTATTTTTTTCATGCTACTATTATAGCGCACTTCGCGCGCTTTTGGCAAGGAAATTAAAAACTGTGTATATATCTTAGCGCGATTCTTCTAAAATACCATTCGCCGCCGGAACAGTTCATTTCCAAGACGCTTTGGTCGCGGCCGTTGACTTTGCCCTGTTCCGAGTCAAAGCCCCGCCTCCTGTCAAAGTACAAAAGAATAAAAAGATTGTCCTTTTTTCCAAGCTCCACGACCACAAAGGGCGAAAGGCTTACATTCAAAAAATCGCCGTCAAAAGCCTTGTAGCGCGAGGCAAACTGTCCTTCGGAATAGCAGCCTTTAAACTCAGCTTGAACGCCAGCCATCTTTACCCTTAGCTTGGGCATTTGATAGCCCAAAAGCATATATACAAAATAATAGGGTCCATTGACTCTGTGATAGTCCGCGGCCCAGCACCAGGGGTCTCCGTTTTCCATGCCGCTTATTCCGTTATAACGGAACTCGTAGCTGGCCATAAAGACAATGTGATGCCAGTCGCCGGGCCACAAAGCCGCCGCGTCAAACTGGAATGTCGCTCCTAGGCTAAACTCGTAAAACCAATGCTTAAAGGGCGTCAAATTTTCGTATTTACCGCTGGACGCGTTGTAGGAAGCCAAGCCTTGCGAGCCGAAAATTTCCCAGCCAGTTCCAGCCGTAAGCCTTGTGTTAAAGACCAAAAAAGCGATCGGGCTGTAGCTTGCGACGGCGCTGGGCATAAGGGTGGCCGGCGAGATTTGGAATTCTCCGCCAAACCTAAAGTAATTGTCCTTGGTGAGCGGCTTGGAGCCCGGGAGCGGAATCGTGTAATTGTAGACGCCTGTAACTCCAAGTTGAACGCCGTCAAAAGCGCCGCTAATCGGAGCGAAGCGCTCTCCGTTCCCCGCGACAGGACCGCTGTAGGGATAGTAGGCAAAGTCGGTAAAAACGCTAAAAGCGTGGGGCGACTTTTTTTTGCCCAAAAGCGCTTCTTGCTCAATAACCTCGTCTTGCTTTAAATCGTCTTCTTGCGCAAAAGCAAAAAAAGGAGCCAACGCGACAAAAGCTGCCAACATAATAATTTTTTTCATAAACAAATAATAGCGCGCAAAAAGCGCCTATAGCAAGGCCATAACGCGCCTCCCACTTGTTAAAAGACGCAAATTTAAGTATTCTATACTATTATGAATGTTTACGCGCCGATTATTTTGTGTTTTGTCCCGTTTGTGACAATGTTCGCATTGTTCGCGATTTTGGTTCCCAAAATTTCAGTGGTCAAAGAATTGGTCGCCTCTCTTGCCGGCTTGCTCGCCTTGATTCCAATCACTTTGGCCCAATTCTTGATTCCGGGAATGCGCCTTTTTGGCCAAAGCAGGGCCCTGTCAATTTTGCTTTACTCAATCGTTTTCTTAGGTCTTGTGGAGGAATGCTTTAAGGCGCTTTTGCTTTTTATCGTCGGAGCCAAAGAAGAAAAGCTTAGCTGCTGGTTCTGCTATTCCCTTTTGGCGGGAATGATTTTCGGCAGCTTTGAGTCGGTGATTTACTTTTTGCTGGACATCCAAAACATCGGCCACGGAGTAACGCTCAACCTAATTTACTTGCGAATGTTCACGGCCGTTTTGATCCACACCCTTTGCGCGGGCCTTGGCGGCTTTGCGGTTTATTACTTTAAAAATTTGAACGGAAATTTAAAGCCCCTTATCCAAGCGATTTTAATCCACGGCCTTTACGACTACTTTGTTTCGTTCAACTCGTCAATAAAATATTTTTCGGTCATCGTGATTTTGTTGGCCGCAATGGACTGCCGCGTTTACTATCTAAAAATCGCGGAGGAACTGTTGGCAAAGAAAAGCGCCAAGCGAACGGCAATCGATCCCGACAAAACGATCGAGATGCCAAAAAATCCTGCGATCATCATTCCGGTAAACAACACCGTCCGCGAATCTGCAATTGCCGATGACGATGCCGACGAAGACTCTGTTGACTTTGACCAAATCGAGCGCGAGGCAAAAAGCCAGCTAAAGGCCGGAAAAAAAGCGCCAGCAAAGAAGACTGCGGCCAAGAAGACTGAATCCAAGACCACAAAGCGCGCCGCTCCAAGCGCAAGCAAAAAGCCCGCGTCCAAAACAAAGACTAGCAAGCCTAAGACTGGCGCGGCCAAAGCCAAGGCCCCGGCAAAAAAAGCCGCTCCCAAAAAAGCTGCAAAGCCCGCTAAGTCAACGGCAAAAACAAAAACAGCTTCAAAGCCCAAAACTGCGGCCAAAAAGCCCGCGGCAAAAACAAAGGCAAAAGGAAAAAAATAATGGCCAACGGACAAGAAGACTTGCGAGAAAAAAACAAGAACAAGGCCGCGCCCTTGGACAAGCGCCAGTTCAGCCAATGGAACAATTTCCAGGGCCGAGAAGACGCGGAAATGCTTGAAGAAAAATCATCGCGCTGGAACGCGCAAAAAGCCGCGGCGCGCCGCGAATATTACGAAAATTACTAGGGAGAAAAAACTATGTTGTTCACGCCTGTAGAAATTGAAGAGACAGTAAACATGTTCATGCGCCAAAAGCTTGACGTGCGCTGCATCACGATGGGCATCTCGCTTTTGGACTGCGCTAGCGAGGACCCCAAAAAGGCCTGCCAAAAAATTTACGACAAAATCATGTCAAAGGCCAAGGACTTGGTAAAAGTCGGCCGCGACATTGAAAGCGACTTTGGAGTTCCCATCATCAACAAAAGAATTTCTGTCACGCCTATCGCGCTTGTTGCCGGAGCCAGCAACGCGCAAAGTTACGTTGACTACTGCAAGACTTTGGACAAGTGCGGAAAAGAATTGGGCGTTAACTTTATCGGAGGCTTTAGCGCTCTGGTTCAAAAAGGAATTACGCCCGCCGACCGCATTTTGATTGACTCAATTCCGCAAGCGCTCACCGAGACTGAATGCGTTTGCTCAAGCGTCAACGTAGGCACGACAAAAAGCGGCATCAACATGGACGCTGTTAAGCTTATGGGCGAGACAATCAAAAAGACCGCTGAACTTTCCAAGGACTGCCCGGTCAACGGCTGCGCCAAATTGGTTGTATTCACAAACGCTCCGGAAGACAACCCCTTTATGGCGGGAGCCTTCCACGGCCCCGGAGAGGGAGACACGGTGATTAACGTCGGCGTTTCAGGTCCGGGCGTAATCTTAGCCGCCGCCCGCGAATTCAAAGGAAAGCCCATCAACGAATTGGCCGACGGCATCAAAAAGATGGCCTTTAAGATTACCCGCATGGGCCAGTTGGTCGGAACGGAAGCCGCCGCCCGCCTTGGCGTGAAGTTCGGCATTTTGGACTTGAGCCTCGCGCCCACCCCGGAAGTTGGCGACAGCGTCGCGCGCATTTTGGAAGAAATCGGTTTGGAAGGCGCGGGCGCTCCCGGAACAACCGCGGCCTTGGCCATGCTCACGGACATGGTAAAGAAGGGCGGCGTTATGGCCAGCACGAACGTCGGCGGCCTTAGCGGAGCCTTCATTCCCGTAAGCGAAGACGAAGGCATGATAAACGCCGTCCAGCAGCGGTCGATTTGCTTGGAAAAATTGGAGGCCATGACTTGCGTTTGCTCGGTCGGCCTCGACATGATAGCGATTCCCGGCGACACGCCCGCCACGACAATCAGCGGCATCATGGCCGACGAAATGGCCATCGGCATGGTCAACAACAAGACCACCGCTGTCCGCCTCATTCCCGCTCCCGGAAAAAAGGCCGGCGAATGGGTAGAGTTTGGCGGCTTGCTTGGCGGCTGCCCTGTAATCGACGTGAACAAGTTCTCTTGCGCCGACTTTATCAACCGCGGCGGAAGAATCCCCGCGCCAATACACAGTTTTAGAAACTAAACGCAATTGTTGACAAAGCGCGTTTTATAATCCATACTTTTTTGTATGATGAATAAAAAACGCGCTTTTTTTGCGGCGTTCTTTGCCGCGCTCATTCTAACGTTCGTCGCTTGCTCAAACAACAGCGACAGCCCTCAAGCAGACCTATTCGCCACTCAATTGCGCGCCCTTCCAAATGTAATTAGCGTGGAAAAATTTTCTCAAAAAACAACTTTCAAAGGAAAGGTGTACAAAGTCTACTTTAAGTCGCTCTTGGATCCTTCCGACGCTTCAAAGGGAACGTTCAAGCAAAAAGCCCTCATCGGCTTTGCCGGCTACGACAGGCCGAACTGCCTGGCCACAACAGGCTATATACTGTCAGACCAAATTGCAATGAAACAAGCTTCCGAAAATGAAAGCGCGTTCATCTTAAACGGAAACTTCGTGGCCGTGGAGCACCGCTACTTTGGAGAGTCCGTCAGGACAGACAAAAAGCGTTCCGACGGAAATTACGATGGAACATATTGGGAATACCTCTCCGTAAAAAACGCCGCCGGGGACTTGCACGCAATCGTAACATCGCTCAAACCGATTTTAAAAGGTAAATGGGTGGCTCAAGGCGCGAGCAAGGGCGGCCTTACCGCAAACATTTTTTGCTACTACCATCCCGAAGACGTTGACCTTACGATGCCCTACGTCGCGCCGCTTTGCAACGAAAAGCATGACACAAGATTTTTTGACTTTGTATTGAACACAATCGGCAACGATGACGAGCGCTACAAAGGCAATGCCGCCGCCTGCCGCCAGCTTCTTAAAGACATTCAAATTTGGATGCTCGAAAGGCGCGACGCTATATATGAAAACGGCGTGACTTACAAGCAAAAACTTTTTGACGCTTTTTTTCCCGCCGGGGGAACTTGCTATTACAACAAAGATTATTTGACGCCCGACATTCTTTACGACGTGTGCGTCGCTGATTTTCCTGTGTATCCTTGGCAGTATGGAAAAGACAAAAGTTTTGATCTCATAAAAAGCTATTACGACCTTCCTAACGACGATTCAACTCTAGCCAATGGAACACCGACAAAAAAGGAATATTTCCTCACCTTTCTCGTGGCAGCCGCGCAAGTTCCCGACACCCCGAACACGGACCTTTCGCCCTACTACATCCAGGCGTTCACAGAATTTGGAAACTACAAGCCAAGCTTGAGCCAGTTGCGGGAAACAGTCGCAGCCGCCAAAACCGCTGGAAAGAACGTAAAGCTTGTCATCGAAGAAAGCAAGCAAGACACGGTCTATGAAGACAGTTTTTACAGCGACGCCGAACGCGCTCTTTTTGCAAATTACAACGACAGCCTCTACAAAAATTTGTCGAATTGGATTAAGACCACCGACGAACAAATCATCATGATTTACGGAAGCGGCGACCCTTGGTATTCAGTGCGAATCGACGACGTGTCGCGCGACAATGTTCATATTTTTGTCCATCCGTCCAACAACCATAATACGGAAATCAACAATCTTCCTGCCGCGCAAAAGAGCCAAGTAATCGAGCTGCTAAAGCAGTATTTATACTGAGCCGCGAGCGCGCTGGCCACGATAATTCTTTTGTTCTTCATAAAATCACTCCTAATATACTTTAAATGTAATTATACAGCGCATTCGCGTTTCGCGCATAAAAAAAGGCCAGCCCCGCAATGGAGGCCAGCCTTTTTAGACCGCTTCTAGTTGTCAATCTTAGTCAATTGAGCGCATATCCGCGACGTCTTTCTCGTAATCCACGCCTTCAACGTCAAAGCCGTTTGTCACCAAGAAGTCGTGCTTGTAGCCGTCGATGTCGCACCACTGGCGGACGTTGTCGTCGTTGACGGCGGCCATCGCTTCCTGCGCCTTGGCCTGAACGTCGTCGCGGAGCTCCCAGTCGTCGATGCGGATGCGGTGCTCGCTGTCAACGGGAACATCTCCCATCGAGCCGTCGGCGTTTTTGTAAAGGCGCTCGCAGAACAAGCGTTCCATCTGCTCGATGCAGCCTTCGTGGATTTTCATTTCCTTCATAATCTTGAACAAGACGGCAAGGTAAAGCGAGATGATCGGGATTACCGCGCTGCTTCTTGTGACCAAGCCCTTGTTCTCAGAAACGTAGGCGGAACCGCCGACGCTCTTTTTAAGCTGCTCGTTCAAGTTGAGCGCTGTTTGCTCCAAATGCTTTTTGGCTTGTCCAATCGTTCCGTCGCGATAAATCGGATGGCTCAATTCAGGTCCGATGTATGAGTAAGCGAGCGTGCAAAAGCCCTGGGCCAAAACGCCGGCCTTTTCCAAAGCGTCAATCCAAAGCTGCCAGTCTTCGCCGCCCATTACCTTTACGGTCGTTTCGATTTCGGCGTCGTTGGCCGGGTCGGCGCTCATCTCGGTGAGCTTTTCGTTGATGATGTCCAAGCACTTTCCGCCGTATGTTTTTCCGATCGGCTTGATTACGGAACGGTACATGACGTGGGCGCCTGTTTCCGGGTCAATCTTGTCGGGGTCGTTGCGCACAGGGCTGGCCAATGAGTAAACGAGCAAGTCAATCTTTCCGCCCATCTTCTTTATCTCTTCGATTACGGAAGCGCGCATTTCGTTTGAGTAGGCGTCGCCGTTCAATGTGACTGACTTGAGGCCCGCGGCTTTGGCGGCCTTGTCAAAGGCGGCGTTGTTGTACCAACCGGGAGTTCCGCCCTTAGTCTCTGTGGCTTCCTTTTCAAATGAAACGCCAATCGTGTCTGCGCCCCATTCAAAGGCGGCCGTGATGCGGCTGGCCAATCCGTAGCCTGTTGAGCAGCCCAAGACCAAAACTGTCTTTGGTCCCTTTCCGCCTTCGGCCGCGGCCTTTACTCCGCGCTTGGCTTTTTGCGCCTTTACGTAGGCGATCTCGCGCTCAACTTCTTTGGCGCATCCAATCGGGTGCGCGTTGATGCAAATGTTGCTTCTGATTTTGGGTGTGATTACCATTTATTTACTCCTTGCTATGTCATGCCGCGCGGGCAATTTTAGTCTTCGAATTTTTTGAAAACGACGCAGCCGTTGTGGCCGCCAAAGCCGAGCGACGCGCTGGCCGCCGCCGTGATTGTTCCTGTCTGTCCCTTGTTGGGAACGTAGTCCAAGTCGCAGCCGCCTTCGATGTCAGGCTCGTCAAGGTTGATTGTCGGCGGGAAAAAGCCGTCGTTAATCGCCTTGATGCAGAACAAGGCTTCGATCGCTCCGGCGGCGCCGATCATGTGGCCCGTCATGCTCTTGGTGGAAGAAATCTTAAGCTTTTTGGCGTGATCGCCAAAGGCCAGCTTTACCATTTTTGTCTCGCCCGAATCGTTGGCGTGGGTTCCGGTTCCGTGAGCGTTGTAATACTGAACGTCTTCCGGCTTGAGGCCAGCGTCTTCCAAAGCGCGGGTGATCGCCTTGGCGCCGCCCGTTCCGTCCGGAAGGGGAGCCGTGATGTGGTAAGCGTCAGAAGAGGCGCCGTATCCCGCGAACTCGGCGTAAATCTTTGCGCCGCGCTTTTTGGCGTGCTCCAACTCTTCCAAAATCAAAACGGCGCTTCCCTCGCCCATTACAAAGCCTCCGCGGTTTTTGTCAAAGGGGCGGCTCGCCTTGTGGGGCTGGTCGTTAAAGTTTGTGGCCAGCGCCTTCAATACCATAAAATTTCCGATTCCAAAGCCTGTGATTGTGGCTTCCGTTCCGCCCGCGACGCAAACGTCAACGCGGCCGCTTCTGACCATGTCCAAGGCGTTTCCCAAAGCGTCGGTGCCGCTAGAGCAAGCCGTGGCCAGCGTCCAAGCCGGGCCTTCGATTCCGTAAAGCATGCTTACGTTCGCGGCCGCTTCGTTGGGAATGAATTCCGGCGCGCTTAGGGGCGGGATGCGGTTGACGCCGGCGGCAGGGTCAAAGTATTTTTTAAAGGCCGCTTCGATTACGTCAAAGCCGCCGATTCCGTTTCCAACCATTACGCCGCACTTTTCGCCGGCCAAGTTTTCCTTGTTAAAGCCCGCGTCGCCCAAAGCCTGGGCGCTGGCGGCAACCAAAAACTGCGTAAAGCGCGCCATTTTGCGGCACTCTTTTGGGTCAAGGCCGTATTGGGCTATGTCAAAGTTCTTCACTTCGCCGGCCACCTGAACTTTGTAGTCGGTGGCGTCAAACAAAGTGATTTTTTCAATGCCGCTTTTTCCGGCCTTGATTCCTTCCCAAGTGTCCTGAACGTTGTTTCCAAGCGGAGTCACCGCTCCAAGTCCCGTAACAACTACGCGCCTTTCTGCCATATAGTTCCCCATAAAAAAAGTGTCAGCCTTCAAGCCGCTAAGGCCTAGAAGCGCCGCGATTTTTATTTTAGACAAAATTTCGATTTTTGTCAACTTAAAGCCGACGGACTTCACTTTTAAATTGAAAAAAACTAAAAACTATGATATAATAATTTAAAATGAAACTGCTATACGCTGTGATTCTTGTGGTAATGGAAATACTGATTGTTTTCACCGCAAACAGAACCATGAACAAAGCAAACAGACGCGTTCCCTTGGCAAGAAAAGCCCGTGACATGCTCATAGCGGCCTTTTTTACGGTTTTGCCCAACATCGCGCTTTCGCTAATTTCCACGGATTGGATCAAAGTTGACAAAGCCGCGATAATTTTGTTCGATTGGTATTTTATTGGAATCGACATAACGCTCTTTTTGCTTTTGTATTTTAACATTGAATACGCTCATCCAAACAGCATCGTTTCGCAAAGCTTCATTTCCGCTTTTATTTATTCCATAACAAACGACTTAAGGTACATCACAAAGCGCGAAAAGCAAAGAACGTCTTGGTTTGAAAAAGGAATGATAATTCTGTTCCTTTTCATTCTTGCCGACATTTGCAACTTGGCAAGCAATATTTGGACCGGCCAAGTTTTTATCGCCGAGCGTTATTATTTTAACGGCGGCTTCTTTCAGCCGGACGTGTATTTTAGGACGACAACCGCTTGGTCTTATGACTTGCACTTGACTCTTTGCTACTTGATGGTCGTTCTTAACATCCTCTGTTTGTTGGCAAAAACCGTTTCGGCTCCAGGCATTTACAAAATAAAATTCTTAATGTCAATCTTCCAAATCGCGCTGATTGTCATTGTCAACGGCTTGTACATTTTGTTCTCTCTTCCGGTTGACTTTTCGGTTCTTTTGTACGGCTTTGTTTGCGTTTCGATGAGCTACTTTGCGTTTGCCTACATTCCGTCATTCTTGCAGCAAGTTACGCTAAAGCGTTTGATGCAAGACATGAACAATGGAATCGCGGTTTTTGACATAGACCAACAATGCATTTACGCCAACGATTACATCAGGAACATTTACCGCATCAAGAAAAACCAAAACCCAACAGAAGTCATAAGCCCAATCATCAAGCGCATCGCAGACGGACTTCCGCCTAGCCAAGTGGAGCAAAAAGAAGAAACCATCCACAGAATGGAAAACGGAAAAGACGTTTTTTACAAGATGAACTTCTCGCGCATAGAAACAAAAGACAAGCGCTACATCGGAAGCTACTTGATGATGGTTGACACCACAGAAGAAAACAACCGCGAAAAGCTGGAACACTTCCACAGCACCCACGATCCTTTGACCGGCCTTTACAACAAGCACTACTTTTACGAAAAAGTGGCCGACATGCTTGAAGCGAATCCCGACGAAAAATATTTCATCGTTTGCTGCGACGTAGGAAAGTTCAAGCTTATAAACGAATTTAACGGAATCGCGGTAGGCGACAAAATTCTAAAATCCTTTGCCGAAGCGCTAAAAACAAAAACTGTCATCGGAGAAATTTACGGAAGAATCGACAACGACCGATTCGCCATTTTGATTCCCAAAGACCGCCTTAACCTGCAAATTTTCATCGACGAAACCCAGCGCATATTTAAAGAGACCGTAAACCTTTCAATTTTGCCTACCTGCTACTTTGGCGTTTACGAAATAGAAGACACCGACATGCGCGTTTCATTTATGTGCGACCGCGCCTTTATCGCAATCGACACCATCAAGGGCCAGTACGGAAAGCAAGTGGCTTGGTACGACTCAAAGCTTCGCGACAGCGCCTTACGCGAACAGGAATTGGTCTACCAATTGCCCGAAGCGATTTCCACCGGCCAGATAAAGATTTACTTGCAGCCGCAATCAACAATAGAAGGAAAGGCTGTCGGCGCGGAAGCCCTTGTCCGCTGGGAGCATCCCGACGAAGGAGTCGTTTCGCCGTCCGAGTTCATTCCGATTTTTGAAAAGAACGGAATGATCACAAAAATCGACCGCTACGTTTGGCGCCTTGTTTTCCAAAAACTTTTTGAATGGAAAACCGCTGGCCGCGACAATTTTTACATCTCGGTAAACATTTCGCCAAAAGACTTTTACCTTATGAGCATCATGAACGAGTTCAACGAATTGCTCAAAGAGTTTGACATCGACCCAAAAAATCTTCACATCGAGTTGAGCGAAGACGTAATGATGGTTGACTTGGAGCGGCAGATTCGCCTGATCGAACAGTTGCACAAAATCGGCTTTACGATCGAAATCGGAGACTTTGGCGCGGGCAACACTTCGCTCAAAATTTTGCGCGAATGCAACATCGACATCCTTAAGGTTGACATCGGCTTTATGCAAAACACAAATTCTCCGCGCAACGCCCATATCATCATGAAGGAATTGATTTCAATGGCCAAAAACCTTGGCATAAAGATTCTCGCCAAAGGCATAGAATCCAAAGACCAAATGGATCTGCTTCACGAAGAAGGCTGCGAACTCTTTCAGGGCTACTACTTTTCAAAGCCAATCGACACAAGATCGTTTGAGCGAATTTACTTGTAACAGGCGCCTTTATGAAAAAAATCCTTTTTGTTTGCCACGGAAACATCTGCCGTTCGCCAATGGCGGAATACGTAATGAAGCATTTGGTAAAGCAAGCCGGATTGGAAAAAAAATTTTACATTGACTCGGCGGCAACCAGCACGGAAGAGCTTGGCAACGGCCCCCATTACGGAACGCGGACAAAGCTTGCGCAAATGAAAATTCCTTGCGGAGACCACCGCGCGCGGCAAATTGTTTACGCCGACGGAATTGATTACGATTTGATTATTGGAATGGACCAGGAAAACCTTTATTATATGAACAAAATCTTAGGCCCAGGAGCGGCGGCTAAAATTCACTTGCTGACGGAATGGGCTGGATTAAAGCGCGACATAGCCGACCCCTGGTACACTGGAAACTTTGACCAAACCTACGAGGACATCGACCTTGGCTGCCGAGCGCTTTTAGCGTCTCTTAAATAAAAGCAAAAGCAACAAAGCGAATTTCAATTGCTCCCCCTCATGTGAACGGAACGGCTCCACTCGTTGTAATACTTTATGTACGCGTCGCGGTATTTTTGAGTGTTGTTGGAAAATGTGACTTCGCCGTTTGTGGTGGCCCAGCAAATTTCAAATGAATCCTTGTCAACGTCAAGCGGAACAAGGCTAGTGATTCTGGCGGAACTTTTGTCGTAAGAATAGTCGCTTCCTTCAACAGATTTTTTTCCGTCAAAGAAAACGCCAGGCTCTCCCCTGTTTTTGTCGATTCCGGCAAGAACAAAAACTCCCGGATAAGCGGCCTCGCCTACAATATGAAACGCCAAGTCTGTGATTTTAAATGGAACGTTCTTGGGCAAAAAGATTTTTAGTTCGGTTGAATCGGAATCGTATTTGTATTCGTTTTCGGCGAGCGGATAGCGGACGCGCGAAATCGGATGAATCGCCGTAACTTCCTTGATTGAGTTAAAAGTCAAAATCGTGGAAATTTTTCCGTCAGCCTTGTTGACCGTCGTGTTTACGTAAGTGATTATAGGTTCTTTTGGCGGAACGGCTGCAACTTCGTCAACTTCTTGCGCCGTGGATTTGCAAGAAAAAAACGCAAAGGCGGAAAAAAGAGCCGCCACAAAAGCCGCGCTTTGGAACGCGCGGGTCAAAGTCAATTTAAAAAATCTTCTTTTGCTCATAGCATTATTTTCGGCAAAATGCTATAGTTTGTTTATGAAAACTTTTTTGGCAAATGAACTGACAGAAGGTTCAGAAGGCCGCGGCGGCGCGCAAAACGCGCGAATAAAAATCATGGGCCGCGCGGCGCAAAGCGAAGACGGCGTTGATTTTTTTTGGTCCGCGAGCGGATTCGAAGTCAATGCCAACGGCTCGGAACTGTGGGCGCGAATTGCATCGGACTACGACAAATTTGAAGTGTGGATTAGCGTTTGGCTGAACGGAGTCCAAACCGCCCGCCTTATGCTCAACAAAGGAACGAACGACATATGCCTCTACAGGAACCTGCCATCAACGAACGTAAAAAACGTCCGCGTGTATAAAGAAACCCAAGCGATGGGCGACGACGACAAGCACCGCTTCCTTCTAAAAAGCCTTTTGACAGACGGCGACCTCCTTCCTGTAACGCCCCAGCCGCTACGGATAGAATTTATCGGCGACAGCATCACTAGCGGCGAAGGAACTGTCGGCGCCAAAGGAGAGACGGATTGGACAAGCATTTTCTTTGGAGCGACTAAAACTTGGGCCTTCAAACTTGCAAACGCCGTGGGCGCCGACTTTAACGTCATCAGCCAAAGCGGCTGGGGCGTGGTCTCAGGATACGATTGCAATCTTGACCATGCGATTCCCAAGCATTATGAGGAAATCTGTTCAGTCATGAAGCAGCCAAAGGCAAACGAAAAATGGGACTTTGGACGCTTTGAGCCGGATTGGGTCATAGTGAACCTAGGAACGAACGATCAGGGTCCTTGCCAAAGCCGCCCGGACATAGCTGAGATTTTTGAAGCGGGCGTCATTTCGTTCCTGACAAAAATCCGCGCAAACAATCCCAAGGCAAAAATCGTTTGGTGCTACGGAATGATTGGCCACATTCTTGCGGAACGGATAGAAAAAGCGGTCAACGACTACAAGGCCCAAAGCGGCGACGACCGCGTCCAATATATTTTGTTTCCTGAAATTGACATGGAAAAGACAGGCGCTCTTTCGCACCCGACAGAGATTCAGCAGCAAGAAGCCGCCGATTATTTGCGCTCACAAATCGTAGGTCTTTAGAATGTTTTGCGCGGTTATCGCGCGGCTTTGGCGCATGTCCATCGACTGCTTTTCGATGTAGCGGTGCGCCTGCTGCTCGGTCATTTCAAGCCGCTGGATAAGAACAAGCTTGGCGCGGTCTACCAAGCGGATTTCTGAAATTTTTTCTTGCAACTTTTTGTTCTCGTCTTCCAAAATGCTTATGCGGTTTCTGGCGGCGGTCAAAAGCTTTACGGCTTGGTAAAAGAATTCCGGGGAAGCGGGCTTTGGCATTACAAAGATTCCCATGTCCTCGACGTTGGCGTTTACGTCCGCCAAAATTTCGTTTTCGACAATAAGGATTATGCCCGCGTTCGTTTGTTCCGCGGCGTGTAAGGCCAAGTCGTCTCCCAACTCGTCAGGGAGCGGAGCGTCGATTACAATCAAATCGTATTCAGCGTTAATCAATTCTTGCCTGGCTTGGTTTCCGCCCTGCATCGTAGAGATGCGCGAAAATTTTTCCGAGCCAAGCATCAAAGAGAGAACTTCAAAAGTTGAGCTTGTGTTAGAAACGATTAGAACGCTGTCCATTTGTTAAAGGCCAAAAGCTTTTAAAGTCACTTCCGGAAGAATCGATTTGATGAAATCGCTCGACTTGGCGGCTTTTACGGCAGAAGCGAGGTCGTTTGGCAATGCGGCGATCTTCTTTTTCTTTGCGTCGTCCGCAGACAATTTGTACAAGTCGGAATTTTCTTCCTCTTGCAACTTCAATTTCTTTTCAATTCCTTCAAAGCCCGCCTTTAGAATCAAAGACAATACCAAGTATTGGTTGCACATTGGGTCGGGAGAGCGCAATTCGATTCTGCGGAATTCTTCTGTCGCAGCGGGAACCCTTATAAACTGGCTTCTGTTTTGGCGGCTCCAAGAAATGTATTTTGGCGCTTCGTATTTTCCAAGGCGTTCGTAAGACTCTTTTACAGGATTCGCAAAGAGGCTGATTTCCTTGGCGCGTTCCATAATGCCGGCCATAAAGGATTTGGCTTCGTCTCCCAAATTGTCGGAGGCAAAAATATTTTTTCCGTCTTTGAAGATCGAAATGTTTATGTGCAAGCCGTTTCCAGGAAAGCCTGACAAAGGAGCCGGGCTAAAATCCGCGTAAAGGCCGTTTGAGTTTGCGACAGTGCTTACGACAGTTTTGAATGTCGAAAGATTGTCAGCGGCGTTCAACATTTCAGAGTACTTAAAGTCAACCTCTTGCTGGCCGGGGCCGGATTCGTGGTGCGAAGTTTCGGGAAGGATTCCCATTTGCTCAAGGTAAAGGCAGATTTGGCGGCGAACGTTCTCGCCCTTGTCCAAGGGAGCCAAGTCGCAGTAGCCGGCGTGGTCAAGCGGAACGTCGGTGCGCTCGCCTTTTTCGTCAAGCTTAAAAAGATAGAACTCGCATTCCGTTCCAGCCTTAAGCTCGTAGCCAGATTTTTTTGCCTCTTCTATGCTTTGCGACAAAAGCGTTCTCATGTCGCCTTCAAAGGGCTTTCCGTCGGGATAGCAAATGTTGCAAAAAAACCTGACGACTTTTCCCTGCTGGGGCCGCCAAGGCAAAACGGAAAGCGTTGATGGGTCGGGAATCAAGAACAAGTCGCTTTCGGTTACGTTCAAAAAACCCGGAACGGAACTTGCGTCAAAAGAAATGCCAGAGTCAAAGGCCCGCTCCAATTCGTGCGGTTGGATCGAAATGCTTTTGGTGTTCCCAAAAACGTCCGAAAAAAACAGCTTGATGAACTTTACGCCGTTTTCGGAAATGTACTCCAAGACTTCTTTTTTTGTATACATTTTTTTCTCCTTTTACTCTACCGTAACTGACTTGGCCAAATTGCGCGGCTTGTCGGGATCGTTTCCGCGAAGCACGGCGCAGTAGTAGGCAAATAGTTGCGCGGGCACTACAGCCAAAATCGCCGCGAGCGTAGAAGAGCAATCCGGGATTTTAAAAATCGCGTCGGCTTTTTTGTCAAAAGCTTTGCCCGCGTCTTGCGTGATTGCAAGGACTGTCGCCGCGCGGCTTTTTATCTCCTCCATGTTGGAGCCGATTTTTTCGTAAAGCGCGGGTTCAGTCGCGATGGCAACAACTAAAGTTTTTTGATCCAAAAGCGCGATTGGGCCATGCTTGAGTTCGCCGGCGGCAAAGGCTTCGCTGTGCATGTAGCTTACTTCCTTTAGCTTGAGCGCCGCTTCCAAAGACGAGGCCGAATCAAACTGGCGGCCGATGTAAAAGATTTTGTTTTTGTTGAACTGTTCGCTTGCAAATTTTTGAATCGCATCTTGGTTGTCCAAAATTTCCTGAACCTTGCTTGGAATGGATTCCAACTCGTCAAGCAGGGCCGTCGTTTCTTCTTGCGACAAAACGCCGCGAAGCTTTCCGGCTTTTATGGCAAGCAAAAAGAGGCAGGCCAATTGCGTCGTGTAAGCCTTTGTGGATGCGACGGCGATTTCGGGTCCGGCCATCGTGTAAATTACATCGTCGGCTTCGCGGCTTACAGTTGAGCCTACTACATTTGTTATGGCGACAACTTTTAGGCCCTGCTCTTTTGCCAAGCGCATGGCGCTAAGGGTGTCGGCCGTTTCGCCGGACTGGCTGATTACGATAAAGATGTCGTCCTTGTCCAAAATAGGATTGCGGTAGCGGAACTCCGAGGCAACGTCAATGTCAACCTTAAGCCGCGCGATTTTTTCAAAAGCGTACTTGGCTACGACGCCGGCATGGTAGGCGGTTCCGCATGCGGTGATTACCACGCGGCGAGCCTTTCTCCAAGCGTCGTCCATTTTATTTTCTTCAAAGTAAACGTCGGTGGCTTTTCCCGTTCCGTCTTTAATGATGCGGTTTCGCATTGTGTCCAAAAGCGCTTTGGGTTGCTCCCAAATTTCTTTTAGCATAAAGTGCGGGTAGCCGCCCTTTTCAGCGGCGTCCATGTCCCAGTCGATGTGGCTGGGCTCTTTTATGATTTTTTCGCCCTCGTAGTTGAACAAGTCAACATGGTCGGTGTACAAGACGGCGATTTCCTTTTCGCCAAGATACAAAACGTCGCGGGTGTGCTTTAACAAAGCGGGAACGTCAGAGGCGATGAAATTTTCGCCTTTGCCCAAGCCTACGACAAGCGGGCTTTCCTTGCGCGCGCAAATTATTCTGTCGGGATAATCCTTGCAAATTATTCCCAAAGCGTAAGAGCCGACAATCAAGTGAAGCGCCTTTGTCGCCGCCTTAAAAATGTCTTTTTCTTCTTTGTATAATTTGCTTATCAAGTTAACGGCGACTTCGGTGTCGGTCTTGCTTTTAAATACCACGCCTTCTGCTTGGAGCTTTGCTTTTAGCTCCGCGTAGTTTTCTATGATTCCATTGTGAACGATAGAAATAGCGCCGTCTTCGCTTGTATGCGGGTGAGCGTTAACGTCGCTTGGCTCGCCGTGGGTGGCCCATCTAGTGTGGCCGATTCCAACCGAGCCTTTAATCGTTTCGCCGGCGATGCGCTTTTCCAATTCCTTTAGCGCGCCCTTGGCCTTGCGGACCAAAATATTTTCGCCGTCAAGGACAGCGATTCCGGCGGAGTCGTATCCGCGATATTCCAATTTTTTTAGCGAATCAATCAAAATGGGAGTGGCAAGCTCGTTGCCAACATAACCTACAATTCCGCACATACTTTTTTCCTCGCGCGCTTAAAAAGGTTGAGCCTAGGTAATCTACGGCGCACACGCCATCCGCATACCGTTGCTGCCTTCCGGCTCTGGCGGGGTTTTGCAGCGACGCGTCGCATAGCACCTAGGCTCGCCTATATTCTATAAAATATCCGCTTATTTGTCTAGCGGGTGAGTTTTCTGTACACGGTTCTCTTGGGAACGCCAGCGTCCTCGCCAAACTCCTTCTTTTTCCATTCGGCGTATTCTGACCAGTTGCCCTCAAACCAGCGGACTTCGCTGTTGTTTTCAAAGGCCAAGATGTGCGTGCAAATGCGGTCCAAGAACCAGCGGTCGTGGCTTACGACAAGCGCGCAGCCGGCAAAGTCTTCAAGGGCTTCTTCCAAGGCGCGCACAGTCTGAACGTCAAGGTCGTTGGTCGGTTCGTCCAAAAGGAGAACGTTGCCGCTTTCTTTGAGCATCATTCCAAGGTTAAGGCGGTTCTTTTCTCCGCCCGAAAGAACGCCGACCTTTTTGTTTTGGTCCGCTCCGGCAAAGTTGAACCAAGCGCAGTAAGCGTGGCCGTTCACTTCGCGAACGCCTCCTTCAAGCGGACGGCCCTTTTCGTCAACCGCTCCAAGCTTTACCATGTCCAAGCCGTCGGTAAGGGTGTCGTAAACCGTTTTGTTTTCGTCAAGCTTTGAGCGCATCTGGTCAACGTAAACCAACTTTACTGTTTGGCCAACCTTAAGCTCGCCAGCGTCGGGCTTTTCGATTCCCGCGATCATTTTGAACAAGGTTGTCTTTCCGGCGCCGTTGGGGCCGACAATTCCGACAACCGCTCCTGCGGGAATGTGGAAGTCAAGCTTTTCAAAAAGCAGTTTTTCGCCAAAAGATTTTGTAAGGCCCACAGCGTCGATTACCTGGCCGCCCAAGCGCGGGCCTGCCGGGATGGAAATCTGGGTGTCCTTTAGCTTTGTCTTTCCTTCTTGGCGCAGCAATTCCTCGTAGCGGGTGATGTGCTCCTTGTGCTTGGCTTGGCGGCCTTTTGCGCCCATGTGAATCCATTCCAACTCGCGCTGCATTTCCTTGCGCCTCTGGCTTTCGCCCTTTTCTTCCAAAGCCAAGCGAGCTTCCTTTTGTTCCAACCAAGAAGAGTAATTTCCTTTGAACGGATATCCTTCGCCGCGGTCAAGTTCCAAAATCCAGCCGGCCACGTCGTCCAAAAAGTAGCGGTCGTGGGTGATGGCGATTACTGTTCCGGGATAAGTGTGAAGGTGGTTTTCAAGCCAGGCGACTGTCTCGGCGTCAAGGTGGTTGGTCGGCTCGTCGAGCAAAAGAATGTCGGGCTTTTGCAAAAGCAAGCGGCAAAGGGCCACGCGCCTTCGCTCGCCTCCGCTAAGAACGTCAACGACTTGGTCGGCCGGCGGGCAGCGCAAAGCTTCCATCGCAAGCTCCAAGTTTGCGTCCAAGTTCCACGCGTCAGCCGCGTCAAGCTTTTCCTGCAGTTCCGCCTGCCGCGCGCCCAGCTTGTCGTAGTCCGCGTCAGGGTCGCCAAAGGCTTCGTTGACCTTGTCAAATTCCTCAAGCAAATCGGTTATGGGCTTTACGCCCTCTTTTACGATGTCGATGACGGTTTTTCCGGCTTCGAGTTCCGGCTCCTGCTCAAGGTAGCCGATTGTGTATCCGGGAGCCAAGGTCGTCTCGCCGACAAAGTCCTTGTCGACGCCGGCCAAAATTTTAAAGAGCGAAGATTTTCCCGAACCGTTGGGGCCAATCACGCCGATTTTCGCGCCGTAGTAATAAGAAATGCTCACGTCCTTAAGAACAACCTTTGTTCCATAAGCGCGCGAAACCCTGTCCATCGTGTATATGATCTTTTTATCGTCTACTGTTTTAGCCACTTTTATTTTTCTCCTTACCCTTTAAGGTCAAAATCACAGATTTTGCCCGCGCCTTTCTATCGATAATCCTAAAGCAACCCTTGCGGCTTGCTTTTTAACGGATTTTCGATTTTAGGCGTATCGTCAACTGTCTTTGCCATGAGTTAATTGTAACGGAAATGGGAAGAGCGTTCAAGTGTTGAGAAGCTGCTTCTCTCCGCGACTAGCGCTCATCTTTGCGGGGGAGCGGCTTATAAAGTCCTCAAAGCTTTGGAGCTTTTCTGTAAGGAAGCGCTCGGAATGCGCGCTAAAGAATTTGACCACGCGGTCTTGGCGAAGGACGGTTTGCATTTTTTGAATGTTGATCGCGCTGGCCGCGTCGATTTGCATGGCCTTTTTGCGCAATGCCGTTCCAAGCCGCAAAGAAAAGGCGCAGTCCACGACAAAAATTCCAAACAAAGTTCCGACGACAAACGAAAACCATGGATGCTCGATGAACCACATGACCAAATCCAAAAACGGCGGAAAAAGCAAAAAGTAGTAGGCCGCGGAAAGCGCCGCCCAAAAGAGCGCGTACTTGGGACAAATGATTCCCCACAAGTTGCCCCACTCTTCCGAATAATCCCAAAGGCGGATTTTCATTCCCTTTATAAAAATGATTCCCGCGGCAAACTCGATGCCCGTCATTATCAGCGCCATAAAGACAATCATAAGCGCGTAGTGCGCGGCGCCGCCCTTGTCCAAGCCGCTGATGAAAGTTTCGACAAAGCTCATCGCAAAAAGCGAGAGCGCGCCAAAGCCGTAAACCGGAAGCCACGGGCCCGTCAAAAAGCCTGGGTTTACCCAACGCCTTTGCGGGTTCTGGACGCGCTCAAAAAATTTCCTGTAAAAAAGCTCGATGAACCAGCCCAGCACCGAACCGGTAAAAAATAAGAAGGCGGCTACGACAAACAATTGATATGAGTTCATTCGCCAAAAATCCTCTGTCCCGCAACGATCGTTGCGACAACGCGGCCGGTCAAAGTTTTTCCGTCAAGCGGCGTGGCTTTTCCCTTGCTGTAAAACTGCGAAGAATCTACGCGCCATTTTTTTTCGGGATCCAGCAAGACCAAGTCGGCGTCGTAGCCGACCGCGACCAAGCCTTTTTTCAAGCCCAAAATTCGCGCGGGCCTTGCCGACATCAGCGCCATAAGTTTTTGCACAGAAATCTTTTCTTGCTTGCATAGAACGCTGTTGCAAACGGCGTAGGCAGTTTCTAGCCCGGTAAAGCCAGGAGCGCCCGCGGCCTTGTCGTCCGCTGTGTGCGGAGCGTGGTCGGTGGCGATGCAGTCCGCCGTTCCGTCTTTGAGCGCGGCCAAAAGCGCGGCGCGGTCGTTGGCTGTCCTAAGCGGCGGGTTCACGAAGGCGAAGATTTTTGGAACAGCCGTTCCTTCAAGCGCCAAGTGGTGCGGCGTGATTTCAAAAGTTATTTTGAATCCGTTTTTGTAATTTTTTTCTTCCGCCTTGGCGCGGCGGGCGGCCATAACGCTTTTTACGGTGGAAACGTGGCAAAGGTGAATGTGGCAGCCGGCCTTTTGCGCAAGCAATATGTTTCGCTCGGTGGCCGCGTCCTCTGCAAATTCCAAAAGCGAGTTGGCCTCTTTTATGTTTTGAACGATTTGTTCAAGCGCGCTTTTTGGAACGGCGGCCAAAGCCTTTTTGTCTATCGCTCCCCATGCGGGAATTTTATGCTTGGCCATAAGCTCTAGAGCGCGCGTCCTGTAAGTTTTTGCAAGCGCGGCAAGAGTCGGGTCTTCGCAGTGGCAGCTTACGATGATTTTTTTCTTTGCGGCGATTTTCATCGCTTCCAACATCACGGCGGAGCTTGCGACTTCGCGGCCGTCTTCGCTGATCACGGGCGTTGTCTTTTTGTCCAGCGCGGCAAGATGAGCGGTTGTAACGCCGTCAAAGTTTTGGGTCAAGCTTACAGTTTGAAAGACGCGCGACATTTTTCGTTCCGCCGCTTCCGCGTCAACCTTTAGCGCCTGCGCCTTTGACGACACGACGGGATTTGTGTTGGGCATAAGGACAAGCGTTCCAAAGCCGCCAGCCGCCGCGGCATTCAGCGCGGAATCCAAATCTTCTTTTTGCGTCTGTCCCGGATACCTAAAGTGCGCGTGCATGTCGATAAAGGCCGGCGCCAAGACAAGGCCATGCGCGTCGATGGAATTGCGGGCAGCGCTGGCGGCGGCAATTTTGGTCTTACCAACATTCGCCGCTTGCAAAACGCTTTCCACGCTCTTAAATGTTCCGTAAAACACGCGCTTGATTTTCTTTCCGTCAATGATAACCGCGCCTTTTTTGTCTGTGTTCTCGTCAACAATCCGCGCGTTGTAAATTATGGTCATTGCCTTGCCTCTTACAATTCCACCGCCTCTCCCTGCGGGCCGGCCTTGTAAAGGGTGTCGCAGTATTCGCAGCGGTAAAGGGCTCGGCTGCGGTCAACCAAGTGAAAGCTTTGCGGAATGTATTTTTCGCTCGCGGTGATGCAGCGGGGGTTTTTGCAGTGGATTACGCCGGTCACTTTTTGCGGAAGCTCCATCTTGATTTTTTCGACAATCTTTTCGTCCTTGATCACGTTCACTGTGATGTTTGGGTCGATAAAGCCCAAGACCGAATAGTCGATGTTGATGATGTTGTCGATTTTTATGATGTCTTTTTTTCCGCCCTTTTTGGACTGAACGTTCATAACAAGCGCCGCGGTAAAGCGCGCGTTGGCCAATCCCAACCAGTTAAAAATCTTTGGGCCGTAGCCCGCGCAAATGTGGTCGATGACCAAACCGTTTTTTATCGTTTCTACGTTCAACATCAGAGGGCTCCTGTCAATTTAGAAATCAAGGCCATGCGCGCGTACATTCCAAACTTGACTTGCTTAAAGTACGCGGCGCGGGGGTCGTCGTCAACCTCGTAAGAAATTTCGTTCACGCGGGGAAGCGGGTGCAAGACAATCATGTCGCTCTTTGCAAGCTTCATCTTTTCCTTGTCCAAAATGTAGCTGTCCTTTAGGCGGATGTAGTCCTGCTCGTTAAAGAAGCGCTCCTTTTGAACGCGGGTCATGTAAAGGATGTCGGCCTTGTCAATCACGTCTTCCATTCGCTCGGCGCATTCGTACTGAACGCCCGCGGGCTTTAGGATGTCTTCTATCATGTACTCGGGAACGGTAAGCTCCTTTGGGCTTACAAAGATGAACTTGTTTCCGGGATAGCGGCACATCGCTTGCGTCAAAGAGTGAACGGTGCGGCCAAACTTTAAGTCTCCAACAAAGCAAACCGTTTGGTTTTCAAAGCTGCCGCGCAATCTCCGTATCGTCAAAAGGTCGGTCAAGGTTTGCGTCGGGTGGAAGTGGCCGCCGTCGCCCGCGTTGATTATCGGGCAGTCAGAATATTTTGAGGCCAAGAGCGCGGCGCCTTCCTTGGGGCTTCTCATCGCTATTACGTCCGCGTAGCTTGAAACAACGCGAATCGTGTCGGCCAAGATTTCTCCCTTTGTGGTGGAAGTGTAGCTCGCGTCAGCAAAGCCTTCCACCGCTCCGCCCAAGCGCAGCATCGCAGCCTCAAAACTTAAGCGCGTGCGGGTGCTTGGCTCAAAAAAAAGCGCCGCAAGAATTTTCCCGCGGCACACATCTTTAAATGAATTTGGATCAACAATAATTTGCTCTGCCAGAGCGCAGATTTCCTCAATCTCCGCAACCGACAAATCATCAGGTTGGATTACGTGACGGCCTTTAAGCATTAATGGCTCCTTAGAATTTTTTTGATTATAGCGCATTCAGGGGCATAAGCGCAAGCGGAACAGCGGCGCCTGAAAGACGCGGTTACTTCCCCACGCAAAAATTGCTAAAGACGCTGTCCAAAATGTCGTCGGCGGTTACGCGGCCTGTAAGCTCGCCCAAAAAGTCCAGCGCGTCCTCAATGTCTTGGACGGCCGCGTCCAAGGAGTAGCCTTTTTGCAAGGCGGCGGCGTGTCGCAAGCTTTCAAGCGCCTGTTCGACCAAACGCTTTTGGCGCTCGCTTCCCAAACCGGCTTGGCTTCGCTCCGTTTCTTGGCCTTTAAGCAACAAGCCTTTGGCCATCGCGACCAAATCCTTTACGCCGCCGCCGTTTTTGGCGCTTACAAAAACTTGCCCTGAAAGCGCGGGGATTTTTTTGCTGGCGGCCTCAAAAAATTTTTTGGCTTCGGAAATCGCCGCCTTTTGGTCTTGCGAAACCTTTTCGGCTTGCGCGGCCTCTTTTTGGTCTTGCAAAGCCTCTTGGCCGTCCGCCTTCTGGTCTTGCGACGACTCTTGCGGCAACTTGTCCAGCTTGTTCCAAACAAAAATCACCGGCTCCTTTCGCTCCGCCAAAAAAGCCAGATCGATTTGATCCTTGGGCAAAGTCACGTCAGCCAAGTACAAAAGCAAGTCGGCCTCGCCGCTCAATTCCTTGGCGCTCTCAACGCCGCGAGCCTCTATTTCGTCGCTGGTGGAACGCAAGCCCGCCGTGTCAAAAAGGCGCGCGGGGATTCCGTCCAGGCTTATCCAGCTTTCTATCCAGTCGCGGGTGGTGCCTTCAATGTCGCTTACAATCGCGCGCTCTTCCTTTAACAGGCAGTTGAACAAGCTTGACTTTCCGGCGTTGGTTTTTCCGCAAAGAACCAGGCGGGCGCCTTCTTGGTAAAGCTTTTCGCTTTTCCATGTGGAAGCCAAGCGCTCAAGGGCGGCGATCGCTTCGAGCAATTTTGTTTGGTCGTATGCGTCCGCGATTGTCTCTTCGTCTTCGGGGTATTCGATTTCAACTTCGATTTGCGCCAGCGTGTCAATCAAGGATTTTTGAATCGCGGCGATTTCTTGGCTCAAGTTTCCGGCAAGACGGCCGGCAGCCTTTTGGCTTGAAGCGCTTGTCCGGCTGTCGATAATTTCCCGGACGGCCTCAGCCTTTGTCAAATCTGTCTTTCCGTTGATAAAGGCGCGGAAGGTAAACTCGCCGCGCTCGGCTTGCCTAAAGCCGTTTTGCAAAAGCAAGTTGAAAATTTTTGTCACGACAGCCGTTCCGCCGTGGCAAGAGATTTCGGCCATTTCTTCGCCGGTAAAAGATTTTGGCGCGCGGAAAACCGACACCAAAACTTCGTCGATTCGCGCGGCTTTTTGGTCAGGAACGCAATCGCGGGCCGCGGCTTTTTGGTCTTGCGTGCAATCTTGGACGCCGCCTCCTACGCTTTTGGCCGCCACTTCATCTTGCGGAGCGACTATCCAGCCATAAACGATAGTGTTGCCGGCGGCCTCGTTCAAAGCCTTGGGACGAGAAAAAATTTTAGATAAAAGTTGAATTGAATTTTTGCCCGAGACTCGAATAATGCCGAGAGCGGCCGGCGCCAGCGCTGTGGCGACCGCCGCAATCGGCTCTTCGGGCGTGTAGCCTGTGTTGTCCAAAGTTAGATGACTTTTTCCAACAAGTCGATGATTTTAGGATCGTAGATTCCCGCTTTTGACTTCATTTCTTTAATGGCGGCGTCGCTGTCCATAATCTCGCGGTAAGCGCGCTTGCTTGTAAGAGAAATGTAGCTTTCGCAAACGCGAATCACGCGCGCGATAAACGGAATCTTGGCTCCGCTCAAGCCGGCAAGGTAGCCCTTTCCATCCATGTTCTCGTGGTGGAACTCGGCGGCCTGCAAGAAAATCGTCTTGATTTGATCCGGAACAAAGTCAAAGTATTCGGCGGCGTTCTGAACGTGCTCGCGAATCTTCTGGCGTTCAGTCATCGTAAGCTCGCTGGCTGTCAAAATGCTCTTTGAAACAGAAAGGAAGCCCGCGTCGTAAACCATAGAGGCGCAGTAGCAAACCAAAGCCACGTCCTTGTTGAGCTTGGCTTCGTTGCAAACTTTAAGAACCAATTCAGAAACCTTGCGGCTTGTTCTTTGGCGGAAGGTGTACTTGTCAATCTTGTCGCCAAGGGCAAAGCACTTGTTCTGCAAATCGGCCATCAACTTGCGGTTTTCAACCGAAGCGAAGAAGTCCATGATGTGCTTTGAAAGCTCCGCGTCTCCAAGCAAAATGGCCGAAGTAATCTTCTTTGAGTCGTCCTTTGCGGCCGCGGCCAAATCCGGGTTTTCTTGGAAATCTTTTCCCATAGAAGAGATGACTTCCATCGAAGTTTCAAAGTGAGCCTGGGCCTGCTTGCGGCGCTTGTAGTTTTTGTAAACGATGATTATAAGAATGATGACGACTATGATGAGCAAAACGCCTACGCACAAAACAGCGATCTTAAGCGCCTTGTCCAACTTCTTCATTTCTATTTCGGCCAACTCCAACTTGATCTGCGCGACAGTCACTCGGCCGGAAACAACGTCAAACAATTCGTTTTGCTTTTTCTCAAGGTATTCGATGCGGTCGTTGATTTTGTTCCACTTGTTGTTCTTGTTGTCCATGTACTTTTGGCGCTCAACTTGGAGCGACTCAAGCTCTTTTTCAAAAATGCTTTCAACAATAGTGAAAATTCTTTGGCTGGCGGCTTGCGGGTGCAATTCCAACTGCAAAACGTACTTGTCAAAATTTTTCGCGTTGACGCGGCCCCCGTTGGATTCGGCTTCTTTTTGCATCGCGTCGATATATTCAAAATAAGAGGCTTCGGCCATAAGGCGGACTTTTTCAGGGAAAGCCTTTTGGTTTTCTTTGAGGTCTATGGCCTGGTTGATGGACTCCATCGCTTTTAAGTAATTGCCGCTGTTGTAGAACTCTTGCGTGCGCTGTAAAATCGCTTCGTTTTCGTTGTTGTCCTGAGCGAACGCAGTTCCGATAAAGAGCGCGGCCCAGATGAAAATCGCCGCTACAAAAAGACTTTTATTTTTCATAAAGAACCTTCCTCTTTAAGTATTTTATCATACATTTTGGAATTTTGCAAGACAGAATCAAGCGCGCTTACATTATTTTTGTCCACGGGAAGATAGGGTTTTTGCGAGGCGTAGAACGAAATCGGCTGGGTTTTTGGGCCTATGGCCGGCTTTCTAAAGTTGGCGCTGGCCTCTGGCGAAGGTCCTGTATACTCCGCGTCGCCGGGATCGGGAGAAATCTTCACGTAGTTGGCCACGTTGTTCCAGAACATATAGCCGCGATCAACGCTGTCCCTGACGCCAAAGACTTCCTTGAGAACATACTCCTTGTCATAAAACTGCCTGTCATACGGCACGTTAAGGAAGAAGGCCTGAACCCAAGGGCGGACAACAACGCGGTCGCGGGCGATGACGGTGTTGCGGTATGTGCCGTAATAGTAAATGCGGTAGGGCCGCTCCTCGTTGGGATAGTAGTTCATGAATTTGTGCTCAAAGTGGCTGGGGTAGAACATCGGGCAAATTACGTCCACGTATTGGGCAAGCGTCTCAACGTCCTGGCCGGTGCGGGTTCCGCTGCGGTACCAGCCGTTGGCACCGTAAATGTCTATGCCGATCGGAGCGTCGATGTTCTCGCGGGCGTAAGAAAGGAAGCTGCGCAGCGCTCCTTCCTTGTCCATTCCCTGCGTCTGCCAACGGTAGCTGGCGTTGTAAAGGTTCTGTCCGTCTGTGGGAAAGCGGATATAGTCAAATTGAATTTCGTCAAAACCGCGGGCGATAAGCTCCTTGGCGATCGCGACGTTGTATTCCCAGACTTCGGGGCAAAAGGGATCGACCCAAGCTTCGTCATAGTATTTTGTTTGCGTCGTTCCGTCCTCCAAGGTTTCGCTTCCGCTAATGCCTTGCCAGGGGCGGTTGTATTTTTTGTCCCAAACGGCGTACTGGCCGTTGTTGTAGTTTGAAAGGTTTCTGTCCTTAAAGACTACGATGCGGGCGATCAAGTAAATGTTTTCTTCTTTGAAAGTTTTTACGAACTTGTCCAAGTCAAGCGCGTACTTGCTTACCACTCCCTTTTGAGTAAGGAGCGGATCCTGCGCGTCAAAGCGCATCAAGCCGTAATCGTCCTTCATGTCGATTACGAGGGAATTGAGCTTGTTGTCCAAAATAAGCTTTTTGAATTTTTCAAAGCCGCCAGGAAGATGCGCTTGGTAGGCCGGAACGTAAAGGCTTTTTTGTCCGTCGATTTTGGCGGCGTAGGGCGAAAGAATTCTTCCGCTGTCCAAAAGCCAAAGTTCGTTGAGCAAAACGCCTCCATTGATTTTTAGGCCGCGCGCGTTCTCCGCCGGTATCCAAGCGGCGTTGACCAATTCCTTGCTTTTTGTAAATTCCGCTATGTAATCTTTTAGCGATGAATTCAAGTCGCTCGCGGTGTTTGTGGTCATGTCAAAGCTTACGACTTTTCCGGGAGCGATGAAAGAAATTGTGTTTCCGTTTTGCCAAAGGGAGTCGATTGTGTCGCACGGCTCCGTTCCCTTGTAAATGCAGGCGCTTCTTTGAGCGTCCAAATCAAAGTGGTAGATGCGGGGCATAAAGGTTTGCGACAAGAAAATTTCGCACCACTGGTTTTTGTCGCCGTCTTGCGCCACCACCGGCAAAATGTCCGAGACTTCGTCGCTGGAATTGTTGGGGTCGCTGCACTCAAGGCCTCGGTTTGCGTCAAGCCAGTCGGGCTTGGCCGAATCTGGCTTGTAATACCAAAAGCCCAAAATTGAATGGGCCATAAACACGACCGTTTCGTTTTGGCCGGGCGCCGCGGTTTTCATCGAAGCGACGGCGACGGCTTTGATTCCGTTTGTCCTTAGGCTGGCCGAGCCGATGTTGGTCCAGTTGAGGCCGCCGTCGCGCGTAAGGTAAACGCGCTCTTTTGTGGCGGTGACCATTTCCAGCGGGTTGAGCGGGTTGAAAGCCAAGTCCTTTAAGTCTTGCGCGTGAGTTTCGTGGCTGGTCTCGCCCTTTTTGAATTTTTTGATTATGTATGTCGGAAGTCCGTTGTTTCTCAATTCAAAGTTTTGCAAGTCGCTAGTGTAAAGGATTCCCTTGGAAGTGACAAAGTAAAAGGCGTTCTCCACCGGAAGAATTTGCTGAACGCTTCCGTCTTTCCAAAGCGTCGTTTGCTTTCCGCTGGCGCTTATCTTTTTAAGTCCGCCTTCGGTCGCAAGCAATGTGTTTTTTGTTTCTTCAATTTGAACGCGCTTTATCGTTGCGTTTGAGTTTTCTTCTTGCGTCGATGTCTTTTTGGCTATCGCGTTTTGTCCGTCGATAATTTTTGGCAAAGAATATAAAGGCTTTGTCTCGTAATATTCTTCCTGCGCAAAAAGCTGCAATGGCGCGGCCAACGCCAACGCAAAGGCTGTCGTTAAAAAGAGAAATGACTTTTTCATGCTTTTATTGTCGGAATATTATCGCAAGACCTTAACTGCAGGCCGCTAGATCTTGGCGGTAAATTTCATACAGCAAAACGCCGGCGGCTACCGAAACGTTCAGGCTGTCAATTTTGCCGCATGTGGGGATGGAAACGATTGTGTCGCATTGCTCTTTAAGAAGGCGGGCGATTCCGTTGCCTTCGCTTCCCATAATGAGAACGGAATTTTTGGCAAAGGTTCCGTCTTGGATTTGAACGCCGCCTGCGTCGGCCCCGTAAATCCAAAATCCCGCTTCCTTTAAAAGATTCGCGGCCCTCGCCAGGTTTGTGACGACGCTTACCGGAACCCAAGAGGCGGCTCCCGCGCTGGACCGGGCGATTATTCCGTTGTTTTCTACGTCGTTGGCCCCGCGCCTTTCGGGAAGGATTACCAAGGCGGCGCCAAATTGATCGGCGCTCCTTATGACCGCCCCAACATTGTGCGGGTCGGTGACTGAATCAAGGATTACGACAGTGGTTCGCGATTCGTTGGCCGCGGCCTTAAATCGTTCCAGCCACGCGTCAAAGTCAACAAGGTTTGAGGCGCGCTTTTCTTGGCCTTGAATTTCCAGAATGATTCCGCGGTGATCTCGGGCCGTTTCGGACAAAGACGCGGCCATTTGATCCAAGGCCTTGTTGTCGGCTTGCTCGCATGGGATTTTGGCGGCTTTTGCCAGCTCCAAAATTTTCTTTACTCTGGGGCCGGGCTTTGAGAAATAGATTTTCATCTTGGAGGCGGCGCCGGAATCTTCCAAGGCCGCCCTCACGCGCTCTTCTACCGCGTGGAAGCCTGACAAATACAAACTAGTTCTTTCCGCAGCACTGCTTGTATTTTTTTCCGCTTCCGCAAGGACAGGGCTCGTTGCGTCCAACCTTTGGGGTTTCGCGGACAACGGTTGTCGGAGTCATCGCTCCGTAAGAGTACATCCAATTGCCGTTGACTTTCTTAAAGTAGGCTGTTTCGTGGTGAACGTCGCGAGCGTGATGCTGGCTGTATGTGGCCTCAAATTCTACGATGCCTTCTTCGTCGCTCTCGCCGCCCTTTTCGGCGCGGAGAATTTTAAGTCCATGCCAAGTCGAGTTTTTGCTCCAATCTTCGGTGGCCTTTCGATCAATCTCCGCAATCTTGTCGCCTTGCTCGCAAGTATTGATGATAAAGTCGATTTCGTGTTTTTCGTACGCCGTGTAGCGGGCGCGCATCAAGCTTTCGGCTGTGGGCGCTTTTTTTGCGCCTTTGATAATCGGTTCGCAACATTCTTCATAGCTTTTTCCCGAACCGCAGGGACATAATTTGTTTTCACTCATGCCTGCAATTATATATTTTTTGCAAGTATTCCGTCAACAGCAAGATTGAGCGGATCGCGAATCGAGGCGATTGACTTTTCGCTCAAAACGGAAAGGCGGAATATCGCCGATTGGATCAAGCCGTAGAACATTTCGTAAGCGGTGTGGACGTTCAATTTTCTGAACTCGCCGTTCTTGATTCCGCGGATTATAACTGTGTCTATCAGTTGGCGCAAGCGGAGCATTCTGCGGCGAACGCGCTCGGCGGGATCGCCTCCAGTCTTTTGCAAGTTCAACAAGTAAGAAAGCAAAATTGTGAACAAGCGGCTGTTGTTTTCGCACTCGTCAACGATTTGCATAAGGATTTTTCGCAAGGCGTCTTGGCAAGAAAGCGCTTGGTCGCTGAGTATCGCCTTTAACTTTTCTTCGATGGAGCCGGTAAGCTGCTTTATGCTCCACAAAAAGATTTCGCGCTTGTTCTTAAAGTAAATGTAAAGGGTCGTGCGGGTGATGCCGCAGCGGTCGGCGATTTTTTGAAAAGTAACGTCTTCGTAGCCTTCGTCGACAAAAACGTCCAACGCTTTTTCTAGAATCTCATGCCGTCTTTTGTCATGCTCTACAACAATCGCCATTTTATTTATTTCCTTTTTCGCCTAGGTTTGTGTACATGTAAAAGCAAGTGTTCAAGTTGCCGCTCTTTATGTTCTTTAAAAGATTGGCGTATTTTCCAAAACACTTTTGGAAGTTTTTGTTAGAAGTGATAAAGCCCATTTGCCAATTTTCAAAATTTGAAGCCAGGCAAGACATTCCGCGATACAATTCTTCGGCTTGGGCTTCGTCGCCGATTCGCTCGCCGTAAGGCGGGTTGGCCAAAAGCAAGCCTTCCGGGAAGGGCGCCGCCAACTCCTTAAAGTCAGCCTGAACGAATGTCGGCCGCTTCAAGCGCTGGTCGCTTCCTATCATTTGGAGGGCGCGGCCGGCCATTACGCATGCGTGCTCGGCGTTAAGCTTGGCGCGGTCAACCGCAGCCGGGTCTATGTCGCTTCCGGAAATATGGAATTCAACGTCTGGCCTGATTTTGGCGGCCTCCTGTTTTCTGAGTTCCATGCCGCGTACTTTGTCAAAAAACGGCAAATCTTCAACCGCAAATTTTCTTCCAAGGCCCGGAGCAACGTCCATCGCGTAAAGCGCGGCTTCTATCGGAATGGTTCCGCTTCCGCAAAATGGATCATACAAGGGAGTCTTGCGCCGCCAAAGCATGTACTGCAAAAGAATGGCCGCGGTCGTCTCGCGCATCGGAGCGATTCCACCGTCAGTCCTGTAGCCGCGCTTGTGCAAGGGGTCTCCGCTAAGGTCAAGCAAAACAAAGACCTTGTCGTTGTCAACGTAAACGCGGACGGTGGCCTCAAGGCCGCTTTCGGGCATCGAGCTCATTCGCCAAACGTCGCAAAGTTTTTTGTAAATCGCTTTTTGCGCCATTGACTGGATTGTGTGTTCAGAATCAAGCCGGCTTTTGTAAACGCGGATTTTGTCCACGACGACGCGGGTGTCTTTTCTAAAATAGTTTTGCCAAGGGATTGAATAGATTCCGTCGAACAAGAGGTCAAAGTTGTCCGCGTCAAATTCCGCCAACTGCAAAAAAACTCTGTCGGCGGTTCTAAGGCAAAGGTTGGATCTAAAAAGGGCGTCATCGTCTCCCAAAAACGCGACGCGGCCTGGAACCTTGACCGCGTCGGATGGGGCGAGCTTATAGCCCAAATGCTTTATTTCGTTTCCTAAAATTTTTTCAGCGCCCACCGCGCACAAGGCTACCAATGTATTCATAGCCTTAAAATAACACTTTTACATTTTTTGTTCAAGTGTCAGAGCGGCGGCTATTCATTTTCGTATAGTGAATAAACAGTAAAGCCCTTTTCGCTGTCCTCTTCCCAATACTCATACAAGGGCTGCAAATGATCCCTTCCATCGCTAGCGCCAAATTGCTGGGCGTTTATTTGGGAAGCCGTTCTTGCAGTCTCCAAGGACTCAGCCGTTCCAATTCCAAGAACGACGGAACTGCTTGGAGAAAGCTCAAACCTATTCCTAATTGGCTTTTCATTGCGCGACTTTATGTACTTAAAAAGCCATTTAGGGCGCGGATTCACATCAAACTCCATTCCCTTCCAGCTTACAAGCTCCGCAAAAGCGGAAGCCATAGAGAAAGAAAGGAACAAAGCGCAAACGAAACTTGCAAATCGTTTTTTCATTCCGCGGCCGACCTTATGTAGTCATAAAAGGCTTTTGAAAAGTCTTTCTTGATTTTTCCGATCATGGCAGTTTCGGCCTTATGCTGGGCTTCGGCGTAGTCCACATGGCTTTCGCGGCCCTTTATAGTGAACGGAACGATTTGATGGTTGCTCTTTGTGTCCAAGATGTAGCTTTCGCAATTATAGCGGCAGCGGATTGTCTTTTTGTCAGTAGTGTCCGACCGCTCAAACGAAAACTTAGCGATCAAGTTATAGCGGACTGAAGCGTCATAAGTTCCCCTAAAGCCCGCCTCCGAAATCGCCTGGCTAAAAGCCTCCTTGTAGCGGCCATGGTCGTCGTTGTAGGTTTGAACGCTAATCGGGATCTGCTTGGCAATTTGCATCTTTTCCGCGTGAATCTTTTTTGAAGACGGACAATAAGACTTTAGGCCGTCAACGCAAGACGGGTCGATGACCGAAAGCTTTTGCAAATGCTTTTCGTTTTCAAGCGCGATGTCTTCCGCAAAGTCGTAGGAACCAAATCCGTCAAGCGAGGCCTTGTCGGCGGCGGCGTTATTCAAAACTGTAGAAATCGCGGACGCGTTCTTTTTGATCATCGTCGTGTAAATGTCAACGGCCTTGGCCTTGTCCAAAACAGCGATCGCGTACCAAGTTTCGTTTGCAACGTCTTGCCAAAATTCCTTTGTCTCAACGCCAATCAAATTGTCAACGTCAACATTGCGCTTTACGTCCAAGCTAAAAGCCTGAACGTTGGCGTTGGCCACAAGGCCTTTTTCCTTGGCCTGAACCATTCTGCTGGAAGCGGTTGACTCAGACTTTATCGCCTGGCCAAAAACCGAAGCCAAGCCTTGCAAGGCTTTGACTTCGCTGGAGTCTCTGTCCGGTCCGCTTCCGACATAAGTTATGAAAGAAGAGTTTGGATACACGGCGGACGCTTGGTTGACCCATTCAGGCATTTTTGCAGCCTTGGGCTTGCCGCTCTTCTTGGCGGCAAAAGCGAGTCCTCCGGCCAACAATACGCAAAGGCAAAGAAGCGCCTTCGCAAAAGAATTTACTTTTCGCATGAAGAAACCCTCACACTGACTTTGCCGGCTTGAACGTCGACATTTTCAATTGTCTTTGACTCAACGACTTTACCAGAGGCGTCAAGATATTCAACCGTAACGGTATAAGTTCCGGGCGCGACGGTAAAGCCAGCTCGGCTTGCCTTGTTGGGGAAATAAACGCCTTGCCTAATGTCTGCGCGCTCTTTGTTGGCGACAGCGTTGGCCGCGGCGTTGACAGAAGCGTCAAAGGCGACTTGCGCGATGGCGGCCGCAAGAGGACTTTTTCTAGACGCTTGGTCAAGCGCGATTCCCGCCGCGATTACAGAAGCGGTAACAATTGAGTTTTTGACAACGTTTCTAAACACCGAACGGTTGTAATCGCCGTAAGCCTTTTGAGCTACGTCAATTCTTACCGCCTCGTCAAAATCTTCCACCAAGGCGGCGTTTGACGACGCTCCGTTTGACAAAAGAACCCGCGTAGACTTGATGTTGTGTTTTTGGGCGTTTTTGTTAAAAATCGGATAGGCGATTTTTGTGTAAAGGGGAATATTTCTATTCAAAACAGGAATAGGAAGCATTGTAGCCTGAGCTTCTTTTCCTTCGCTGACGTCTTCGCGCTTTCCAATCATTCCAGAAAGAGCCACAACTTCCAAGCGACCCTTGCCTGCGGGAATATTTGTTATTTCTTCATAGCGCGGAACTTTGTAAATCGCGCCAAATTCTCCGGCGTGATCAATGTCGCCGTATGCCGCGTACGCAATGGTTCCCAAATAGTTGAAAAATGGAGAGTTTTCGTATCTTTCGTCGCTCTTTTTTGGGGGCTCCACAAAAGAAAGGTTTACGCCTGATGAAGACAACTTTTCTTTAGCGTCTTTGAACTCGTCGCTTTCAAGGGCGGCTTCGGCCTCGGCCTCAAACTGGGCGTTCTTGGCTCTAAGCTCTTGAATCTCCTGCATGAAAGTTCCGACATAATCGTTCATGATTCCTTTGGCTACGTCATCTCGCTGCATGCTCAAGGCGCAAGCGAGACGCATTGACCAAGCCAAATAGCGCTCGTATTCGGCGCCTTTGTATTTTCTGTTGACTCCGCTAGACTTGGCGGCCTTGCCTTCTTCAGCCGCGTTAAACGACACGGTGGCCTGCTGCATTTTTGCGTAAGTTTCAAGAAAGCCTTTTCCTGAATCTTGGTAATTAGCCTCGTGGTACAAGAGCATGTCAACGTCAAGGAAATCCTTTATTTCGTTCTTTTTGTCGCCCTTTCCAAGAAGCATGGCGGCGCACATATTGTAGTCGCCGTTTTGAAAGGCCTCGTTGTATCCATCTTCGTCAAACTTAACTTTTTTTGGAGCCGCGGGCTTGGTTTGTTTTTCCTTGGCTGGTTTTTCCTTGGCCGGCTTTTCTTTTGCGGGCTTTTCAGCCTTCGCCTTCTTTTCCTTTGCCGGCTTTTCCTTTTTTGCCTTGGCAGGCTTTTCAGCAACTTCAACCTTTTCCGCGGATTCGGAATCGGCCTTGGCTTTTTTAGGAGCCGCATAGGCCGCGAACAAAGAGAGGACGACAGCCGAAATCGCGGCTGTCTTTATAATTTTTTTCATTTCGTTTTCCTGATAAAGTTATTTGCTTTTTACAGAGGCGGTCTTCTTCAGATAGTCTTTTGTCTCTTCCGAAGGCTCGAACATCGCGACCGTTCTGTGAGTCTTCAAGTCTGTAAGCTCGATGTTCACGATGTAGGTGCGCTCTTGCTTTTTGCCGTTGTTCTGAACCATAAGCTTTACTGAGCCTGTAAGCATGTAATCGGCCGCGTCTTCTTGGTCCAATTCCTTGGCCTGGTCTTCGGCGGCATGGTCCTGCTGGCTGATGACTTCGTCGCGCATTTCGTTGCGGATGTCGGAGTTGGCCATAAACTCAAGCACGCCGCTGTTAAGAACGGCCGTCTTAAGGCTGTTGGCTATAATCTGCGTGTCAAAAAACTCGCCGGTTTGGTCCTTGATTTTTCCGATTGTGACAACCGGGGCGCGGCCGTTTTTCTCTTCGAATTTTTCAACGCGGGGATTTTTGATAACCTGGCCTACAATGTCCTTGCAAATCGCGCGGCAGTCCGTCTCGCTAAGATACGGAGTAAGGTCTCCAGCTCCGCCGCGCTTGACGGCTTTCGCGCTGGCCGCGCTCAAAATAGAAAGGACAATCAAAAGGGAAAATAAAATTTTTTTCATGCTAGAATTCCTCGTAAAAAAAATAAAGCCCCGAAAAAGCGCGCGGCTCTTCCGAGGCTAAAAATTTTAACTATTCTTCGTCAAATGAATATTCAACAGTAGGATCAACAGGCTTGTCGATCAAAGGAGCGCGAAGATTCTCGCTCAAAGCTTTCTTCAAGAGAGTTGTCTCAGAGGCGTTGTCCTCAACTCCGTTCAAAGCGGCGTCAAGCTGCTTGTCATAGATGGCGCGCTTCATTACGAACACAACATAGTACTCGTAGTAGTAGTCGTATGAGCTTTCGGGAGACTTCTTGTTGACCTTCATTCCCTGCTTGGGCTTGCGGAACTGAATCCAATACTGAGACTCTTTGAGCAAACCGTTCATCTCAATGGCGGAAAGGGCCTTGATAGTCTGGTCGATGGCCATCTTCTTTTTTGTTTCGTCGCCGCTTGATCCCTGGAAAACAGCGTTGGCGCTCTGGCCTACCGCGATAGAGAACGAGTTGGCAACCTGGCGCTGAACGTCAACCTGGTCTGTCCAAGTCTTGAGGAATTCCAAATCGTTTCCCTGGTTGGAGAAAACAAAAATCTGGTATTCTTTCAAGTCAACCTTGAGAGACTTGGCGACCTTCTTGTTCTCGCCTTCCAACACAGCCTGAACCCAGTCAGGAATGTCTGTTCCCAGCGCCATGCCCGGGCGATTGACGATTTCAATCTTAACCTTTGCTTCTTTGCCTTTTTTTGCGGCAAATACAGATGTTGACGAAATAACCGCCAATACCATCGCGAACGCAATAATTCTTCTCTTCATAATAAACTCCTGTGTCTACACCTTGTAAACCTAATAAAATTATATGACCAAATATTTAATTTGTCAACTTTGTAAACAACAAACGTTCTTTATTGTCACACTTTTGTCATAACTCGAAAAGCAAAACAAACATTTTGTTATTTTTATTTTGCGGCTTTTAAGATTGTGGCAAGCTCGTTGGCAACCCTATTATAATCTGACAAATACGACATAAATATAGCCTCGCTGCCTAGCACATACTCGGCCTCTTCTTTGCTTGACGAAGATGATTTTACGACTTTAGTTTCCCAGCCCAACTTTGAGGCGGCGGCCTGCAATCTTTCTTGCAAGGCTTTGTCCTTTACGCTTCCGTTGACTCCCAAAAAGAAGCCAACCTTGCCGTTGCGATTTCCGCTATAACGCAAAACGCCCAAAACATGCTCGCCTAGATTTATGGCGAATGCGGCTTGCCCAGATGAGGATGGGTATTTCGCTCCATAAACCATAACGCCAGCTTTCCATTGCGTTCCTCCATGAACAGGAAAGCCTGTTCCCGCCTTGGTCTGCGCCAATCTAAAAATTTCCTTTGCGGCAAAAGACAAGTCACCGGTATTTAACGCGGCAAGAATCGCAACGTCATCTTCCGCGCGGTCTGTGGAAATTGCAACCGGCGCGGGCTCGGGTTCAGGAACAAAGACAGGCTCGGGCGCGTCGAGCGGAGGGCCTGAAAAGCCTGCCAAGTAAACGTCGTCCAAAAGTCCGTCGTCGTTTTTGGGAAGTTGGATGCCATTAGTAGCCTTGTTCACCTCGCGGCGCACTTCGGTAAGGATCGAAACAAGCGACTTTCTTTGCAACAGTTTTTGCGTCAATATCGGAGTGAAGACTCCGTCCTGCGCCTTTTTCCCCGCCTCGGCGGAATAAACAATGATGGAATTTTTTGGCTTTATGTAAGAAATCGCCAAGCCCCTTGTCGTTCCTCTGGTCGCGGACGGAAATGGGTTGTCGCGGCAAGAGTCAAGAATGACGATGTTGGTGTCAGCCGCCATCGAAAACATCACGTCGTCCAAGTCCACCGCTCTTGTGGCTACGCGGCGCTCGTCCGAGATGTCGGCGTCAACCGGAATGAGATAGTTCTTTCCGTTAAATTGAACCGCGTGGCCGCCGTAGTGAAAGAAGCCCACGCCGCCCTTGGCTTTCAACAATTGCCCAAAATCATCCAAAGCGTCCAGCATTCTTTCCCTTCCGCCGTTTTCGACAATCGTGACCGTAAAGCCCAATTTTTCCAAGGTCCGCTTTAGTCCGTGCGACTCTTGAATCGGCGTGCTTAGGGGAGCGCTTGTGTAGGAAGCGTTCGCGATTAAAAGCGCGTTTTTAGGCTCGGCGAACAAAAAGCCTGTCGCTAAAAAGCAAAGCGCAAAAAGAAAACAAAGCTTCTTCATAAAATGCCTCCTTTTATTTTGCGGCCTTCAAAATTTTTGCAACGTCGTCGCTCGCCATTTCGTAGTAGTCCAAATATTTCTTTAGAGCGGCTTCGTTGCTTGCGCTGTATTCCGCCTCGCCAAAATAAGCGTCGAATTTTATTCCTTGATTGGGCTTTATCTCTTTCCAGCCGACGCTTTCTGCCGCCGCAAGAATGTTTGTCGGCAAAGCCCCGGCCTTTGAATTTTTCAGCTTTCCGATAAAAAGATAGGGAACGCCGTTTCTATACGCAACGCCGATGGCGCGGTCGCCAATATTCAGCTTGATAAGCGGATCAGATCCCAATCCCTTTCCTACGCCCGCAATTTGGGCAAATGAAGTTCCCGCCTTTATTTGCGCCAGTTTAAAAACCTTTTTTGCCTTGGCGCTAAAATCGTCTCCCGTGTCCAAGGCGGCCCACATCGCGTATTCGTCGTTATTTGCCCATTCATTCGCCCAAGATTCCGGTGAAAAAGTCTTGGAAAATGTTTCAGGAACAAACTCAGGCGAGGAAGCAGGCTCGGGCGCGCGGACCGGCTCTGGAACGGACACGGCGGCCAATGGAGCGGACGCGCTTGAATGTCCGGCCAAGTAGATGTCGTCAAAAAGGCCGTCGTCGTTTTTAGGAATTTGAGCGCCGCCGGTAGCCTTGCTAACCTCGCGGCGAACATCAAGCAAAATGGAATGAAGGGATTTTTGCTCAAGAATCTTCTTGGTCAATATCGGCGTAAAGACTCCGTCGCGCGCCTTGTTTCCCGCCTCGGCGGAATAAACTATGATGGAATTTTTTGGCTTGACCGTCGAAAGCGCCAAGCCCCTTGTCATTCCTCTTGTAGCGGAAGAAATCGGATTGTCGCGGCAAGAGTCAAGAATCACGATGTTCGTGTCCGCCTGCATATTTCTCATCAAGTCGTCAAGGTCAAGCGAAAGCCGCCTTATTTGAGTCTCCGTCTCGATGTCAGTTTTGGCAGGAATCAAATAATTCTTTCCGCTAATCTGAACAGCGTGACCGCCGTAGTGAAAAAAGCCGATTCCTCCCCTGCTTTTTATCAAGGCGCCAAAATCGCTCACCGCCTTTTCCATAGCGTTAATGTCGGCGTTCTCAACAAGCGTTACGTTAAAGCCCAATTTTAAAAGGCTTTGCTTTAAGCCGCGGGCTTCTTGTATCGGCGTGCTCAAAGGCGCGTTTACATAAGCCGCGTTGGCTATTAAAAGCGCGTTGCGGCTTTCGGCAAAAAGGAAATTCGCCGCCGCGAAAATCATCGCGGCAAGCGCAAGACTCTTCTTCATAAGGCCTCCTTCTATTCTATTTGGCAACCTTATACTCGATCACAGTTTCGGCCACGGCGGAATTTTCGGAGGCAATTTTTAGGCCTCGCGTTCCAACCATCTTTCCTTGCTTGGGAAGGTCGCCCTCTATCGCGGAAGCGAAAATTCTAACGCTTTCGTTTCCAAAGACTCCTTCCTCGACGCGCAAAACAGCGCCCGGAATGTCAGGGAAAATTCTGCTTTCGCCGGCTCGAATGTAGTTGCTTTGCATCGGAAGCCAAGTTTCTTCCTTGCGCGCGTCCACGCAAAGAATGGCAAGGTAGGCGTTGGCGTCTGTCGTGACCCTAAAGCGGATCTTGTCGTTGGGATGCAAGACGCTTACCCGCTCGCCGCGATCGTTGATCATCTCGGCCGTTACGCCCATAGAATTTTTTGACGCCGCGGGCTTTGAAGAGCCGCCGGATTTTGCAACAGGCCGTCCAGACTTCATTGACTTTTCTATTTGGAATTTGACTTCCTTGTCGGTCTTCTTGACCTTGCCCTTCCAAGAAGTCAAGAGTTTTTTTGACTCAACTTGCGTGGCCTTTACAAAAAGGTTCCAACAGTTGGAGCTTTCGGTAAAGTCGCCGATGATTACGCAGTCAACGCCAAGCTCGCGGCCGATTTCCTGGATTGTCTCGTCGCTCACCGCCCCGGAATTTTGGTAGCCCAATTCCTTTTCGATAAGCGACCTGGTAAAGTCGTCGTGCGCGATTACGTTGCCCGCTCCAAAGCGGCGCGTAAAATAATGGGCAAGCTCGTCTACGATGTAATCGGAGACAGCCCAGTATTCAGTCTGCACGTCAAGAATGGCCAGCGACTTAGCGCTTCCCTCAATATCCGCGCAAACTTCAGTGGCCGCGTTTTTCAACAGTTCCTCAAACTCCACGTCTTTAGCAAAAAACGGAGACGCGCAAAAAGCCAAAACCGCCAACGCGGCAAAAAATCCTTTCTTCATATAAACCTCCAACCAATCATTCCGCCAAGAAATTTTCTTCCAAGTCTTGGGTCACTTTTGAAACAGCGCGAGTGTAAGCCTGTTCCATAGTTTTGCTTCCAATTCTCGGAAAAGCCTTTGAATATGAATACACGCCGGAACCGCCGGCGTTCAATATCGCTATGTCAACGCTTGGCCTGACAAAGGGGCCGGCCTCATAGTTTTCTTCCGCGCAAGCCAAATTTACCTTGATTGTATAGCTGGCTCCCGAAAGCGAAATCGCGTATCCCCTCTTTTCCATAATCGAAGAAAGCTTGCTGTAAACAGGCGCGAAAACCTTGTCCTTTTGCTCCATCTCGATGAAAAAAGTCATGCGCTTTTTTAGGGCATCGCGCTCGCTCCTAACTGCGGCGATTTTCTTCAAGTCGGCCTTGTAGGAATCGCTCTCGGACGGAACCATCAAAGTTTCGTTGTGAATGTATTTTTCGCAAAGGTTTCCCATGACAGCGGCCTTTGACAAAGATGAAGCGGCGATGAACACTTCCTTTTCTTTGGCGGCGCTGTCCGAATACAAGTTTATCGATTCCATAAGCGAAGCGATTCTGTTCTTGTAAATCTCCGACGCTTCCGCCTTGTTTATGTAAGCCAAAACGGAATATTTGTCCGCCTTTTTGTCGTAAAATGGATCGGTAAACGAGACGCAAAAGAATTCCGAGCTGGAAGAAACGTTGGCGATTTGCTTGAAGGACTTGCTGGAAGAAAAAGTTTCCGCTCCGTCCTTTGCGACTGCGCTGGCCGAATTTACGGCAACATTAACTACGTCAACCTTGGTGTTGAAGTAAAGCGAAATTTCGGCAAGCGCGGAATTTTGCGCGGCCTTTACCGAGCTTGCTTCGCCGACAGCGCGGATATACTTGTCTTTAGGAAATTCCTTCTCAGGCTTTGTAAGCCAAGAGGGAACGGATTCGGCAAAACAAACCGCAAAGAGCGCCGCAAGCGCGGCTAAAAAAAATCGTTTCATGGCAAAGGCCTCCTTTAGGTCTTTTAGTATACGCGAGTGTCAAAAATCTTGATTGACCGGTCCGCGTTCGTTCCCGGATTATAGGCGAATATTTCCACCGCCGTTATCTGGTCTTTGTCAAACTTGTATTTCTTTGGCGAATACTGGTCAAACTTAAACCTTGTATAGGGAATAACCACTTCTGTCACTTGGTCCTTCTTTGTCGGGAACTCATATATAAAGAACGAAGAAGTTTTGTACTCGTAGCCTACAAGCCTCAAAGTCATTCTCCAAACACGGCCGTCGCCAATGCACTTGAATTTGATGGAGTTGCCGTTCTGCAAAAAATTTACCATTCCGCCGTCATTGGTCTGGCAGCTGGCGCCCCACCAGTCGCTCCAGTCCGCCTTTTGCGGACCTGTGGAACCTTTTATGCTGAGCGCCTTGTACAACTTTCCTTCAAACTTGACGTCTTCGATCGAAATGTCCATGTCGCCTTTGGACTTGTTGACAAAGAAATTTGACGGGTCTTCAAAAGGATTAAAGCCGCCCGTAAGAGCGTACTCATCTTCCTGAGCTTGGACAGGCTTTGACTCGTTCAATCCGGCCAAATAAATGTGCTTTTCAAGCTCGTTGTATTCGCCGGGGTTTTGCTCGTATTTTGTTTTTTCTCGAACTTCCTTGCGGACATCCATAAGGATTTGCGAAAAAGATTCCTTTTGCAGAATTTTTTCTGTAAGAATGGGAGTGAAAACTCCGTCTTGGGCCACTTTGCCGGGCTGAGCCGAATACACAAGGACTGAATTTCTTGGGTGAATGTCTGACATCACAAGGCCGCGCGTCGCGCTTCGTCCGCTTGAAGCCGGAAGCGGATTGTTGCGGCAGGCGTCCAAAATGATTATGTTGGTGTCGCCCTTCATGCACTCCATAACCTCGTCGGCGTCAACGGCCCTTGTAGTCACGCGGTTTTCGTCGGGAATGTCCGCGTCAACGGGAATCAAGTAGTTTTTTCCTTTAACCTGAACGGCGTGTCCGCCATAATGGAAAAAGGCTATTCCGCCTTCTTTCTCAACTTTCCTTTCAAAGTCCGAAAGTTCCTCAAGAATGTTTTCCCTGCTTGCGTTGACGATAATCGTCACTTCAAAATTCAATTTTTCCAGGGCCTTCTTTAAGTTTTTGGCCTCATTTTCGGGTGTCGCAAGACTGCCAAAATACTTATACTTTCCGTTTGCAATAAGCAGCGCGTGCCTGGGTTCCGCTTCCGCGAACAAAAGCGTTGAAAGCGCAAAAACGGCCGCCGCCAGAATGCATTTTTTTATATGGAACTGTGCAACCATGACAAACCCCCATAAGTTTCAAACGTTCCCATTATACCATAGTTTTGGAATTTTTGGGATAAATATTTGTTTTTTGGCCGGAACGCGAATTTCCGCCCAGTCGCGCTAATTCGCAAGATATGCGATAAATTCTATTGAAAAAAATCCCAAGTGGCAGTATACTTGTAGAATATTTTAGCCTAGGCCGCGCCTAGCATAGGAGATTTTTATGGCAGAAAAACTAGACTTTACAATAGAAACATTGGGACCTTGCAAATTTGACTCTCCCATCAAGCTTTCCAACGTATTCGGCGACCACAAGGCCAACTACGTTAAGGACGATTCTTACGTGCGCAACACAATCAACGTCTTTGACACAAAGAAGGCCGACGACATGTCCAGCGCCAACCTTTTGCAAAAGGCCGGCCCTCGCGAAAAGATTTACTTTGACCCGGAACAGGTAAACGCCGGCATCTGCACTTGCGGCGGCCTTTGCCCCGGCTTGAACGACGTTATCCGCGCCGTTGTCCGCTGCTTGTGGAAGCGCTACGGAGTCCATTCAATCCACGGCTTCCAGTTCGGCTACAAGGGCTTCTTTGAAGAAAGCGGCTACGACACCGTTCAGCTCAATCCCTACAACGTGGACGACATCCATAAAATCGGCGGCACCTTCTTGGGAACCAGCCGCGGCGGCGGACAGCGCACAAACGAAATCGTAGACACTTTGGTTGCCCGCCACATCAACATGGTATTCATCATCGGCGGAGACGGAACCCAGCGCGGAGCCTTGGACGTTGCCAACGAAGTCGAGCGCCGCGGCCTTAAGATCGCCGTTATCGGCGTTCCCAAAACCGTTGACAACGACTTGCAGTTCATCGACCGCTCCTTTGGCTTTGAGACTGCCGTTCAAAAAGCCAAGGACGCCGTTACAGCCATCCACATGGAAGCTCACTCTCAAATCAACGGCATCGGCCTTGTAAAATTGATGGGCCGCGAGTCAGGCTTTATCGCCACAGCCACTGCTCTTGCCAGCCACGAAGTAAACTTCTGCTTGATCCCAGAAGTTCCCTTTGACCTTGACGGACCCAACGGCTTCTTGCACTTCTTGGAAGTCCGCTTGCAAAAGCGCGGCCACGCCGTTATCGTAGTCGCCGAAGGCGCCGGCCAGGAATTGCTTACAAAGACAAACCAAAAGGACGCGTCGGGCAACACAAAGCTCGCCGACATCGGAACATTCTTGCGCGACAAGATCACCGAATACTTTAAGGAAAAGAACATTCACATCAACCTTAAGTACATCGACCCCAGCTACCAGGTTCGCGCGGCCGTCGCCAACGCCAACGACTCGATTTACTGCGAGCGCTTGGGCAACAACGCCGTTCACGCCGCCATGGCTGGAAAAACAAAGATGGTCGTCGGCTTGGTTCACGACAAGTACGTTCACATCCCGATTTCTGTCGTAACATCAAAGCGCAACGTGGTTGACCCCGAGGGAGCCTTGTGGCGCGACGCGCTTGACGCGACCGGCCAGCCGATGTTGATGGTCAACAACGCGCAGGACGCCAAAGACCGCGCCTCAAACGTCGCCGACGGAAAGGCCAAGAAAACAGAATAAGACTGGTCAAGGCACAAAAAAAACCGCTCCTTTCGGAGCGGTTTTTTTGTTTGCGCAAGGATTATTGCGGCGCGATAATATTGTTCGCGCCGCAAAAAGACTGAGTCAAGGCTTTAAGCGTAGCGTGCCTTGACCAGTCTTACACCAAACCCTGGGCAATCATTGCATTCGCGACTTTGATGAAGCCCGCGATGTTGGCGCCGGCGACATAGTCGGTCTTGCCGGCTTTTGTCTTAAGGCCAAACTTCTTGGCTGTCTCAAAGGCGTTGTCATGAATGTTCTTCATGATGCCGTCAAGGCGCTGGTCAACTTCTTCAAAGGTCCATGAGAGGCGCTCTGAGTTCTGGCTCATTTCGAGGCCAGAAACTGAAACGCCGCCCGCGTTTGAAGCTTTTCCGGGAGCGAACAAAACGCCGGCGTCCTGGAACTTCTGTGTGGCTTCGATTGTGCTGGGCATGTTGGCGCCTTCGGCAACCAACTTAACGCCGTTCTTGATGAGCATGTCGGCGTCCTTTCCGTCCAACTCGTTCTGAGTGGCGCAGGGGAAGGCGCAGTCAACTTTTACTGACCACGGCTTGGCCTTGGCTGTGAACTTGGCCTTGGGGTACTTCTTGACGTACTCGTCGATCTTTTTGTGAGCGTCGCGGAACTTCTTTACGTACTCCAACTTCTTCTGGTCGATTCCGTCGGGATCATAGATGAATCCGCTTGAGTCAGACATTGTAACCGGCTTGGCTCCAAGCTGAATCAATTTTTCCACCGCGTACTGGGCGACGTTTCCGTCTCCAGAAACAGCGCATGTCTTTCCCTTGAAGTCTTCGCCGACTTTGGCGAGCATTTCGCGGGCAAAGTAAATCAAGCCGTAGCCTGTGGCTTCGGTTCTGGCCAAAGATCCGCCAAACTGCAAGCCCTTTCCTGTAAGAACGCCTGTGAATTCGTCGCGGATTCTCTTGTACTGTCCGAACATGTAGGCAACTTCGCGACCGCCTACGCCCTTGTCGCCGGCCGGAACGTCTGTGTCCGGTCCGATGTGGCGCTGCAACTCAGTCATGAATGACTGGCAGAAACGCATAACTTCTGCGTCTGACTTTCCGTGGGGATCAAAATCGCTTCCGCCCTTTCCGCCGCCCATCGGGAGCGTTGTAAGGCTGTTCTTCAATGTCTGTTCAAAGCCCAAGAACTTGAGTACCGAAAGGTTGACTTCGGGACTAAAGCGGATGCCTCCCTTGTAAGGGCCGATCGCGCTGTTGAACTGAACGCGGTAGCCGCGGTTGACGTGGGCCTTGCCTTTGTCGTCTGTCCACGGAACGCGGAACATGATGACTCGTTCCGGCTCTACGAAACGCTCGAGAACCGCCTGGCTCTCAAGTTGCTTTTGCATTTTTGCAACGATAGGATCAAGAGTTGTCAAAACTTCCTGAACCGCCTGGAGGAATTCGGGTTCGTTGGCGTTCTTAGCCTGAACGTCCGCCCAAATTCTTTTAACGTATTCGTTTTTCATTGTTACTCCTGCTTTGCGGCCGAGTTTGAAGCCGCAGGCAACTTCAATATTATCAAATTTTTAAGTCTTGTTAAAGTAGTTTATGGGGAATTTTGGCGAAAAAAATAGGAAATTTTTTCTAGGAACGGTCGCAAGACCAAAAGGCGCGGGCAAAAAAAAGACCCGCCGATCGGAGCGGGCCTATGGTTCAGCCTAAAAAGGCTTACTCCTTAAACATCTTCTTGAACTCAACCAAGAGGTTGTCTGTCTCGATGGCGGCGTCAACATCCGTCAACTTGTTTTTAGCGCGGTAGTAAGCGATAAGGGGCTCAGTCTGCTCGCGGTAAACGTCCATGCGGTGCAAGATTGACTCCTGCTTGTCGTCGTCGCGCTGGTAAAGCTCGCCGCCGCACTCGTCGCAAACACCCTCAACCTTTGGGGCCTTTGTCAAAACGTTAAAGTTGGCTCCGCACTTTTTGCAGACGCGGCGGGTGCTGAGGCGCTTGATTACAATGTCGTCGGCGATTGTAAAGTTGACGCAAGTTACGTCCGGGCAGAATTTTCCAAGCTCGTCGGCCTGAGGAATCGTGCGCGGGAATCCGTCAAGGATAAAGCCGTTCTTGCAGTCGGGCTGGGCCAAGCGTTCCTGCACAAGGGCGCAAGTGATGTCGTCGCTGACCAATCCGCCGGCGTCAATGATTGACTTTACCTTTTTTCCAAGTTCGGTCTGATTTTTAATCGCGGCGCGGAAAATGTCGCCAGTTGAAATGTGCGGAATGTTGTAGTCTTTTGCAACTTTAACGGCAAGCGAGCCCTTTCCGGCTCCGGGCGGTCCCAAGAAAATAAAATTCATTTGTGTCTCCTATAATGATTATTCTACATAGTATAGCACAAGTCAGGGGAATTTGCAAATATTATTTAATGTTTCAAAAATTTTAACAGTTTTCCAGTTTCATCTTCTGTCTCAAATTTATAATCTTTATAAGAAAACTTTTTTTCTGGGAATTTTTTATGCTTTATGTCTGGCCAATCTCCAGTTGTTGTTACTTTTAAAATCTTAGTGGGGAAAAAACTTTCATCAAGTTTGACTAGATAAAGAATATCAAAACCAGGACGTATATGTGAAATGATTTCACCATAGGCGATAGTCTTCACCTGAATTTTTATAAATTTTTTATCATTTTTGTTTCGCTTACACTGTATATCCCATGCTTCTTGGCTAGCGTTGCCAAATTTTACAATTGCATATCCTTGGTCAGTTAAATATTTATATATATAAGCTTCGCCAATAACACCTGTTTTTTGATCCCCTTTTTCTGGAACAAAATTTATTCTTTTTTCCCCTTTTTGAATTTCTTCAAAAGCTGAATAGGCTTTTGCATAGTTTTTAACGACCATTTGAAATCTCTTAAATTCATCCATAAATTACTCCTTAAATTTTTAAGCTGCCATACGTAATTGCAAAGGCTCATCATTATCCAAGTCTTTAATATCTTCACCATCATCAGGACCTGGATTTGTACCAAATGTTAATTTATAAAATCCTTCTTTATAGGATTTTGCATCTAACCATAACATTGAAAACAAAGGTGTTATAAACATGCCGTCTTCAATCTTTACAGGCATCGACTGAATGGGATATTTTTCAATAGGAGTATTTATATCAAATACTCCCCAATTAAATTCTTCAATCTGTTGCTTTGTTGTCTGCTTATTTTTTTGACTTTCTTCTACAATCCTTTCAACTTCCATTATGCAATTATCATATGTTAATGGATTTGCCGTTATAAAATTTGGCCATTTTTCATACCTTTTTTTAAAATTTATTGCATTACGTATTATTTGTACTTCCCAATTTTCATAAGTAAAAAAGGAACAATTCATAGTAAAAGGTATTGAGTCACAGACAATTTTTGTCCCAGGATTCAACGAAGCCAATTCTTCAAGGGTATATGATTTATCCATTTTTTCTCCAAAGAAATCGAAGTATGTAAAGCACTATAATTCTTTCCCCATAATCCAACACCATATTATACCACCGCATCACCTCAAAAGGTCAAATTAAATGCGACAATTGACTTTTTTTAATTTCCCCCTAAATCCACCCCAAAATTAGGCGTATTTACTTGACAATAGGCGTATTATGGCATATTATTTAATAAATACGCCTAAAAATAGCATAATTTTAGGCGTATTCTATATGTGGTAGGCGTATGAGAGCGTTTGACTATTCAAAAAATTTGCATTGCATTCTCGATGATGAAATTCTTGGCTATATCGCGAAAATCCATGAATGCAAGGGGCGGCAGGACTTTTTTGTCCGACAGAAAAAGGACGAGCTGGAAAAGCTTGTGGAGATTGCAAAAGTTCAGAGCGTTGAAAGCTCCAACAAGATAGAAGGAATTGTTACGACGAACGCTCGAATCAAAAGCCTCGTGGCGGACAAGACAAGTCCGCGCAATCGTGACGAAAAAGAAATTATGGGCTACCGCGATGTGTTGAATGTCATTCATGAAAATTTTGAGTACATTCCGATAACTCCGTCTTACATTTTGCAACTTCATAAATATCTTTACAAATATTCATATTCAAACATTGGCGGAAAATTTAAAAACTCGCAAAACTATATTGTGTCAAACAATTCTAACGGAGAGACGTCGATTTTGTTCACGCCGCTTTCTCCGGTTGAAACTCCAATCGCGATAGAAGCGCTTTGCGACACGTTCAACAAAACTGTTGACGCCGGCAAAGTGGATCCGCTCTTGTTGATTTGTTCATTTGTCAAAGACTTTCTTTGCGTTCACCCTTTTAATGACGGAAACGGAAGAATGTCGCGGCTTTTGACCACGCTGCTTTTGTATCGCGCCGGTTTTGTTGTGTGCAAATACATCAGCCTAGAAAAGAAAATCGAAAAAACAAAAGAATCTTACTATCAAACTCTCCAACAAAGTTCGGAAAGTTGGCTGGAAGGGCAGAATGACAACACGCCGTTTGTCAAATATTTATTGGGAACCATTCTTGCCGCCTATCGCGATTTTGAAGAACGCTTGGATTTAATAAGCCAAAAGCTTGACAGTTTGCAGATGGTGCAAAAGGCTTGTTCCGCCCGGCTTGGAAAATTTACAAAAAGTGATATTCAAGAAAACTGTCCTTCAATCAGCAAGGCCTCGATAGAAAACGCTCTTAAAAAACTTTGCGAACAAGGCAAGCTGGAAAGAAAAGGAAACGGAAAAGCGACTTTCTACGTCCGAAAGTCAATATAGCAAAAAACGCTGCTTCCAAAAACCTTTACCTTACCCCGCCTTTGATGCCGTGGGCTTTTTTGAAGTCGGCTTTGGCGGAGTACATGGCTTGGTCGGCGCGCTTAAAGACTTTTTCGACTGTCTTGTCGCCGTGGGTGTATTCGGACATGCCAAGAGCGGCGGAATAGCGCTGCCAGGGCTTTGCGTTGGAATCGTTGAATGTTTTTTCAAAAGTTTTTAGGGCTTCGTCAAGAAGGGCCTTTCTGTTATCATAGTCTTCGTCAAGCAAAACGACTACAAACTCGTCGCCGCCGATTCGGAATACAGGGGAATGTTTGTAAATGTGGCAAACTTTTTTGCAGCAGCCCTTAAGGTAGTTGTCGCCAAAGGTGTGGCCGTGCGTGTCGTTTATGTTCTTTAAGAAATTCACGTCTACCATTACGATCGCAAACTCAAAATTTTCTTTGCCGATTTTTTCGTCAAGCTCGGCGGCTTTCTTTAAATAGGCGGACTTGTTTCCGACGGAGGTAAGCGAATCCTGGTAAACCTTGCGGCTCATCTCGCCAATGTTGCTTTCAACCATTTCTTTTTCAGCACGGATTTGAACGATGTCCTTAAGGTAATCCAAGATTCTGATTTGCATCGAACGGATTCCGTTGTAAATGTCTTCTATCTCGTCGTTGCTTTTTATGTTAAGGTCAAGGACGCCGCACTCTTTGTAGCTTTTATTGTTTGAGGGAGAGAACTTTTTCATCTCGCTTGTGATGGCGTCCATCGGCTTTATCACGATTCGATTTATAAGACGAATCGCTCCGATCAAAACAAAAACCGTAAAGACAATCGCGCTTGCCAAAAGGTACATCAAGAAGGTCTTTCGCTCCTTCATAATGTCATTCATTCCAACGTCGCAGCCGACTTGGCAAACCAAAATTCCGGCGTCGTCATAAACAGGAACAAAGGAGGAGCAAAGCCAGCCCCAATCGCCTTCAGAAATAGTAGGCTCAACTTCTTTTGAAGCGTCGATGCCCAATAAGCTTTCTTCCCGCTCCTCAAAATAGCCGGTCATGTAAATCGGATTTTCGTCGTCGTCCATCAAATACATGTCTTGGGTGTCGTTCTTTCCGCCCCAAACGACAACGTAAAGGTACTTGATGTCTTCCATTGTGCGAAGGTAGCGAACCATAAGCGCTTGGTTTTTCTTGTAATCGTCCCAAAGATTTTTTTCTTTTAGATATTTTTCAATCGGCGCTTCGTCCTCGTTCTCTTCGGCCTGCGCGCGTATCGCTTGGTATTCAGGCGAGACGGCGACTTCCTTAAGCCTTGCGTAAAAATCAGTGTCTATAAATTGCGCGAAGTTTCTTGCGGAGTGGAGCGAAAGGTTCTTAAAGTATCCGTCGATTTGCCTTGCGTTGATTCTATAGGAAATTAAGGCCGCGCCAAAAGCGGCAAAAAAGACAGTAAGTCCAACGAATAGATAAACTTTTTGACCGATAGTGAATTTTCTTTTTCTCATAACGCTTTATTATAGCGCGGCTTTTGATTTTTTTCCACGAAAAAATTTTAATATGACAAAAACTTATTTTTGGCTAACGACAAACAGCGCGACTTCGCTGGTCCAGTCAAAGATTGTGGTTTGGGCGGCGGAAGAAAAGAAGCGGGCTAGCTCAGCGGTTTTGTCGGAGCCGATGGCGGCCTTTATGGCGGCGGCATAGGGCGAGCTTTCGCTTTCAAACCAGGCGCTTATTTCCTTTTGGCTCACGCGGCGCTTTTCAGTGATTTTTTGGGAACGGCTGTCCACCTTAAAGCCTTGCTCTTCAAAAACTTTTTTAACGGTGTCCATGTTCCAGTCAAAGAGCGGGTTAGACTTGTCGCTAAAAAACTTTCCTTCGGCTTCGGACATTTTTTCAAGCAAGGGCCGCCAAGAGTCAAGGATGCTGCCGCCCAAAACTTGCTTTTCGATGACCTTGCTTACGCGCTGGCCCGCGCTGGGGATTTGCTGGCTGATTATTATTTTCCAGCCGGCGGGAATTTTTCCCGCGATTCCGCAAGTGGCAAAGGCGCCGCTCATCGCTTGGACGCTTTCCGCGCTGTTAAAGGGATTCCTAAAAAAGAATTTGTCAAAGACAATGTTTTTTTCCAAATACGCGTCCAAGACTTTTTGGAGGAGCGTCTCGTCCACCGATTGCTGAGCGGCTTTTGATTGCTGGCCGCCTCTCGCGCCTGTTTCCGCGCCGTCTTCTTCCGCTCCGGGGCGGACAAGCAAAACAGGTTTATCCAAGTCGCCCAAAGTGCGCGCGTATTGCTCCAACACTTCCAGTCCTTTTTGGGAACGGCACAAACCGCAAGTGACGCCTTCCGGAGTTTTTCGCGCAAGCTCCCACAACAAAAGCGCGTCGTCCGCGTTCCACACCAAAGAGCGGTCGCTGCGAATCAGCCGGGCCGCCTCTATCATTTGGTCGCGCACTTGCAAAAGAACTTCGGCGCGGTTTGAGTCGATGCGCTCGCGCCAAGACTTGTCGGCGTTTTGAAGCGCGTTCTCTTTGCCATGGTCTTTTGGACTAAAGGTCAGCGACTCGCCGTTCTTGTCCTTAAACTGCTGCTGCAAAAGGCGCGCCACGTCGGAATTTTTTGAGCCGGTTGTTTCGCTTGCGGTAGGGTCAAGCGAGCGCTCGCCGGTGTCGTCTTCCAAGATGGCCGCGATTTGCAATTCCCTGCGCGACAAAACGTCGTCGCGAATTTTCTTTTCGTAGCCTTGGTCGCTGGGCGTGTAAAAGACGCGGCCAACTAACTGGTCCGGCAAATATTGCTGGGCAACCCAGTGGTCGCGGTAAGCGTGCGGATACAAGTAGCCCGCGCCGTGGCCAAAGCCTTCCGCGTCGCGGCTTGCGTCGCGCAAATGGTTGGGCACGTCCGCGTCCTCTTGCTCAACAGAAGCCAGCGCGTCAAAAAACGCCATCGACGAATTTGACTTGGGAGCGGTGGCCAAATAAAGCGCGGCGTGCGCCAAATGGTAGCGGCCTTCGGGAAGGCCAACGCGGTCAAAGGCCGCGGCGCAAGATTCCACAACGCCAAGCGCGTAAGGGTCCGCCAAGCCTGTGTCCTCGCAGGCGCTTATCAACATTCGCCTAAAAATAAAGTGCGGATCTTCGCCCGAGCGGACCATTCTTGCAAGCCAATACATCGCCGCGTCCGGGTCGCGGCCCCGCAAGCTTTTTATAAAGGCGCTGATTATGTCGTAATGGTAGTCTCCGTCGCGGTCGTAAAGGACAACCTTTTTTTGGATCGACTCTTCCGCCGCCTCGCGACTTATAAAGATTGTGCTTCCGTAAGAAGGCTGCGGCGGATTTGCGTCGGGCGCCCATTGAACGGGAGTCGTCTCGACGGCGAGCTCCAATGCGTTTAAAAGCGAGCGCGCGTCTCCGTTGGCGGTGTCGATTAAGTGCTCCAAGGCGCCGCTTTCAAAATCAATTCGCCAATGGCCGTAGCCGCGGTCGATGTCGTTGAGCGCCATATAAGCGACATTCTTTAAATCGTCTTTCGTCAGCTGCTTTAATTGAAAGACGCGGCTTCGGCTGACAAGCGCTTTGTTGACTTCAAAGAAAGGATTTTCAGTAGTCGCGCCGATTAGGATTATCGTTCCGTTTTCGACCCAAGGCAAAAGCGCGTCCTGCTGGGCCTTGTTCCAGCGGTGGACTTCGTCGACGAACAAAATTGTGCGGCGGCTGTAAAGGTTCTTAAAGTCTTCGGCTTGCTTGATGGCGTTGCGTATGTCGGCCACGCCGGTAAGAACCGCGTTCAATGTTATGAAGTTGCTTTTTGTATGGCTTGCGATTACGCGCGCGAGGGTCGTCTTTCCGCTTCCGGGAGGGCCGTAAAATATTACGGAAGTCAATTGGTCGGCGGCTATGGCTCGGCGAAGAAGGCGGCCCTTTCCTACGATATGGTCTTGGCCGATGTACTCGTCAAGGTTCCGCGGCCTCATTCGCGCCGCTAACGGCTCATGCGTTTTGGTATTTTCAAATAATTCATTGGACATCTTTCAGTCGCGGTTCCACTCTCGCTCGGATGGATAATAGGCCCACATGCAGATGTGGTCAAATTGCGCGGAATTGCTTCCGTTTCCTGTGTAGTTTTGGCTTGCGTAAATCGCGGTGTCAGTTTCGTTGTTTTCCGGATTGACGACCAAAATCGCAAGGATGGTATACTGTCCGCTCAAAGTCGCGGCCGCGTTGTACGGAAGGTTTGTGTCGCGGCCTCCGGGAACTCCGGCAGTCAACGGATGGTGCGTGTAGCCGCTTGACGTTCCGACAAGAAGAAAGTTTTTTGTGCATGCGATAGAAGTAATAGAAGCATGGGCTCCAACCTTTCCGCTATTGGCTCCGCCGTAACGCAAGGTTGAACCGTCGCCGTAATAGTACATCGTTTCGTCGCCGCCGGCGGTAGTTTCGTTTGTGCATGAGCCGGTGGAATTAAAGAAGTGAACGCTTCCAGCGCAGTAAACGCAAGACTGCGAAACTTTGTCCTTGTTGCAGACAGGCTTTGTTCCGCCGTTTTCCGTTCCCAAAGCCTCTTCAGCGGCATTCGCTCCGTTCAACGAATAAGCCTTGTAGCCGGCCTTTCCGCCCTTTAGAACAAAATAAGCCTTTCTGTTGGCTGGAGCGATGGCGTTGGTTCCAAACAAATAAGCCTCGATTCTTCCAGAAGAATTGTAAGGCACGTCGCCGTTTCCATAAACGCCAGTCACCTTGCTCCAAGTGGAGCCGTCGGTTGAATAATACAACTCGCGGCGGACAGGAACGTTCTCTCCCTCGCCGTAATCTTCTTTGGAAACTCCCACAAGGGCGTAAAGATATGTAGTGTCGGAGGCCAACTTTAAAACTTGGCCGGTTCTAGGAGCGCTGGTCTTTGACCAAGTTCCGCGCTTGTTGATAGTGTTGCTTTTGCGATAAATGGTTCCGTTGGCGCAATAAAATTCGTCTTTAAAGCGGACTATGCTTCGTATGTCGGCCTTTACGTTCGCGCTGGCCAATGTGACTTCGTTCCTAATGTTCCAATAAATGACGTCTTGGCAGCTAGAAAAAAGCGCCAAAAAAGAGACGGCCAAGAGAGCGAGGCCAAAGACGCGGACGATTTTTTTTGACTTGCAAATTCTCATCTTTAGCCTCCTTAAAAGTGATACTTTACGCCGGCCGAAACAGAGGCCAAGTTAAGATAGTCGTTTTTTGACGAATCTTTGTAATACCATTGCGGCATATAAGTGAAAAAGCCTTCTATGCCGGCGGACCAACTTTCGTTTATTCTATAATAGCAGCCCGCTCCGCCGCGAATGAAAAATCCTGGGAAGAAAGTGTTCGCCAAATAGTTTGTCGCAACCATTCCCACATTGAGCGTAATCGGGAATTCAAATTTTTTTATCGCGGGAAGGAACGTCACGCCGACCGACATCGGTATGTAAGTAAGAATGTTGCTTCCGATTGTAGGATTGTAGCCAAAGGCCAACTCAACGCCAAGGGCAAGCCAAGGCGTCAAAAAGCGGCCGTAGCCGACAGTCACTTGGCCGCCGATTTTTAGCTTGTTGCCAAAGTTCAAGGGAAAATTAGGCATTACGCGAACGTTGATGAATTGGTCGCCAACGTCGTTTTGCAAATACACGTAATCGTATGGATCATCGTAACCGTCGGGAGAGTCTTCAGAGCTTTCTTCGTCCTTTTGTCCGCTAGAATTTGATTCTGCGGGGGCTTTGGCGCTTTCCGCCGGCTCCTTGGGCTGCTCTTGTTCCGAGTCTTGAACTTTTTTAGAATTGTCCTGCGAAAAGAAATTAGCGCTAAAAACAAAAAGCGCCAAAAAAGCGAGAACAATTATTCTTAACTTGCTTTTCATAAATCCTCAATTATGGTAGAATATTATACACTTTTTTATAAAACAAGGCAATAAGACTTGAGGTTACAGGGGAATTTTATGGCAGGAACCATTATTGACGGAAAGGCGGTCGCCGCGGACATTCGCGCCCAAGTGGCAAAGCGCGTTGAGGAACTTAAGGCCAAGGGCGTAAACCCGGCTTTGAGCGTGATTTTGGTCGGAGACAACCCCGCCAGCGTAAGCTACGTTACCGGAAAGCAAAAAGCCCTTGCCGAAGCCGGAATGGTTGACAAATCGATTCACTTGCCGGAATCGACCAGCGAACAGGAATTGCTGGATTTGATCGCCAAGCTCAACGCCGACCCCTCCGTCCACGGAATTTTGGTGCAGCTCCCCCTCCCCAAGCATATTAATGAAGAAAAAGTGACCCTTGCCATCGACCCCAAAAAGGACGTTGACGGCTTCCACCCGGTGAACATGGGAAACTTGTTGATAGGAAAAAAAGGCTTTTTGCCCTGCACTCCCCACGGCGTTTTGATTTTGCTGGAACGGGCGGGAGTCGCCACAAACGGAGCGCGCGTCGCGGTGATCGGCCGCTCAAACATCGTCGGAAAGCCGATGGCGCTTTTGCTTAGCCGCAAGGAATACAATTCCACCGTAACCCTTTGCCACACGGGAACAAAAGACTTGGCCGCAATAACGCGCGAATCGGACATCATCATCGCCGCCGCCGGCCGCCCCAACACAGTCACCGCCGACATGGTAAAAGACGGAGCGGCTGTCATCGACGTTGGCGTAAACCGCATCCCCGACGCTTCCAAAAAATCCGGCTTCCGCTTAGTCGGAGACGTTGACTACGAGGCGATAAAGGAAAAGGCCAGCGTAATCACTCCGGTTCCGGGCGGCGTCGGCCCTATGACAATCGCGCTTTTGATGCAAAACACGCTTGAGGCGGCGGAAAACGCTTACGCTGAAAAGGCGTCGCAAGCCTAAAACTGCGGGCGGACTAAAAACGAATGACTTATTTTTTTGAAACATACGGCTGCCAAATGAACATCGCCGAAAGCGCGGCGGTGGAGCAACTATTGATCGCGCGCGGCTGGACAAAAGCGAGCGACGCTCAATTTGCCGACATGGTTATCATCAACACTTGCTCTGTGCGCGCGTCCGCCGAAAGCCGCATCATCGGCCGCCTGGGATATTTTACAGGCCTTAAAGCCGTGCGCGAAAAACGCCCGCACGCAAAGACGCGCAAGATGGAAGAGGCCGCCGCATACGTAAAGGACGGCCCGATTCCCCTTACGCTTGTGGTGATGGGCTGCATGGCCCAACGCCTTTTGGACAGCCTAAAAAAAGATTGGCCTGCAATCGATTACGTCGTCGGAACCTTTGCCAAGAATAAATTTGGCGATATAATAACGGCGGCTCAAAACGCCGGCCAAAATCTTTCGCAAGCCCAAGAAGCGGCGGAGAAATCAAGAGGCTTCACTGACCAAAATGCGGCGGCCGCTTTTGGCGCTGCCCAGGACGCATCAATTGACGAAAAGCCCGTTTACAACTTCGCTTCCCTTTCGCTGGAACCGGGCGCCTTTAGTTCCTTTGTTCCGATTATGAACGGCTGCAACAACTTTTGCGCCTACTGCATCGTTCCATACGTGCGCGGCCGCGAAGTTTCAAGGCCTTTAAGCGAAATCTTTGAAGAGATAAAAGTTCTGGGCGGCTACGGGGTAAAGGAAATCACTTTGCTGGGCCAAAACGTAAACTCATACTTGTGCGAAGACCCGGACTTTGGCCGCGTGGACTTTCCGCGCTTGCTTGAATTGATTTGCCGCAAAATTGAAGAAACAGGCTCGCCGATAAAATGGATTCGCTTTGACTCAAGCCACCCAAAAGACTTGTCCGACCGCTTGATAGAAGTTATGGCGCGCGAAGAAAAAGTTTGCCGCCATATCCACCTTCCGGTCCAGCACGGCTCGACAAAAATTTTGCAAAAGATGAACCGCAAGTACAGCCGCGAACAATACTTGGAATTGGTTCAAAAGATCCGCGCGGCGGTGCCCGATATTTCTCTGACCACCGACATCATGATCGGCTTTCCCGGCGAGACGGAAGAAGACTTTGAAGCCGCTTACTCATTGATGAAGGAAGTCCAATACGAAGACGCCTTTATGTATTACTACAATCCGCGCGAAGGAACTCCGGCGGCCAAATGGCCCGACCAAATTCCGCTTGAAACAAAAAAAGAGCGGCTTCAAAAAATCATCGACTTGCAGCTTGTGATTACCCAGGCCGAAATGGAAAAGCAAGTTGGCAAAACGATAACTGTCTTGGCCGACAAAACCACGCTGGAAAATCCCAACGAGCTTTTGGGCAAAACCGAGCGCGATGAGCGCGTTGCCTTTGCCGCAGACAAAAAACTTATCGGAAGCTTTGTCCGCGTAAAGCTAACGTCGCTGAACGGGCATACATTTAAGGGAGAATTAGTCTAGCGCTTTTTAGTCTTTGACTTTGCTGCCGGCTTCTTTGTCGCCGGCTTCTTTGCAGGCGCTTTTTTTGCCGCAGGTTTCTTTGCAGGCGCTTTCTTGGCTGCGGGTTTCTTGGCCGCCGGCTTGGCCTTTGGCTTTGCCGCGGGCTTTTTGGCTGCGGGCTTCTTTGCGGGAGCCTTGGCTTTGGGAGCGGCGGCTTTTTTTGCCGCAGGTTTCTTTGCAGGCGCCTTCTTTGCCGGAGTCTTTGCCTTTGGAGCGGCCGGCTTTGCTACGGCGCCGCGCTTAATCTTGCGCGTAGTGGTCATCTCCAACGCCTTGTCCAAAATCGTAATCTTAGAAATGCGCGCGTATGGCTGCAAGCCCTTGTTGATCTTGTCCACGATCAACTTAATCGCGTCGTAAACTTTTTTGTCGCCGGCCGCGACGTTGCGGGCGATGAAAAGCCTGTTGAGCAAATCATCCGACGGATAAATCAAGGCTTCGATTTCCTCAGACTTGGTCTCCTCGTTGGCGACGTAACCGCGAACCATAATTTGCTCAACGTCATATTCAAGCTGGAAAGCGTCTTCGATTTCTTCGGGATAGACGTTCTTTCCACCTTCGGTGACGATAAGGTTTTTGGCGCGGCCGCTGAGCATAAGGTAATGCTCCTTGTCCATCCAGCCCAAGTCGCCGGTTTTTAGGAAACCGTCCTTTGTGAACATTTCCTGCGTCTCGTAAGGCATGTTGTAGTAGCCCTGCATTACCATCGGGCCTTTAACGGCAATCTCGCCGATGCCCTGCTCGTTGGGATTAAGGATCTTGATTTCTTCCCAAGGGCTAAAGTCCATTCCAACGCTTTCTACCTTAAAGTGTTCCATCGGATTGAGAGCGATGATCGGAGAAGTTTCGGTCAAGCCGTAGCCTTGGATAAAGTCGATGCCCAACGCGTTGTAGCCTTTGAAAATGCTTGAGGCAAGCGGACCGCCTCCGCAAATCGCGACGCGGATTGTCGAAATGTTGGCCGCGTCCAAAACTGAATGCAAAAGGTACTTTCCTACGTTCACGCCAATCAATTTTTTAATGCCGTAGCTTACGTTCATCAAGAACTTAATCAAAAGCTCAACGGCTTTTCCCTTGGCGGCCACGCCCTTAAGGATTCCCGTGTACAATTTGTTGTAAAGGAGCGGAACGCCGAGCATTACCGTAATCTTGCCTTCCTTCAATTCCTTTAGCAAGCGAGTGACGGCCATGCTCTTTCCAAAAACGATCGAGCATCCGGCGCTAAGCGGACAAATCAAAGCCGCTTGCATCGTATACGCGTGGTGAATCGGAAGCAAGTTGTAAAAAACGTCGGTGTCAAGCAAGATCAAATTTTGCTGCGCGATGAAGCAGTCGCTGACCAAATTTTCGTGGCTTAGCATTACGCCTTTGGGCGTGCCAGTCGTTCCGCTGGTGAACAAAATGGCGGCCGTGTCCTTGTCGGAAACTTCAGGATAAGCGGGAACCTTTTTTGGCGCGGGCAAATTGTAGACAAAAGTTTTTTCGTTCTTTGGCGAAAGCGAAAAGACCTTTGTTCCA
>JBGUQT010000163.1:0-3502 GCA_045131275.1 Treponema sp.
GGCTATCCCGGCGTTCCTTCGTTTGACATGATTGACAACATCGTTCCCTACATCGGCGGCGAGGAAGAAAAGACAGAAAAGGAATGCCTTAAGATTTTGGGAAAGGTCAACGGCAGCAAGATTGAAAACGCCGCCGGCCCGCTTGTTTCTTCTACCTGCACCCGCGTTCCCGTAATCGACGGACACACCGCGATCGTAAACCTTGAGTTTGATCTTCCGGACGACAAAAAGCCCAGCGTTGAAGAAATCGAGCGCGTTTGGACTAGCTACACTTCAGTTCCGCAAGAGCTAAAGCTTCCCAGCGCGCCTGAACAGCCGATTGTCGTGCGCCACGAAGAGAACCGTCCGCAGCCGCGCCGCGACCGCGAGACCGGAAAGGGAATGGCCTGCGTCATCGGCCGCTTGCGAAAGTGCAATGTCTTTGACGTAAAGTTTGTCGCGCTTAGCCACAACACAAAGCGCGGCGCCGCTCTTGGCGGAATCCTCAACGCCGAGCTGCTCAAGGCGAAGGGCTTCTTCGACAATCTCTAGTTAGCCAAAAAAAACGCCGCGATTTTTCGCGGCGTTTTTTTTGTTTTTTAAACCGTTCCTACTTTAGCTTTCCGCTTTGTACGAGGTCGCTGAACCAGTAGGCGCTGTCTTTGGGTGTGCGCTTTTGGGTTTCGTAGTCAACGTGAACCAAGCCAAAGCGCTCGCCGTAGCCGCGCGCCCATTCAAAGTTGTCCATAAGCGACCAGTAGAAGTAGCCGCGAATGTCGGCGCCGGCTTTGATCGCTTTTCCTAGCTCTTCCAAGTAGGCGCGGACAAAGTCGATGCGCTGGATGTCGTGGCACTTTTTGTCGGGGCTAAGGTTGTCGGCGCAGCTTATGCCGTTCTCCGTGATGAAAATCGGCTTTTTGTAGCGTTCCCAAATGAATTGGAAAAAGTGGTTCATAGACTTTGGCGTTACCGGCCACTTTGCGTGCGTGGCGGGATATCCGTGCGGGAAGTCCACTACGCCAAAGCCGTTCTTTTTTTCTTGGGCGGTCTTGGGCGCGCGGATTGGAATTCCTTCGTAGATGTTTTGGCCGTGAAAGTCAACCGGGGTTGATATGATCTTCATGTCGCCCGGAAGAATTTTGGGGAAGTCTTTGCCAAAGGCTTTTTGCGCGCCGGCGGGGTAGCGGCCAAAGTAAATCGGGTCGCACCAGTAGGTAAGGCAGTGGCCCATAAAGAGGCCGCTTCCTTTTTGGAAGCCGTACTTTTCGCCCGGCTCGCGCTCGAAAACCTCGACCGATTTTTTAAAGGCCTCGATGTCTTCCTTGCTTTCTGAGACAGGGTAGTTTCCAAAGCCAGTGTGGGCCAAGCAAATCTTTGCCTTGGGAGCGGCCGCGCGAATCGCTTGCGCCATCGTTCCGTGCGTAAGAAGAATGTTGTGCGCCACGTTCAACACTTCCGCCTGCTGAAGCTGCAAGCCCGGGGCCATCCAGCCGACGTAGCCGCCAAGAACGCAAGGCATTTCGTTAATGGTAAAAAAGTTTTGCACGCGGTCGGAAAATTTCTTTACGACAAGGTCTGTGTACTCCGCGGCCCAGTAACGGATGTCGCGGTTGCGCCAGCCGCCCTTTCGCTCCAACTCCAAGGGCAAATCCCAGTGGTAAAGGGTAAGCCAAGGCGTTATGTTTTTTGCCAAAAGCTCGTCGATGAGGCGGTCGTAAAAGTCCAAGCCCTTTTGGTTGGGCGTTCCGTGAATCGCGTTTCCGCGGCTGTCGGGACTGTAGCCCATGACGCGCGGCCAAGAAACGCTAAAGCGGTAGTTGGGGATTTTTAGGTCCGCCAACATTTTGACGTCTTCCTTGTAGCGGTGGTAGTGGTCGCAGGCAGTCTCCGGCGAAGCTCCCCAAAGGGTCTTTCCGGGCCATCTTGAAAATTGGTCCCAAATGCTGGGCTGCTTTCCGTCTTCGGCGGCGGCTCCTTCAACCTGGGCCGCGGCTGTAGCCGTTCCCCAAATAAAATCTTTTGAAAATTGCATAGACGCTAATAAAAGCGTTTTTTTTTGAAAGTGTCAATAGCGGCTGGACGCCGCTTGGTGTGTAAAAAATTTGACAATTATTGTTGTTTGCTTTATAATTTATACTTTGAAAAGGTTTTCTTAAGTTAATCAGGAGAGATTATATGAAACACCGCTTAATTTTGAGTTCTATTCTATTCTATTCTATTCTATTCTATTCTATTCTGTTTTACTCTTGCAGTAATTCTTCTTCCAGCGGGTCGGGGTCAGCGCCTGTCTCGACGCCTGAAGAAACAACGCCTACCCCGACGCCAACGCCAACCCCGACGCCTGACCCAACCCCGACGCCAACGCCAACCCCGACGCCTGACCCAACCCCCGCTCCTGCGACTGACGAAACCTCGTCCGGCGGGGTCTTGCTTTCTATAAAAAATCTTGCGTTAAAGGTAGATCAAACAGAAAACAATGGCATCGTGACATTCACGCCGACAGTTGAAAGATTTGACGAAATATATGGGGAGGAAGGCGACGAGGCTCCATACATTGAATATGATTGGAAGATTGACGGCGGCTTGGCTCAAAACATTGCTGGCGCCAACGTGGATTCAGAGTCCGGCGTCCTGACAATAGACACAAGTAAATTTAAAAAAGATACATACCAAATAAGCTGCTTTGCGCAAATTCTATTCACAATCAATTTCATGGACGAAGAGTCAACATTAAAATTGGCTATATTCTCGTGGCAAAATTCATTGAAGGTCAACTAGGAGGCAAAACATGAAAAAAATATTCCTTTTAATTGCGGCTTTTTGCGCCATGTCTTATTTTGCCGCGTGTTCGAATTTGCTTGACGAAGCAAAAAACAATGTTGCAATTGCGACTGAAAACGGAAACGAAAACGGACTTTCAAGCGGCGAGGCTGTCCTTCCAGTTTCAAGCGGCGAGGCTATGCTTTCATTTTCGCTTGACGCAAAAAACGACATTTCCTGCAGCGCCTTGCCTAACATAAGCGCCGACTTCTTTGACTCGATAACCATTTATTACAGGCCTGTCGACGGGATAAGTGATATAGAAATCGACACGTGGGATTCAAACGGCGCGTTAAAAGCCGCAAGCGTTCCGTTTAAGACAGGAACCTGGATTTTCAGCGTTTTGGCGGTGTGCGAGACGGGATATTATTATACTGAAGAGACAAAGACGATAAAAGCCGGAAATAACTCCCTTCAGTTTACCCTTATTCCTATGATGATGCAGGAGCTTGAGGCGCGACACGGCTATGGATCCCTTTATGTGTCCGCCGCGTTTCCAGTGGACAACCTTAAGTGTGTGACAGGCGGCCTTTATACGATGGACGAAGAAAAGGTTCCCGGCTTTGCGGATGAAGACTTGCAGGTGAGCCAAAGAGGAACGACATATTACGAAAAGGACGACATTCCTGCAGGCGACTACATATTGATTTTTAAATTTTTCGCTGACACAGAAAAAAAGATTTTGTTAGGAACGTATAGAGAG
>JBGUQT010000164.1:0-1768 GCA_045131275.1 Treponema sp.
TAGAACCCATCGACCGCCAGGTGGCGGTCGAATGGGCTGCCGCCCCGCCAAGCCGCCCGCCGCGTCGGCGAAAAAAAAAGGAGCCCCGAAAGGCTCCCTTTTTTTTTCTGCCGCGGCTTTCGGCTTGGCTCCCCGCTTCAAGGGCTTGCCGCCCTTGAAAATCCCGCCCGCTTTTCTTGCAAGAAAAGGCGGCCAAAAGAACCACGACTGAAAGTCATACCTCTATGACTTTCAGTCGTCCCCCCCCTCCGCGGCGGCTTCGGCCAAGTTCGCGGAGTGGCCGGAATTTTCCGCAGACGTTCCGCACGTTCCGCCGTGACGTTTCGACGCGAGATACTTCTCGAAAAAGAAAGTATGGTTGCTCGCCACGTCGAATTCGTTTTCGGAAAGGTTGGCCATCACAAAGTCGATGAAGTCCGCGTATTCGGTCAGCCGATTTTTTTTGATTACGTCGATGAGTTGTTTTTTAATTTGGTTGACTTCGTTTTTTGTCAGCTCGCAGAAATCCAAAATGCTGAAGCCGTTCAAGTGCTGAATTTGTTTTTCGTCATACTGAAATTTTTCGGGGTTGTCCTTGTGGGTAAGATAGCGATAATAGCCCCGCACTTGGTCAAGCGGAATTGGAATCGGCGCGTTTAATTTATCCGTGAGCGTCTTTACATTTTTGAACGTCGTCGGACTGCCATAAATTGCGATGATGTGATAATGCGGTTTTTTTCTGCTTCCGTCCGGATTGTCGTCTTTGTCGTGAAGCGGACTTATGGCCAAGGGCAAGCCCGACATTTTCAAAATGTCTTGCCAATCGTCCGGCAACGATTCAGGATACACAACGAAAGCCCAATTTCTTTTCTTGACTTTCGTATTACATTGTATTACACTTTCATCGCTTAAAGGACTGACACCTTTGCACTTGGCCGGTTTTTCCGTTGGCGCGGAAGCCGGCTTAATTTTTTTATCTGACATTCGCCGCCCCTTGCGACTTTAGCCGCTCGAAGTAATCGGCGACCGCCACGCGAACGATTGCGGCCACGGCGTTGCCGGATTTTTTCGACTCTTGCTTGAGCCACTTCATCTGTTCAGCTGTAAAAGTGATTTGAGTTTTGACTGATTTTGTCATTTTTTCCCCCAAAATCGAGTATATGTCTTTTTGTGTCAAAAGTCAAGCATTTGACTTATATTTTTCACACGTCACACGTCACCCATTGGGGGGGTCGTAGTTCCCCCCCCAATGGGTGACTTTTCCCCCGTCAAACGACAAGGGCTCGCCGCCCCTTGCGCCTGCGGCGCAATTCCCTGCGACTTTGCGATTTTCGTTCCGAAAATCACAAAGTTTGATTTATAAAAGTCATAGCACTATGACTGTCAATCATAGCCGAAGCCGCGAGCGCTTCGGCTCTTCTTCTTCTGCTCACGCGAATTTTTAGCGTCGAATTCCGCCCACGTGCGGCAACCCGCAGAGCGAATGTCTTGAGCCATTTCCTCAAGCGCGTCGCAATCCGTGTTGCGCCAATTCGCAAGACGGCCTTGCGTGTCGGCCAAGTCCTGTTCGAGCTTTTTGTTCCGCTTCGTCAAGTTCTCGACCTTGGACCAAAGCCCCCAAACGACGGCCTTGACCTTTTCAAAAAATGGTCGCGGCGGAATCGGAAAGTAGGTCTTGCTTTTTTCCGACTTGTCAATTTCGGCGCAAACTTCCAAAGAGTTTTCTTTGATTGACCGCTCAAAACTTTTGATTTCAGCGGCCTTGTAAATGACGGCGGCTTCTTTCTCG
>JBGUQT010000165.1:0-48831 GCA_045131275.1 Treponema sp.
CCCGCTCCGATAATCGCGACGCGCTTATGCTTTAAGTTTTTAAAGCCCGTAAATTCCAAAAGCGCTTTTGAAAAGCCGGAGCAATCAGTGTTGTAGCCGCACCACTTGTCGTTCTTGCGGACAATTGTGTTGGACGCGGAAATTTCGCGCGCCTTGTCGTCAAGCTCAAAAAGTTCGTTTATAACCGCTTCCTTGTGAGGGATCGTGACAGACATTCCCTTTACGCCTATCTCGTTTGCGAATTCTATCGTTTGGTGGATGTCGGCGGAAGGAATCGGAATGTAAACCGCGTTCATAAAATGGTTGACGTAGCCTTGGTTGTGCAAAAGCGGACTGTCGGTCTTTACAAGCGGCCAACCTGTGATTCCGTAAATCAAAGTTTTTTCGTTCAAATCCTTAAAGTGGTAAACTTGGTTCATCATTATCGGATCGATATGGCCTATTGTCCTTAACTCGTTGTCAACAGTGTCGGCGGAAGTGTACGTCAAAAATGAATGGGTTTTGTAAGCCAAAATTCTAGAGGCGATTCCCATCGGGCCCATCGCGCAAAGAATGTGCTCGTACTTGGTAAAGTCGCGCGTTTCGTAAAAAAGATTTTTTACGTCGGCCAAAGTCTTAGGCATAAAAGCGATCTTGGGAATTTCGTAGCCGGTCTTTCGCATAGAGTCGCAGCGCTTGATGATGTCGTGAACCGGCTCGTTCATGCTGTGAAAGCTGCGGATTATTTTTGTTCCAAACGCCAACGCCGCGTCTTGCAGGCTTGGAACGTGAAAGTCTTCCTCAAAGTCTACGTATTGAAAGTTGCGTTCTGGATTTTGGTCGTCCGCAAAAGCCATCGCGCGCGCAAAGAGCATCGTTCGAGAGCTTTCGCCGGCAACGTATTTTCCGCCGTCAACGCGGCGGCGGATTGTCAAAATGCAAGGCATCTTTGCCAGCTCAGGAAATTTTCGGACATGAAGGCTTTCGTCTTCGTCAAGAAAGTCGGCGCGCAGCTCAAGCAAGTCTACGTAAGGCCTGTAGCGGCGAACCAACTCCAAATTTTCTTTTATCGTTTTTCCTGTAAGGGTCAGGCAAATTTTAGGACTTTGCATTTTTTATTGAACGGTAAGCCGCTCCTTTTCTTGGTTCAAAACGCTAAGCGCAAGAGTCGTTCCGTGCGGCACCGCGTATGGAACAGTAATCTCGCCTCCGATATGGTTGAACGAAGCGACAGTGTAAGACGCTCCCTCCGGCGGAAAGGCTTCCAACTTTACGGGAACGGCAAGCGGATAGCGCGAAACTTTTGCGGAGAAAATTCCGTTTGTCCATTTTGAAGAATCGGTTTTCTTAACGCCGGCAACTTCGTCTTCGGTGCGGCCCTTGATGTCAGCGTCAACGATTGTGTCTCCGCTATAAGCCGTGTTCAATTCGGGCAAGGCAAACTCAAGCGATATTTTTGAGTACTCGTCCACCTGGGAATTTTCCGGCTCGGACTGGCTTACAACCGTTCCTGGAATTTCGTCGCCGGTAGCGATGTGGCTTGTAAATTCAAAAAGCAAGGGAGTCGTTCCCATTCCTTCCAAAATCTCGGCGATTGTTTTTCCAACGTAATTTTGCACTGACACTCGGGGAGCGGTGGGGCCGCTAGAAACAATCAGCTGCAATTCCACCGGCTGAGTGATCGGAGTTCCCTCTGGCGGCTCCTGCTCCAAAATCGTTCCAATAGGAGCGGCGTCCATTTTAAAGACTGGATTTCCAATCGTAATCTGCGGAGTCTCAACGCCGCCGTAAAGCGCGTCCAGCTTGTTCTTGAGCGCGTCGAGGTTCGTTCCAACGTAATTGCCGATATGGTCAATCATAACGCCGCGGCTAACGACAAGCGTAACGCGGCGGCCGGCCTTTACGATGCTTCCCGCTCGGGGATTTTGCGAAAGCACTTGGCCCGCCTGCCCCGGAAGGTCGCTGTAGCGCAGCTGCAATTTTGGATAAAGCTCTTTTTCCTGCATCTCAAGCAAGGCGCGCGTCAAAGTTTTTCCCGTCACATTCGGAACCAAAACCTGCTCGTAGCCCTTGTTGGCAAAAAAGAAAACCGCCAGCGCCGTGACAAACATCAAGACAAAGGCCGCAATTGTATACGCGGCAAAAGCGGGCGTACTTTTTTGCAAGTCCGCTTCCATTTCGTTCAAGGAGATTCCAGCGTCTTTTATTTTATTCTTTATGTCCATATTTCGCTCCGTAAAGGTGGAATAATTTTAGCGCAAAGGCAAGGCGTTTGCAAGACTAAAAAAGCCGCGTTCCCACAAAGTCGCGCGCGCCGTTCATAAAGTCTTTGTAGCCCATCGCCTTTTTTTGCTGGCGCTGCAGCTCGGTGACGCAAAGAAAGCCGTCGCCGCACTGGACCAAAATACCGCGCTTTTTGTCAAAGGCCGCAACGGTTCCGGCGGGCAACGAAGCAAAATCGTTTGCAAGACCAAGAGGCGCGGCCGCGTTTTGGCCTTGCGCCCCCTCAGCGGCTTCAAGACCGAGAGGCGCGGCCTTCAAAATCTTTAGCGTTTCGCCAGACTCGCCGCCGATTCTAGTCCATGAGCCGGGCTCGCTTGTGTAGGCCCGAACAGCCGCCGCGATATTTTTCGCGCTGTCGTTCCAATTTATAAGGGCGTCTTCCTTGCTGATTGTCTTTGTGTAGCTGGGCTCGCCTTCTTGAGGCTTTCCTTTTGGAAAGGAAGATGCGGCGGCAGTGTCGCGCAAAAGGCCTTCAAGCAAAGCGGCGGCGATTTGGGCGCTTTTGTCCAAAAGTCTGTCGGTGGTTTCCGTTCCGTCAAGCGCGATTTTTTCTTGCGCCAAAATTTCGCCTTCGTCCATGCCCAGCGCCAAAGTCTGGACTGTTACGCCGGTCTCCTTGTCGCAGTTTAAAATCGCCGCGGGAACTGGTGTGGCTCCCCGGTACTTGGGCAAAAGCGACGGATGCACGTTGACCCCGCCCGCCTTAAAGAGTGACAAAAATTTTGGCCCGAATATTTTTCCGTAGGCAAAGCAAACAAGCGCGTCAAAGCCTTGGGCGGCGATTTGTTCCCGCGAGGCGGCGTCCAACTTTTGCGGGCAAAAAACCGGAATGCCGCGCTCGGCCGCCAACGCTCCGACGTCGGTCGGAACAAGCTCTTTGTGGCGTCCCTTGGCGCTGGGCGGGTTGGTCAAGACGCCCGCGATTTGCCAGTCGTTCTGGCCGTCGGCGTCTTGGGCTTGCTTGTCAAGCAAGAGGCGCAAAGTTATCGCGGCGGGAGCCGGACTTCCGGCGTATAAAATTTTAAGCATTGTTTTTCTTGGCTTCCTTGGCCGCTTTTTTCGCAGCGATCTTAGCAGCGATTTTTTTTGCCTTGGCTTCTTTTTCGGCGGCTTTTTTTTCGGCCCGCTCGGCGCGCTTGGCAAACTGTTCCGCAGTCTTCTTGGCAAAGTCGGCGTCTCCGCGGTCGATGAAAATCACGCCGTCAAGATGGTCGTTTTCGTGCTGAACGATGCGCGCCAAAAGGCCTTCCGCTTCAAGCGTGAATTTTTTTCCGTTTTGGTCTTGTGCCTGCACCGTCACTTTTGACGGGCGCATTATGTTCTCGTAAACTTGCGGAACGCTAAGGCAGCCTTCCTCGTAAGGAACGGAGTCGTCGGAAGTGGCGATGATTTGCGGATTGATAAAAACGCGCCTGACGTCGTCGTCCGCCATCGCCACAAACATTCGGATGTTCTTTCCGATTTGCGGACAGGCAAGGCCCACTCCGTTGGCGGCGTCCATCGTCTCAAACATTTCTTCGGCAAGAGCGCGGAGCTCGTCGTTGATTTCTTCGTCCTTGATCGGAACGGATTTTTGGCGCAAAACTTCTTCGCCAAGCTTGTAAATCTTTAGCATATTCTTATCCTTGCGGCGCGCGCGTGGGCGGCCAAACCTTCGGCGTCGCCCAAAATGCCGGCGGCCTTGGCGCTGGCCAAAGTGCCTTCCTTTCCTTCTATCGTTCTAAGAGTCGTTACAGTTTTGATGAAAGCGCGGACGCTTAAGCCGCCCGTAAATTTCGCCGAGCCGCTTGTGGGAAGCGTGTGGTTCAAACCAGCCGCGTAGTCGCCAAATACTTCCGCCGCTCCGTGTCCGATAAAAAGCGAGCCGTAGTTGTGGACAAGTTTTTTGGCCGCTTCCAATTTTTCGCCGGCGTCCATCGCAAGCTCCAAGTGCTCGGGCGCTTTTTTGTTCGCTATCTCGCAGGCTTCTTCTATAGAAGACGTGACGATTATTCTTCCAAAGGTGTCAACGCTTTTTCGCGCGGTCTCCGCCGTGGGCAAATCTTTTAGCTGCTCTTCGATTTCTTCTTGAACGGCTTTTGCCAATTCCTCGCTGTCGGTTGCAAGGAGCGGCTGCGCGACGACGTCGTGCTCGGCCTGCGCCAACAAGTCGGCGGCAAGCCACTTGGGATTGGCGCTTTCGTCGGCGATTGCAAAAACTTCGGTGGGGCCGGCGAGCATGTCGATTCCAACCGTTCCATAAATAAGACGCTTGGCTTCGGCGACAAATTTGTTTCCAGGTCCTACAACAACGTCAGCCTTGGGAATTGATTCCGTTCCAAAAGCCATCGCTCCGATGGCCTGCGCTCCTCCGCAAGCGTAAACTTTGTCCGCTCCGCAAATACAGGCGGCGGCCATGATTCCCTCGTCGGCGTAAGGCTTTCCTCCGACAAAAGGCTTTCCGGGAACGCCGGATCCTTGCGCCTTGGCGTCCTCCAAATCGTCCGGGTGAACGCGGGGCGGAGTGCACATAACCACTTGGCCAACGCCCGCCGCCTTTGCCGGAACGACTGTCATGATGACCGTTGACAAAAGCGGAAAACGGCCCGCCGGAACGTAAACGCCCGCGCGGTCAACCGGAATGTTTTTTTGGCCGGTAAAAAGTCCAGGAGCAAGTTCAATTTCAAATTCATCAAAAGACTGGCGCTGGCGCTCGGCAAACTTTTTGGCCAAGTCGCGCGAATAGCAAAGGGACTCGTAGAGGCCGGGATTTTCGCGCTTCATTTTTTCGGCGGCAGCCTTAAGCTCGATTTGCGGAATCTCAAAATGCGAGGGAGCGGAAACGTCAAATTTGGCGCCATAATCTGACAGCGCCTTGTCGCCCATGTTCTTTACGTCCCGCAAGACGTCCTTGACCACGTCAATGGACTCGCCAAAGTCGCGGCCCTCAAAAAAGCTTTCTTCCAACTCGGATGCTTGAACAATCTTTATCATTTTTGATTCCTCGCGTTTTTATTATACTGAAAAGAAAGGTTTTTGCAACTACAGACGCTCCCGCAAAAAACACTAGCAAATTCACGCAAAATATGTTAAAATAGAGCATTATGAATTTACCTGAAAACAAATGGTTGCGCGGAGCCATTCCCGCATTGCTCTTGCACTGCTCCATCGGAACAGTTTACTGTTGGTCTGTTTTTAGCCAGGAAGTCGCCGCCTACATCGGCAGTCCCAAAAGCCACGTAGAGTGGGCCTTTTCTTTGGCGATTTTCTTCTTGGGAATGTCGGCCGCCTTTTTGGGCGACTTTGTCGAAAAGGACATTCACAAAAGCTCTTTGATCGCGACGATTTTCTTTACAGTCGGAATGGTGGGAACCGGAGCCAGCATTTTGGCCAAGTCCCTGCCCGGCGTTTTGATTTGCTACGGCGTGATTATGGGAATCGGTTTGGGAACCGGCTACCTTTCGCCCGTAAAAACCTTGATGCTTTGGTTCAAGGACAAAAAAGGCTTGGCCACCGGATTGGCGGTCGCGGGCTTTGGAGCGGCCAAGGCAATCGCCACTCCCATCATGCAAGCGATTGTCGCCAGATGCGATGACAACCCAGCCTATATGTTCATGATTATGGGCGGCGTTTACTGCGTTATGATGTTCATCGGCCACTTGCTTCTTAAAAAGCCGGCCGGCTGGGTGGAAGCCCACGACAAGCAAACGGTCGGCGAGTTCCTCAAAAAGTTCGGCTCAAACTTCAAGACTTGTTTTTCAAACCGCGAGTTCCTTGGCATTTGGATTATGTTCTACATCAACATCGCTTGCGGCCTCGCGCTCATCTCGCAGGAAAAGCCGATTTTGCAAACGACGGGCCTTGGCTTCATGACAATCAGCGCGATCGGAACGGTGACGGCCATCGCCAACGCCGCCGGACGCTTGGGCTTTAGCGCCGCAGCCGACGGACTCAAGGACCGCAACACAATCTACAAGTGGATTTTCGCGCTTTCGATTTTGTTCACAGGAATCATCATCGCGACCCGCGGCATCGTAAATGGAACCGAGCCGATTCTCATGGCCTTGTGCATCGCGCTTCTTATCGTAGTAAACGCGGGCTACGGCGGAGGCTTTTCAAACGTTCCCACTTTGCTTAGCGACCACTTTGGAATGAAGAGCATTTCTTCCGTCCACGGAATGTGCCTCAGCGCCTGGGCCATCGCCGGCTTGACCGGAAACCAAATGGCCAGCTGGATCGTGCGCCACACCGGCGAGTTCACCGAAAAAGTTTTGGCCGACGGCCGCTCCGTCAAGGTAAACCCGGTGGGCTACCAAAACGTTCTTTACGTCACCATCGCGCTTTATATCGTTGCGATGATTGTCTGCTGGACAATGGTAGGAAAGCCGCATAAAGACGCGGAATAAAACCGCAGCTTTATTGGTAAAACGAAGAGCCGCCCAATCGGGCGGCTCTTTTTTCGGCGCTTTTGGCTTGCAAAAAGTTCGCGGCTTTAGTCTTGAACGCGATTTACAAATTCCATCCGTTCCGAATCAAACAAACCCAAGTCCGTAATCTTCAACTTTGGAATGACGGGAAGCGCCAAAAACGAAAGGGTCATGTACGGCGCGTTGAGCTTGCAGCCCATCATGCGCGCCCAATAGCAAAGGTCCTCGTAGTCGCGCGCGACTTTTTTGCACAAGCGGCTTGTCATAAGGCCCGCGACGTTAAGCGTAATGTCGTGGACGCGCACGCGGTTGGCAACCGCAAGCCCGCCCTTATTGCGAATGATTTTGTTAATGCATTTGACTATGTACTTGTCGTCGGTGCCGACACAAATTATGTTGTGTGAATCGTGCGCCACACTGCTTGCAAGCGCTCCGGCCTTAAGGCCAAAGCCGTTGACAAAAGCAACGGCGGGCTTGGCGTTTGGATTGTAGCGGTTTACGCAAACCAATTTTAAAACGTCGGTCTTTGTGTTGGACTTTAAATAGCCGTCTTCCAAACTGGCGTACATCAAGGCGCTTTCGGTAAAGACTTCCTTGTCGATGGCCTTTATCGTTCTTACCTGAGCGGTGTCGGAGCGGACGGCGATGTCGGCGGCGGTGATTCTCTTGCGGTTAAAGTTGTTTATGCCTTTTGTACTTGTCGGCTTAAAGTAGGAGCGGCTTCCGCTCACAACGATTTGTCCGTTCACGACAACCTTTTCAATTTTCATTTTTTTAATGCCGCTGACAACGATAAAGTCCGCGCTGTCGCCTTCTTGCAAAAGGCCAACGTCAAGCTTGTAATGCTTGATTGGATTGTAGGTGGCCGCGCGCAAAACGTCAAAGGAATCGTAACCTTCCGCGACAAGTTTTTTGACCAGCCCCCAAAGAAGGCCTTGTTCCAAGTCGTTGGGATGCAGGTCGTCAACGCAAAACATAAGCTTTTCGGGCGCCAGCTTAAAAAGCGGAGCTAAAGCCTTTAAGTTTTTGGCGGCGGAACCTTCGCGTATTTGAACGAACATTCCGCATTGAATTTTTTCCAAGCCTTCTTCGTAGGAAGCGCTTTCGTGGTCGGTCGAGATGCCCGCCGCCGCGTAATTTTTTAAGGCCTCGCCGCTAAGCATCGGAGCGTGGCCGTCAACTGGCTTTCCGACTTTTTTGGCGGCGGCGATTTTTGCCATTACCTCTTTGTCGCCGCCCAACACGCCCGGAAAATTCATCATCTCGCCAAGGCTTACAACCTGCTTGTTCTTTAAGAGGCGGGCGACGGCGGCGGAATCCAAAACCGCGCCCGAAGTTTCAAATTTTGTGGCGGGAACGCACGACGGAACGGCAAAATATATTTTCATCGGAGAGCGGGCCGCGTCCTTTAGCATAAAGTCAAAGCCCGCCGCGCCGCAAACGTTGGTGATTTCGTGCGGGTCGGCAACAGCCGCGATAACGCCGTGCCTAAGCGATTCATACGCAAAGTACTGGGGCGTGACCATGCTGCTTTCTATGTGAACGTGGGAATTGACAAAGCCGGGCACAAGATATTTTCGTTCAACGGTTTGGCAGCGTTCGATTTTTTTTATGCGTCCGTCTTCGACAAAAAGCTTTCCGCCGTAGACTTCACGATTGACTACGTCAACAATTTTTCCTTCAAATATTTTCATAACTTATTTTCTTCTCACCGTAAACCTCGTCTTTGGCGCCTTGTTGCGTTCCGCCCGCGCCTTGTACTCGTTGTAAAGAATTTCCTGCGCGCGTTTTACAGGCTCGCCCGCCGCCGGCTTTAGGGCAACCCAAGAGCCGTCGCTTTTTAGTTCGTAACTGTTGATGTTGGATTCAAAGTAAACGTCAAGAACATGCTTTATTTCTTTGAACGCGGCGGCGTCCAAAATCGGGAACATCAATTCTATGCGGCGGTCAAGATTGCGCGGCATCCAGTCGGCGCTAGCCAAATAAATTTCGGGCGACGCTCCGTTCTGAAAATAAAAGACGCGCGAATGCTCCAAGTAGCGGTCAACGATGGAAACGACGCGAATGTTTTCGCTCATTCCGGCAACACCCGGCAAAAGCATGCAAATGCCGCGAACGTTCAGCATTATGCGCACTCCCGCCCGGTTGGCGCGGTACAAGGCGGCAATCACTTCTTCGTCCGCAAGCGAATTCATCTTGGCGATTATCATGCCGGGCGTTTGCGGAGTGGAAAGCTCAATCTCGCGCTGGATCATCGAAAGCAGTTTGCTCTTTAAGTCAACCGGAGCCATGCTAAGGTACTTCATCTTTTGCAAGGCAGAGTAACCGGTAACGATGTTAAAGAACTTTGTCGCGTCGTTGGCGATTTCGTGGTTGGCGGTAAAAAGCGAAAGGTCGGAATAAATGCGCGCGGTGCGTGGATTGTAGTTTCCTGTGGCAAGGTGAACGTAGCGCTTAAAGGCGTCCTGCTCGCGGCGAATAACCATCAATATTTTTGCGTGCACTTTAAGGTTAACCAAGCCGTAAACGACCAATACGCCGGCGCGCTCCAACTCCTCGGCCCAAGCGATGTTGCGCTCCTCGTCAAAGCGCGCCTTAAGCTCTACCAATACCGTGACTTGCTTTCCGTTCCGCGCCGCTCTTTCAAGCGCGGAGATTATCGGCGAGCCGCGGCCGGTTCTGTAAAGCGTCATCTTGATCGAAAGAACGTCGGGATCGTCCGCCGCGTCGTTCAAAAATTTTACGACCGGATTGTAAGATTCGTATGGAACGTGCAAAATAACGTCGCGGCGCTTTATCGCGTCCCAATAAGGCTCGTCTTCCGGCAAGGCGACATTGGAAAAATTCTTCCAGCTTTCGTTTCGCAAATGGTCGGTGTTTTCCGCGTCGCCGATTTCGCACAATGTGGCGGGATCGACCAAATTGTCAAAGGCGTAAATGTCGTCGGACTTAAGGCCCAGCTTTTGCGCCAAAAACTTTTGCAGCTCCGAGCTGGACTTGTCGCAAACCATTCTGACGGCAAACGAAGATTGGCGCGCCACCAAAACTTCTTGCATCGCCTGAACGATGTCGTTGGCGTCCTCGTCAACCGCAAAGTCCGCGTCCAAGGCGACGTTGAACAAAAGCGATTTTGAGATTTCGTATCCGTCAAAAACCTGCGAGCCGTATTGCAAAAGAAGATCGGCCACAGTCGTAAAGTCTTTGCTTTCTTCCTTGCCGCCCGGAAGCCAAATCAAATTTGGAATCGCGTCGGGAATCTGGACCACAGCCACAATCGGCGCGCCCGGCTTTGCGGCAAATTCCTTGTTGGCGATTTTGATTCCGGCGATCGGCTTTAGCAAAAACGCCGCGTGCCACTTGAGGTTGGCGATTTTAGGAAACTCGTCGCTGTCGGTTCTAAGCGGCGTTAGGAGCGGCAAAATTTGCGCCTTGAAAATTTCTTGGGCAAATTCTTTTTGGGCCACGTTAAACTGCTTGGGCCGCTTGTAGACAAAGCCTTCTTTTGCCAAGGCGGGAATTATTTGCTTTTGAAGCGCCTCCTGCTGCGCCTGCATGACTTGCCTGGCGCGCGAAGAGATATCCTTTAACTGCTGCTTGGGCGTGCGGCCGGAGATGTCTTTTCCGCCGGGAGCGTTTTTAAGAAGGCGCTTTACGCTGGCCACGCGCACTTGGAAGAACTCGTTAAAGTTGCTTGTAACAATAGAAAGGAAAGTCAGCTGTTCCAAAAGAGGAATGTCGCGGCGCAAGCCTTCGCGCAAAACGCGATCGTTAAATTCTATCCATGAAAGCTCGCGGTTTAAAAAAATGTCCTTGCCCGCTGTTTTTGCTGCCGCCATTTCGTTCCTCCAATCAATGCGAATGCCGCTACGACAAAATCACCTTGTAGCCAAAGACGCTTTCGAACATCCCGCCCTTTTCGCCCAAAGCCTGCCGCTCCAAAACCGTGTTGTGCTTGTTTCCTGTATGGACAACCAAAGAATCTCTTTGCTTGGTGATTTTTAGCTGGGTAAACTTTTGCGTGTGCGAACGATCGATGGCGTCGGCGATGCGAATGATCGCGGTAAGTTTTAGAATCGTCATGCGGCTGGCGCGCGGCAACATTTGAAAATGATCGTCGTCCTGCGGATTTGAATGGCCGCGGTGGTATTTGGCGATTTGAGAGACAATCGTGATTTCGTTTTGGGTAAGGCCAAAAAATTCCGAGTTGCTTATGATGTAAGCCGAATGCTCGTGGTGGTTTTCCATGCGGATAAAAATGCCGATGTCGTGAAGCATCGCCGCCACTTCCAGCAACACGCGGGAACGTTCGTCAAGCGCGATCTCGCTTTTTAGCGCGTCGAATATTTTTAGCGAAACGTCCGTTACAAACTGGGCGTGGCCTTCGTCGCCGTGGTACTTGCGCAAAAGGGTCAAGGCGCCGGCGGTGATTTGCTTGTAAAAGTCGCGCTGCAAGTCTTCGTTAGGAGCGGCAAGCTTGTTGATCAAAGCGCCCTCGCGCAAGTTTGTCTCAGGCACGATTACGTTGGCCACGTTCGTAATCTCTACGAACATCTTGTAAATCAAAAGGCCGATGCGCAATTGCGCCGCGTCGGAATAAGCGATCTTAAAGCGGGCGAGACATTCTTCAATCGAATACTCTTGGATTTCGTCAACAAATTCTATGAACTTTTGGCGCGGCATTTCCCACAAAAAAGTTGAGACGGGATGGCCAACGTTAAGGGCGGCGATTTGCGCCTGCTTTCCGACGGCGATGACGCTCTTTAACTTTAGCGAACTAAATTCTTCGTTTAAAAGATTTTTTGAGTTAAGGATGAACTGTTGGATAAAGCGCCGAGCCGTGTCGCTCTCTCCGCTCTGGCCGATTTGGCCTTCAACGCGAATCGTTCCCAAGCGAAAGGAGTGCGCGCTTACAATGCTTCCTTTTTTTAGAAGCATCATTTCGGAAGAGCCGCCGCCGGCTTCCAAAATCATATAGTCGTCGCTTTCCAAGTTGAACTTACTATCCTTAAAACATTCGCGCACGGCAAGGTACATCAAACGGTTTTCTTCTACGCCGTCGATAACGCGGACGACAAAACCTGTGCGGATGAAAATCCTGTCGATGATTGAATCCTTGTCGCGGCTTTCGCGCAAGGCGGCGGTGGCGATGACGCTTGTGTCGGCAGCTTCGATTCCCCAGGACTTAAGCTGTTCCTTGTAGCGGCTTAAAATTTGAATGCATTGGCCGATTGTGCTTTGCTTGACGGAACCGCCGGTAAAGATGTCCATTCCCAAATTGACAGGCATGTCGGAACGGTCAAGCGTGTTCCAATGGCCGCTGGGCAAAATCTCAACGACGCTTAGACGGATTCCCGTGGAGGCGATTTCTATGATTGCTTCCGGCTTGACTTGCGGAACTTGCTTTTTTTGCCTTGCGCTCATTTCCTATAACTTGTCAATCAACATAGAGCAGCGGCCGGAAGGAATCGGCAGCGTCTTTTTCTTTTGCTCAAGAATGTTGATCGTAAAGTAATAAAGCTTCTCGCTTTCCATTTGGATTTCCCAACCGCGGTTGGACTTGTTGGAAAGAATCGTAATCAAGTTTCGCTTGAGCGAAAGATTTTCGATTCCCATAATTTCCAAATTGGGAATGATCCAGTCAACCGTTTTGCGCGGCAGGCTGATCAAAAGGCCGATTACGTTTTCTATCATCAAAGCGATTGTAGAAAGCGCGACCGTTTGCAAGTAGCGGGGGCGCGGGAAATTTGACTTTCCCTTAAGCGAAGCCTTTCCTTCTTTGCAGGGAAGATAAGCTTCGTACAAGTCGCCCTTTTCTTTTTTGCTTTCGGGAGTGAGAGCTTCCAAAATATAGTAGAGGTGGCGGATTGAGCATTCGCGCGCCAAATCGTATCGCTGGTATTTTTCCAAGCCCTTGACGACCATAAAGTTCATCGCCGGGAAAACGCTTCCCTTGTAGCCTTCTCCGCTTTCCTTAAAGTCGCGGCTGTCGGCGCTCAATGTCGGGAACGGATGGTCCGTTCCAAAAGTCTTTTTGTTGGTAAGATGGGCGATCAAGGTCTCCGCTCGGTCGGCGTTGGGAATCTCCGCAAGCAAGGGCCAAAAGCCCGCGATCGTTTTTTGCGGAAGAATTTTTTCGTCCTTGTCGAGGTCGTGGTAAAAACCTGTCTTTTGGTCCCACATCATGCTGTTGATTCTAGTCTTGAGCGAGAAGTAGGCCTTTTTGTACATAAAGCTCAATTCCTTGTCGTTCATGATGTCGCCAAGGGCCGAAAGGTGCAGCGCGTTCAAGGCCATCGCCGCGTTAAAGTCAATCGGATAGACGCACTTGTCGCGCGGACTGTTGAACATTCCGCTGGCGACCGCGGGAGCGGCGTAAAGGCCGTTGGGCTTTTTGAACTTTTTGTCAATCCAGTTGACGTACTTTACAAGGCTGGGAATGACTTCCTTTACGCGGCGCTTGTTGGCCAATTTGTGGTAAAGGTTGAATTCCGCCCATGCCAAAAGAGGAAGGCAAACGCCCTCAGGATTTCCCTTTTCTGAGATCGGCTTTCCGTTCTTTAAGTCGTATTTAAAGCGAATGGCGCCGTCACGTTCCTGGCGCGAATATAGATAGTCCAAATTTTTGCTGGCAGAATAATTGCGGTTTGAATATACCAAAAAGAAAGAAGAGAAAATCGCGTCTAAGTGGTTTAAAACGTTCACGCCGTCTTCGGGGTACACAAAACACCCGTCATTTGTCTTGGCGCCCTTTTTAGGGTCAACCCAGAAATCGGCGATCCAGTTCCACGTTTTGTTGTAAATATCGACAAAATCCTGGTCGTAAAAATGGATTTTGGGGAAATCTCTTTTGTTCATAGTCTTTTCATTATAGCACAGATTTTTAAAATCGAACAAAAAAAATTAAAAAATTCTTGAAATTTTTTGAAAAAAAAATCGTTCAAAACAAGAGGCTTCACTGACCAGAACGCGGGCGGAACCGGGATGGTTGGACAGACTAAAAAAATCGTTCGTAAGACCAAAAACGGGGCCGACATCTTGACAATGTAAAGATTGTGCGCTAATCTAGACAGTGTAAAGATTAACCGAGAGAAAAGGAGGCGCGGAGTGGACACTTACCACCACAAAAACTTAAAGAGCGACTTGATTGAGGCCGGCATCGACTTGGTGGCAAAGGAAGGGCTTGACGGCTTTTCTTTGCGAAAGGTTGCGGGCCTTTGCGGAGTCTCGCACGCGGCGCCATATTCCCATTTTGGGAACAAGGACGTTCTGCTGGAGGAAATGCAAAACTACGTAAGCGACAACTTTTGCGCCCAGTTGGAAGGAACGATAGCGCAGTGCCAAAACAAGGATTCCCTTTTGATGGAACTGGGCAAGGCTTACCTAAACTTTTTTACGGCCCACCCCAACTACTTTGCCTTTCTCTTTGGAAAGTCCAACATCGCGCTGGACTTGACCGAGGGAGCCGACCCGCAAAAAAACTACAAGCCCTTTGCGATTTTTAAGTCAGCGGCGGAACAAGTCCTTGCGCAAAAAAAATGCCCAAAAGAAAAATGGAACGACGTCACGATCTCGCTCTGGGCCTTTATCCACGGAATCACTTCTCTTGCCACAATGCCCGGCGTAAAATCCGCCTGCAACTGGGAAGAAAAGCTTCCCGATTTCTTAAACGCATTTAGTATTTAAAAACAGGAACGGTAGTAAGACCAAAAACGCCGCGCGGGCGGCGCAAATAAGGAGACCATAAATGAACGTAATTTATTTTAGCGGAAGCGGAAACACAAGGCGCTGCGCGGAACTATTCGTCGGCGCGACAGGCGGAAAGGCCGTCTCAATCGAAAGCTGCCAAGAGGCTTCACAGACCATAACGGCGGCGGCAGAACTAGCGTTAGCCTACCCCACTCATTACAGCGACGTTCCGCTAATCGTAAAAAACTTTATCGCAAAAAACGGCGCTCTGTTCAAAGGCAAAAAAGTTTTTGTCATCGTGACGATGGGGCTTTTTAGCGGCGACGGAGCGGGAGTCGGAGCAAGGCTCTTAAAAAAGCAAGGCGCCAAAATTCTTGGAGGCCTTCACCTACGAATGCCCGACGCGATCGGCGACGTTCCAATGCTCAAAAAACCGATGGCGAAAAACCTTGCGACCATAAGGCAAACAGAACAAAAAATCGCGCACGCGGTTGACTCCACAAAAAACGGCCGCTATCCAAAAGACGGCCTTTATTTTTGGAACCACCTTGCCGGCCTTTTTGGCCAGCGCTTGTGGTTCATCCCGACGGTAAAAGCCTTGCGATCAAAGCTTAAGATTGACGCAAGCAAGTGCTCCGGCTGCGGAGTCTGCGCTGCGGGCTGCCCCACAAAGTCAATCGCGATTCAAAACGGCAAGGCCGTCTTTGCGCCCGGTTCCTGCACTCTTTGCTACCGCTGCGTAAACCACTGCCCCGCGCGCGCCATCACCCTTATCGGTAAGCGCGTCCTTGAGCAATGCCGCTACGACATTTACGAAAAAGCTATGAAGGAAGCGCGATGAAAAGACTTGCCACAATGGCGGCGCTTTTATTGGCCTGCGCGCTTTGCCTAGCCGCGCCTGGGTCACAGGCGAAAAAGCGTTCCGTCCAAATCACGATAACAAACATAACGACAGCAAGCGGAACAATCATCCTTAGCGCGCACAACAGCGAAGAAAGCTTTAAGAAAAAAAAGCCCGTCCAAACCGTCCGCATCCCTGCAAGCGTTCCGTCCGTAACGATAGAACTAAGCCTTGAGCCCGGCGAATGCGCCTTTTGCGTTTTTCACGACACAAACGGCGACGGCGACCTTAACGCGGGCTTTATGGGAATTCCAAAAGAGCCATTCGGCTTTTCCAACTACGACGGCAAAGGCCCGCCCGGAAATTTCAAAAAGCACAAAGTCGCCATTCCCGCAGAAACGGAAACGCTCGCGCTGGAGATTCCGTTGGTTAAGTTTTAGGCTTAATCAGAACGAAAAGGCTTCACTGACCTAAAAGCGCCGCCGTCTTTTGGCTTGCCAACGCCGTTCAAGTTGGCTACAATAGCTTCATGACAAAAGGAAGGTTCGCTCCGTCGCCCAGCGGAAGAATGCACTTGGGAAACATTTACGCCGCGCTCATCTCTTGGCTGTCCGCAAAAAAGGACGGCGGCTCGTGGCTTTTGCGAATCGAAGACCTTGACCGCCAGCGCTGCAAGCGCGAGTACGCCGACCAACTGATGGACGACCTTTTGTGGCTGGGCTTGGAATGGGATGACGGGCCAACGACAGCGGGGAACGAATGTAATGCGACAAACGAAAGCGAGGCCCAAATTGCTAGAGGCGCGGCGCCCCAATCATTTTTTCAGTCCGAGCGCGACGAAATTTACCAAAAATATTTTCGCGCGCTGGAAGAGCGCGGCCTTGTCTACGACTGCTTTTGCAGCCGCGCGGACTTATTGGCCGCCTCCGCTCCGCACGCAAGCGATGGAACTCCAATCTACGCCGGAACTTGCCGCAAGCTTTCGGCGGCCGACCGCGAGCGGCTTTTAAAGGAACGTTCCCCCGCAAAGAGAATACGCCTCCCCGACCGCGAATCGATTTTTGTTGACGGCCATTACGGCCCGCAAAAATGCAAGCTCGCGCGCGACGCAGGCGACTTTATCATTCGCCGCGCCGACGGAAATTTTTCATACCAGCTTGCCGTGACCGTTGACGACGCGCTCATGGGCGTGAACCAAGTCGCGCGCGGACGAGACCTGCTTGCCTCGACCCACCAGCAATTGTTTTTGTACAACGCGCTTGGACTTGCCGCGCCGCAGTTCTATCACTTTCCGCTATTGGTTAATAAGGAAGGCCGCCGCCTTTCCAAGCGCGACAAGGATTTGGACATGGGCTATTTGCGAACGCGCTTTTCGCCCCAAGAAATCATCGGAAAGCTTATGTTTTTATGCGGCATGTCCCCGGCTTACAAGCCGATGGATTTGCAAGAGGCGGCGGCCATTTTTGCCTGGAACAAGTTGCCGCGAGAGGATATTGTTGTGAGAGAAGGAAAAATCTATTTTTCGTGATTCCGCAAGATCGCGCAAACCTTAACTGCGGCAAAGAAATCGTCTTCAGAAATTCCAAGAGTCTCAACGTCCGGCCAGACCGAGGCTTTGTAAAAGTCCACGGCCTCTTTTGCAAACTCTTCAAAAATCACGTAGGTGCGGGCGTAGTCAAAAACAGGCGGGGCAAGGCGCGCGTTCATCCAGTCGATGATTGTAAAATCGATTTTGTCGGCGACAAGGTCGGCGCCGTCAGGAATCATGACGTTCAAAAAGTGCATGTCCAAATGGCAGACGACGCTTTTGTATTTTTTGCAAAGGCGCTCGATTGTCGGAAGAGCTTCCAGCTTTTCTTTGTCGGTAAGAGCAAGGCTTGCGGTATCAATTAGCGGCGAAATGTCCGTTCCCCCGGCGTTAGCGGCGTGCACAAAGCGAAAGGCCCGCGCAAGGAGAGCGAAGCCCTGTTCAGGATTTTTTAGAACGGACTTTTCCAACTGGCCGCCTTTGACCAAATCCATTTTGATTATGTGGGAATCGTCGGTGTCGTAATACTTTACCGGGCAAAGGCCGGCCGCGTTAACGGCCCGCTGCTGGCGCTTTTCAAAAGCGATCCATTCGGCGGGATACGAGGCTTTGTAAACTTTGTAAGCGAATCCCTGATACAAAAAGACTTCCGCTTGGGCGCCTTTTCCTATCAGTTTTTGACTGCCGTCAAAATTCATTTAGTCCAGCCGTTCCTACTTTAAAATCTCCCTAGCCCGCGCCAGAGCCAAGTCGATGTTGGCGCAAACGTTTTCCTTTCCAAGCTTGTCTAACATTCCTGTCTTTTCGCAAAGCATGTAGGGCTGGGTGTGGATGCCAGAAAGAATGATCTTGACTCCGCGGCGGTCGCAGGCTTGCTTGGCCTGCTCCAAGGCGCGGATTCCGCCGGCGTCCAAGTAAATCGTGTTCCTCATGCGCAAGACCAAAACTTTGTAGCTGACTTCGGCCTTTTCGACGGCAACGTCAAATTTGCGCACCGTTCCAAAAAAGAGCGGGCCGTCGATTTCGTAGACCATCGCGCCCTTGGGGATGTCCAAAGTCTCTTGGTTTTCGGACGAGCCGCTTATGCCTTCGGTCAAGTTTTCGCGCTTGGCCTGAACGTTTGAAAGGTCGCACATTTTTTTGATGAAGAAGAAGGCGGCGAGTCCAAGTCCGACTTCAATGGCCACGGTAAGGTCGATGAAAACTGTGATCAAGAAGGTCGCGACAAAAACAAAGGAGTCGCTCTTTTGTCCCTTGACCAAGGCGCGGATGCTTCCAAAGCCCGCCATGTTCCAGGCGACGTTTATCAAGACCGCGCTCAGGGCCGCCATCGGAATGTAGACGGCGAACCTTCCCAGGAAAATCAAAATCAACAAAAGGGTCAGCGCGTGAATGATTCCAGCCACCGGAGTTTTGGCGCCGTTCTTGATGTTGGTGGCCGTGCGCGCGATGGCGCCTGTCGCGGGGATTCCTCCAAAGAGGGGGCTTGCGATGTTTGCGATTCCCTGTCCGATAAGCTCCATATTTGAGTCGTGCTTGCTTCCTATCATGCCGTCCGCGACGACCGCGCTAAGCAAGGATTCGATCGCGGCAAGAACCGCTATTGAAACGGCTGTCGGGAAAAGCGCTCGGATAGAAGACAAGCGCAAGTCCGGCAATTTGGGAAGGGGAAGCGACGACGGAATCGAGCCGTAGCGGCTTCCGATCGTGTCGGTGACAAGGCCAAACTTTTCGCGCGCGATGACGGAAGCGAGCGTCGCCAAAATGATTACGATAAGGGAGCCTGGAATTCTTTTTGTGACGCGCGGCCACAAAAAAATCAACGCCAAGCTGACCGCGGCGAGCGCGAACGAAAACCAATTGACTTGGCCGATGTTCAAGCAGTAAGTTTCAATTTTACCGACAAAGTCACCGGGCATTTTGTCAAAGCCTTTGGGAAAGGCCGTGATTGTCAAGCCCAAGAAGTCTCCGATTTGTCCAGCAAAAATTGTAACTGCGATGCCGGCGGTAAAGCCTGTTACGATTGTATATGGAATGAATTTTACAAGGCCGCCCATCTTAAAGGCGCCCAGCAAAATCAAAAGAACGCCGGCCATAATGGTGGCCGTCGCAAGGCCTTCAATTCCAAACTGCGCGACGACTCCGTAAACAATCACCGCAAAGGCGCCGGTGGGCCCGCCGATTTGCACCTTGCTTCCGCCAAAAGCGCTGATAAAAAAGCCCGCCACAATCGCAGTAAAGAGGCCGGCCTCAGGAGGAACGCCGCTCGCAATTGCAAAGGCGATGGCCAATGGCAAGGCCACGATTCCGACGATAACGCCAGCGAGCGCGTCGGAGGCGAATGTTTTTGCTGAATAATTTTTAAGGCTAGAAAAAAGCTCTGGTTTTAACATAGTGAGCGCATTCTACCGCAAAGAAAAGAAAATTACAATTAGGGGAAAAAAAGATTCCCGCGACAAGCGCGGGAATGACAAGGCTTTGCAAGCCCACGAAGGCCGCCGCTCAAAAGGTCATTTCTTTATCTCAATTCGTCCCGCGCCTTCGGGCTTTTCGTAATTCAAAAGATAATTTTTGTAAGAGGCCAGCGGGCTGTTCTGGGAAGAAATCTTGGGCAGCGCGTTGGAGTCCGTTCCGCCGTTGGCAAAGGCCTTGGCGTAATTTGCGGCGATGATAAAGTCTTCGCCCGCGTAATTTTTTATGGCCTTGACGTTTTCGAACATGGCGAAGCCGTCGCCCATCTCGCGCAAGGTAAAGCTAAGGCCGGCAACGGCGTAGCGCTTTTCCATGTCGAGCGGAACGTAAGCGCCGCCCTTTTTGTCGTAAACTTGAACGTCGCTAACGCGATAGGGGCCGGGATTTCCAGTCCACATCTTTTCGCTGTTTGTTTGGACGGCGGAAGGAATCGTCGCGTCGATGCGATAGCGCAAGCCTGCCGCGTGAATGAAGCCGCCGTTTTCCGCAACGCCTACAAAGCGGGCGCCAAATTCCAAGGCGTCAAAAATTTGGCGGCCGGTCAGTTCCACAAGGCACACGTCGTTTCCAAAAGGCATAACGGTTTTTACAGCGCTGTAAGTAACGTCGCCCGCGGGAATGTCGCCGCGCAGTCCGCCGCCGTTGGTGATTGCCAGGTCGCAGTCAAGGCCTTCAACAAAATTAAAGTGCCAGTAAAAGGCGTCGGAAACAAAGTCGCCCAAATTGCTTTCTTGCTTTCGGACAAGGCGCTCATGATTTCCAACCGGCGAATTGGCGCAAAGAGGAAAGTCGCAGGACGCGATTTTTGTTCCTATGTGTTTGTCAACTTGCGCCATCCAATCGCTGACAAGAGAGTCAACTTTTTCATTTGAAGGCTTATAATCTTTTATCAAGCGCGAACTCATTTGATCGCCATTCAATTCCACAAGGCCAATCGCTCCAAAATAGCAGCCGGCCTGCGTCAAAAGAACGTCCTGCCCCTTGTCGTTTTTGACAAACTTTTGTTCCATCACCGTGTGCGAATGTCCGTCGATAAAAGCGTCGATGCCGTGCGTGCGCGCGATGACATCTTCGCTGCGCCAAGGAGCGGAACTTATGTCAACGCCCAAATGTCCAAGGGCAACTACATAATCGGCCTTGCGCGCGGCCTGGTCGACAGTTTTTTGAACGCTCTCGTAAAGATCTTCCGCGGCGTCGCAGCCAAGAATCTTGTAAAGAAAAGTCTTTCCGTCTTTGTCCATAAAATGTTTGGGCGAAGACTTTGAGTAAGTGTCGGGAGTCATGATTCCCACAAAGGCCACGCGCGACTTTCCAAGGCGCAAAATTTTATATGGCGCGACGACAGGCTTGTTGTCCTTTGCGTGAACAAAGTTGCAGGCGACAAGCGGAAAGGACGCCTCTTTTATAACGTCAAGCGCGCGCTCCATGCCGTAGTCAAATTCGTGGTTTCCAAAAACGGCAAGGTCGTAGCCGACGGCGTTCATAAACTTTACGGCGTTGGCGCCCTGGTTCATAGCGCCGTAAACCGTTCCCTGTATAAAATCGCCAGCGTCGACAAGCGCGACATTTTTGCCCTGCGCGAGCATGTCTTTCTTTAGCGCGGCAACGTTTCCGTAAGACAAGGCGCTTTTGCGGCCGTCTTTTTTGGCGTTGTCGATATAAGTGTGAACGTCATTCGTGTAAACGATCGTAACGTCTCCGCGTTGGCCGCATGAAACGAGCGCGAGCGAAAACAAAACAACAAATAAAGCGAATAATTTTTTCATAACTTCCTCCTATTTTTTTCGCGCTTGCTCGGCCAGCGAGTTGCGCTCCCAAAAAACGCCGTCGGCGTAGCCCTGAATGCTTGCGTCGCTTTCCGCGCGCTCAAGGCGCTTTTGCGCCCACAAGCAATACTCTTCGTTAATTTCAATTCCGCAAAAAGCGCGGCCCAATTTTTTCGCGACGACGGCGCTTGTTCCGCTCCCCAAAAATGGGTCGAATACCATTCCGCCCTTTTTGCAAGAAGCCAATATCAACTTGGCGTAAAGTTTTTCGGGCTTTTGTGTCGGATGGTCGGTATTCTCGGGCATCGACCAAAAGGGAATCGAAATGTCGTCCCAAAAATTTGACGGATGCGTAAGCCTAAAATTGCCGGCCGCGGCGCGCTCCCAATCTTTGGGCTTTCCGTCCTGCGTGTAGGGGGCCAAAACTTTTCGCTTTTGCATCACGGCCTTAACGTCAAAATAATAGTCGTCGGGATTCTTCACCGCAAACCAAATGTCTTCCATCGCGTTTTTCCAATTGCTTTTTGCGCCGCGGCCTTTTTCGCGCTGCCAAGTGATTCTGTTCATCACCGTCAACTCTTTTTGCACCGCGCGCTGCAAAGCCGACGAGCACTTCCAGTCGCCGCAAATGTAAAGGCTTCCGTTGGCCTTTAGCTTTTTGCAAACGGCGGGGAACCACGAGGCAAGGTATTCGTCGTAGGCGGCGTCCGAGCGCTCGTTGAATTTTAGGCCGCCAAAATTTTTGCTAAGATTGTAGGGCGGGTCGATGATTATAAGGTCGGCGAAAGCGTCCGGCAAAAGCGGAAGGGCGGCGAACAAATCCGCGTTTATGATTTTGTTTTCGGTTGCAGTCGCGAGGACTCCGCCGCTTTTTGGGCTTGCGTTCGTTCCGCCAAGATCGCGCTCGGTCAAAAGCCGCGCGCGCAAAGCGGGAATTTCTTCCTCATTTAAAGTGAGCGTCCGATTGTTTTTGGCGCGCTGGGTTTTCATAGGTTAAAACAAGCCGCCTTGCCCGTCGGAGTCGGAGTCGCTCGCGCTGGAACTGCCCTTAGCGCTTGGAATTGCCTTCGTTCCCTGCGACTTTAACGCGGCAAACTTTTCCGTCATTGTGGGATTACCGCGAGTCAATTTTTTTATCGAAAGGTCGTCAAGCTTGTTGTTGGCAAGGCGCAAATTGTTTTCGCTTCCGATTAGAGCGGCCTTGATTTTGTTCAAGTGGTCAATTGTCTTGTCAATCTCGTCAATCGCCGTGGCGAACTTTTCGCTTGCCAGCCTGTAGTTTTTGTCAAAGCCGCTTTTAAATTCCGTAAGCCGCGACTCAAAGTTCGTGATGTCAATCGACTGGTTCTTGGCAACCTCAAGCTGCCTTTGCCACTCCAAAGAGTTCTTGGCGGCGTTGCATAAAAGCGTGATGAGCGGGATAAAAAATTGCGGGCGTATCACATACATCTTTGGAAACTTGTGCGAAACGTCAACGATTCCGCCGTTGTAAAGCTCGCTGTCTTTTTCAAGCAAAGAAACAAGAACGGCGTACTCGCATTTTTTTTCGAGTCGGTCCTTGTCCAGCTCCTTAAAGAAAGATTCGTTTGTGTGCTTTGTCGCCGTTTCGTCCGCTTCGTTTTTCATCTCGAACATAATCGAAATGTACTCAAGGCCGTCCGCCTTGTCGCGGAAAATAAAGTCGCCCTTGCTGCCCGACGCGCGCGAAACTTCGTTGTCCTTTTCAAAATACGCGTTGGGCATGACCGGCCTAAGGTATTGCTCGAACTGCGTCTTGCAATGGACCTCAAGAGATTCGCCAATCATCTTGGTTGACATCTTGGCCTTGAGGTCCTTGTAGTAGGCGATTTGCTCGTCCTTTAATTTTAGCTGGCTTTCAAAATTTTGCTTTAGGTTGTCTTCGCTAATCTTGGCCTTGCTCGCGGCGTTTTCCAGCTGGTTTTGAATTTTCTGAATCTCAAGATTTTTTTCGCTTTGAATTTTTTGCAGCTGCAACTGAGTTTGGGACTCACCAGCGGCGAGTTTTTGCTTTAGTTCAGAAATCTCCGAATCTTTTTTGGAAAGCGCTTCGGCCACGGCGAGTTTTTTTTCGTTTTCAAAAGAAGAAATTTTGGCGTTCAGTTCCGCGACGCGCTTTTGGCTTTGCAACTCAAATTCGCTTTTGGCCGCCTTAAGCTTTTCTTGGTAAACCTTGTCGGCTCCGGCCGCCAAAGCCTTTTCAACCAAGCCCGTGTCAACGGAATTGATTTGCGCCAAGTCAATCCAGTCGCCCTTTTCGGCGGCCTCGTCCAGCACCAACTTGTTTTTGCTTTCTGCGATTACGCGAATTTGTTTCATGGCGATAAACTAGCGCTTTTTTAACTTTTTGGCTAGGAGCGCGTAGACAGCCGTAAGCGCGACAAAAATCAGCGCAAGCGCGACGGCTGGGATTCCCTTGGCGGGAACTTGCGGAACGTTCTTGTAAGCCGAGCCGTCAAGCTCAACCTTAATCGGGTCAATCGGCTTTAGCTCGTCAAGAACTTCGTGGGTTTCCGGATTAGTTCCTTTTTTTAGCGTATTGGAATTTTTGCTTTTGGTCCATCTGACTAGGTTCAAAAGTTTTCCAGCGTCGTAAAAAGCCTTGTCTTGCATCGCGACGCAATAATCGGTGATGTAGCGCTTGGCCGCCTTTTTGTCTTTGATTGCCGAAGCGTTTTTGACAACGGCGGCCATTCCAGCGACCATACCAGTTTCCGCCTCATGCCAGTAGGCGCGGACTGGCTGGCCGTAAGGCTTCCACGAATCATGCCCCACGGACAACGTGCACAGTTCCTTAAAGCGGAAGTACGGATAATTGTTTGTGTCAAAAGTTCCAACGTCGCTGACGGGCTGGCTTTTGGCGTAAGCGTCGCTTGCCCGCAAAGAGGCGTTTGAAACAGGAACGAAGACTCCGTAAAGCGCGGGGCCTGTACTTTCCCATACGACGCTTGAAATGTCGGCTGGAACGTCGCTGTAAATTTGCGCGATGTGAACGCTCAAGGCGGTGTCCGTCCCGATAACGCGCATATCTATGCGGCCTGTCTCGTCGGGGTTGTACTTTGTTCCTTCATAACGGTTTCGCAAAATTTCCATAACGTCTTGCAAACCCACTTTTTTGTCGGGAGAAAAGCACAAGGGATACAAGGCGTCCTTGTCGTAGTCCGCGCTGTAAACGGACGGAGAAAGGATTTGGTGGCCGATCCAAGTTCTCATGTGACAATAGCTTGCGGTCATCGACGGGCCTGCATATGTTTGGCAAAGGTTAAGTTCGTTGTTTTTTCCGTAAACGGCGAAACCCTTTTGCTCGGGCAAACTTTTCAAGCCAGGAGAGACAATCGACTCTTCGTAGTCGGACAAATACTCAAGGCTGAACTCGTTTCCAAAAACGCAAACTTTGTCGGAGGGAAGCTTTACCGCGGCGTATTGATGGCCAGTGTACATATCGACATACCAAGCCTCGCTTTGGTCGGCGATAAGCGCGATGTTCACTTCGCTGCTTCCGTACTTGTCCAAAAGCGAGCACAAAACTGTTACGGCTTCGCGGGCGGTCGCGCTCTGGCAAACAACAAGATCCACTGCGGCAAATTCAGTCAGGCCATGCTCAATCAAGGGATCGGCTTCCAAGGCGGCCTTGTTAGAAAAAGAAGTTATCGACATAAGCATGTTGACGCCCTTTTCGTTGGAACAAATAGTCGCGTCGCGGCAAAGCTTGTTGTAGGCCATCGTCGATTCCATAAAGGGCGTGCAAATATACTTGTATGTTGTCGCGGGAATTTCGGCAAAAACCGTTCTGGCATTATCAATCGGCATCTTCCGTCCCTGCTTGTTCTTCACCGCCTTTTCAACGACGACGTGGTTGGCGAAATTGTCGCCAAAGTCGTTGGACTTTGCCATGATTGTAGTTCCGTCAGCGCTGACGTTTTTTCCGACATAGACGGCTGTGCAAGCGTCAGCCCGCTGTCCGCCAACAAACGCAACGGCCGCAAATAAAACAGCGGCGGCCGTCTTGCAAAAACTTTTAGAAATTTTCATTTGGCTCTCTCCTTTACGAGAAATTATTTATTCTTCGATTTCTGATTCAACGCCTTCGTACTCTTCCTCAACATCGCGGTAGTAAAGGCGGATGACTTCGTTTTGTTCGCGGTGGCGGCTCTTGAGCAGCAAGGTTTGCGCGGCAGAACGGTAGATGTAGCCAGAAGAATTGTAGATTTCAAAGCGCGGGTCTGTGCGGAAGTCCATGTTGTAAATTTGAATGCGCAAGAAAGGCGTGATTCCTCGGACGAACATATAATGCGAAAGTCCTACAGGGAAATCGATGTTGAGCGAGATCGTCAAGTTTTCATCGCGGTAGTATTGCATCTTGGCAGCGATTGTCCAAGCCCAAACATTCTCGCCTTCCATCGTCTTAAGCAAAAGGTAATGCGGATAGAAATTGTTTCCGTGAACCAAAACAGGATACAATTCCGCGGTGGCGCGCAAGTCCAAGGCGGCGGTGTCGCCAGCGTAAGAGTTGACGATCAAGTAACCGCAGTTTTCTATAGCGCTTTGGCCGGAAGCCTTTCCGTAAACCGCAAGGGCGTCGCCGGCGGTTGCCGCTCCCAAGACAGAAATCGGAGCGTCGTTTTCTATAAGCAAAATTTTTTCGCCGTCAAGCGAGCAAGCCTTGACGATTCTTTGCGCGCAAAGTTCAAGCACAGGCTCCAAGGGCTTGGCAAGCGAAGAATCCTGCGCGGCAAAGTAAGCCCAGGAGCGCAAGATTCCTGCGGCCTGGCCAACCGTCAGATTCAATTCAGTCATAGAAGCGGGAAGCGCGGCAAGCAAAGCGATGTTTCCGCGGTTTCCTTGCGTGTACATGTAAGCCGCCAAGTTGTCCACAGTCCAAATGTCAAGGCTGCGTTCCTGCACGGCGCGCAAAATCATGTTGTTCAAGTTTTCAACTTGCATTGTAAGCGTTGGAAGCAAGTCGGCCATAGAGCCAAAGAAGGGCGCCGATTGGTAAGTGCGGCGGTTGCCCTTTACAAACACTTCGGGAACGGAATTAAGCGCCTCGTTGTAGCGGCCGGCCTGCGCCATCGCTGCGACAAACGAAACGACGCTTTGCTCGTTTACAGTGACTGCAAAATTCGCTTCGGTTTGCGAGGCTGAAATGAACTTGTTTATGATCTCGCGCGAAAGCGAGCTGATTGTCTGGTCGTAAATATTCCTTGAGGCAAAAGCCAAGTCGCCGATCTTGTCCAAGCTAAAGTCGCTTTGCTTTTTCATCATCGAGTAGTGCGCTGACTTTGAATTCTTTTGGAATTGAATTTTTCCTTCCGACAAAGCGGGAGCGATCAAAGAATAGGAATCGATTTTTCCGGTGAAAATCGCTGACTTGGATTTTAAGTCGCTTACAGAAAATCCTGAATACGGAGCGTAGTTCACTTTTACCGCGCTGGCGTTGGCAGGCATTTCGGCGGCCACCCACAAAGAGGCGGAGTCGGTATCGTCGCTCAAAGAAAAAGTCAAGCGGACGCCTTTTGTAAAGTCAAGGGCGTAAGAAAGCTTGTCAGGCTGGCTGTAAGAAACGAGCGCTACGGGAACGTCCTGGCCGGAAGAAGTTGAGTAAACCACAGGCTTCTTTTCGTCGGCGCTAAAGGCAATTCCGTTAAAACTTACTTGAAAGCTGTTCTTTAGAGCCGATCCGCCCTTGCTGTCATTCAACTCGGCGAGCGTAACCCTTAGGGCCCTAATGTTTTTTCTTATTATAGAGTCGCTTCTAAACTGCAATACAAAAATACCGACAATAATAGCGGCATAAAGGACTACAAGTCCAAACATCTTACGAATAGATTTTTTAAGCATATTGAATGATTTTATTCAAAAAAGCGCTTAAATTCAAGAGCGTTTTTTGCTATAATCGTTCTATATACTAAAATGGAGAATTTGCTGTGAAAACCATAAAGACCTTTTTAACCCTTGCCCTTTGCGCTTCTTTGGCGGGCAACATCTTTGCGGCCGACGTTAAAATCAGCGAAGACCAAAAAAAGGCCGCGGAACAAAACAAAAAGGCCCCCTCGGAGGAAGCGGGATTCGCGCTGCAATTGCAGGCCGCCCTGCAAGCCGGCTCTTTGGAAGACGCCATAGCGCTTTTTGACTCCATGCCGGCTTCCCTTTTGTCAAACGCCGACTTGCAAAAACTTCGCGCCTCCCTTTTGATCAGCGCAGGAAAAACCGCCGACGCGCAAAAAGTCATAGCCGAATTGGAGCAAAAGAATTCCTCCGACATAGAAATAAAGGAAATGAAAATCGTATTGGCAAAGGCTTCCAACAACGCCGCCGCAAAAAGCGCCGCGATAAGGGAAATCATTGCCCTTGACCCGACAAATCCCAGCGCCAACGTTGAGTTGGGCGGAGAGCGCGTTTTAAAGAAAAAATACAAGGAAGCGCGCGGCTACTACATGACCGCCCTTAAAGGCGACGAAAACAATTTGGACGCGCTTTTTGGCTACGGACAAACTTCCTACTACCTAAACAAAATCGAGGACTCAAAAAAAGCCTTTGACAAAATTTTGCGCCTCGACCCGACAAACGCCATCGCCTACGCCTACATCGGAAAGCTTTACGCCGAAGACGAAAACTACAAGCTGGCCGAAGAAAACATCGTAAAGGCCATTGAATTGGATCCGACTTCCTACGACTTTTACATGGATTGGGGAACCTACTCAAGAATGCGCGGAAAATTCAAGCAGGCCGAAGAAGCTTGGACGCGGGCGATCCAAATCAACCCCAACTACTTTTTGGCCTACGCCTACCGCGGCGGCTTGTACGATGAGCAAAACATGTACGCCAAGGCCTTGGACGACTACCGCATGGTCATAAAGACAAACCCAAAGTATTACTTTGCCTATGAAGCCTTGGGAATTCTTGCCTGGCACGAGGGAAACTACGCCGAAGCGCGCGCCTCTTTTGAAAAGGCTTTTTCTTACTACCCGCAAAACATTTCGTATCCGCTAATCATCGCGGCCTGCATGTACAAGGACAAGAAAGGCTTTGAGGTAAAGCCTTTCTTGCAAAAAATCATGAAAGAATACGGCGACCACGATTCTTTGGAATACTTGATGCTGCGCCTTTACCACGACCTTGGCCCTTCCAACGCCGAAAACCTAATCACGCAAAAAATCATCAAGGAAGACAATTCCACCAAAAAAGGAAAGATGAGCTACTACATGGGCCTTTACGACGAAATAAAGGGCCGCGAGGAACTTGCAAAAAAAATGTACAACGAAGTCGCGGCGCTTCAAAGCCCGATGTTCTTTGAATTCCGCCTGGCTGAGTGGCGCGTTAAGGAAAAATAAAATATGGAAGCATCTTCTACAAAAAAACTTTTGGACCTTGCGGGCCGCAAGATTACCCTAATCGGAACGGCCCACGTTTCCGCCCAATCAGTCGAAGAAGTAAAAACAGAAATACAAAGCAATCCCCCGCAATGCGCCGCGATAGAATTGGACAGCGCCCGCTACGAGTCGATGGCCAATCCCGAAAAATACAAAGACTTGGACATCATAAAAGTCTTAAAGCGCGGAGAGGCGCTTTTGGTTTTGGCCAACTTGATTCTTAGCTCCTTCCAAAAACGAATGGGCCAAAACATCGGCGTAAAGCCCGGCGACGAAATGCGCGCCGCGATAGACGCCGCTCAAGAAAAAAACATTCCCTTTGAGTTGGTTGACCGCCCGATCAAGGCCACCCTTAACCGCGCCTGGGCAAAGAATTCTTTTTGGGGAAAATCCAAGCTGTTGGCGGCGCTCATTAGTTCCGCCTTTAGCAAAGAAGAAATCAGCGAAGAAGAAATAGAGTCCCTTAAAAAAGAAAACGAAATGGATTCAATGATGGGCGAGCTTTCGGAGTACCTTCCAAAAGTAAAGGAAGTTTTGATCGACGAGCGCGACCGCTACTTGGCCGCCCACATTTGGGAATGCAAAAACGCAAGCGGAGAGGCGGCGCAAACAGTGACCGCGATTTTGGGAGCGGGCCACCTTCCAGGCGTTCAAAAACATTTGGAAGCGATCGCCGCCGGAACGGAAACGACGGACACAGAAGAAATTTCAAAAGTTCCGCCCAAGGGAATCGGCGGAAAAATTTTGGGCTGGACAATTCCGATCCTTATCGTCGCGCTTATCGCGGCCGGCTTTTACTTTGGCGGAAAAAAGATGGGCGGCCAGTTTGTCGGCTCTTGGGTAATTTGGAACGGAGCCCTCGCGGCGATCGGAACGATAATCGCGGCCGGCCATCCTCTTACGATTTTGGTCGCCTTTTTGGGAGCGCCGATAACTTCTCTTTGCCCGCTAGTCGGCGTTGGCCTTTTGACAGGAATCGTACAGGCTTTAGTCAAAAAGCCAAAGGTCCGCGACATGGAAACCTTGTCTGACGACGCGGCGACAGTCAAGGGCTTTTACTCAAACAGAATCACCCGAGTCCTTTTGGTCTTTGTCCTTTCTTCGTTGGGAAGCTCAATCGGAACTTTCGCGGCCGGCGCCACAATCGTAAAAGAGCTGACCGCAAAAATCATGTCGCTTTTTTAGAACTGAATAAGGCCGCAACCAAGCCCTTTACGTCTTGGACAAAAAGCGCGCCCTCGCATTTTTCGGGGGCGACAAGCTTGTCGTAGCCCAAGCTTTTGGCGGTCTTTACCCTTTGCTTGATTCTAGAAACGGGCCTTATTTCGCCGGCCAAGCTAAGCTCGCCGACAAGCGCGCTGCCGTTTGGCAAAGGCAAATCGCTTCTGGCCGAGTAAAGCGCCGCCGCCAAAGCCGCGTCAATCGCGCTTTCGGTAAGACGGATGCCGCCGGCCACGTTCACGTAAATGTCTTGGTCGCTGAACCTTACGCCAAGCCGCTTTTCCAAAACGGCGGCCACGCGGCTTACCCTGGCGCTGTCAATTTTTTCTGAGTAGACGCGGCTCAACGAAGCCTTTGCGGGAACCGTAAGCGCTTGGATTTCCACCATAAAAACTCGGCTTCCTTCAAAGACGGCGGCGCAGGCGATTCCGGCCGGCTGGTCTCCGTCGCGCCGGGTTATGAACATCGCGCTTGGATCCTTTACAGGAAGGAGGCCCTTGGCGCCCATCTCAAAAATGCCCAGCTCGTCAACCGAGCCAAAGCGGTTTTTAAGGGAGCGCAAAAAGCGCGTCTCGTCGTTGTTGCGCTCAAACGAAAGAACGGTGTCCACCATGTGCTCCAAGGCTTTGGGGCCAGCGATGTTTCCGTCCTTAGTGACGTGGGCGGTCATAACCAAAACCGAGTCCCGCTCCTTTACCCAGCCGATAAGCTCGTTGGAGCAATATTTTAACTGGTTCACCGTTCCGGGAATGATTCCTCCTTCCACCGAATAAACGGTTTGAATGGAGTCCACGACAACGAATGTTGGATTCAATTTGTCCAAGGCGCTAAGGGTGTCTTCCAAGCGCATCGCGCAGAGAATTTCTATTTTTGACGTGTCCAAGCCAAGACGGTCGGCCCTGCTTTTTATTTGGGAAGCGGACTCCTCGCCGCTAACGTAAAGGACGCGGCCCGCTTGGCTTTGGCTTACGTTGGCCGCGGCTTGGATAAGCAAAGTGCTTTTTCCGATTCCGGGCTCGCCGCCAAGCAAAATAGCGCTGCGCTTTGTGGCTCCTCCGCCCAAAACGCGGTCAAACTCGCTAATGCCGCTAAGAATCCGTTCCTCCTCAGAAGCCTGAACCGTAGAAAGCGGAACGGGCTTTGCCATTTGCGCCGAACTTGAGCCCCGCAAAGAAGCCGCGACGGCGTTGGGATCCTCAATGGATTCTTGCATAGTGTTCCATTGGCCGCATTCAGGACAACGGCCCAACCACTTGGGCTGGCTGTAGCCGCATTCCGAGCACTTAAAAACTATAGTTCCTTTTTTTGCCATAATTCCTCTGTATATATCATACAACAGTTACGCGTTTTTTTTGTTGATTTTTTCAACAAATTAGAAAAAAAACTAAAAAAGGCCATTTTTTGCGCCATTTTATATTGACTATTTTTTTTTCAAGATGTATATTGAACTCAAGCTTGTAAATAAGCTGATAAACTCTCTCCGATGTCCAGCTTGCTGGACGGCAGAGCTTCTTGGCAGCGGTGCTGTTGGGAAGCTCTGTTTTTTTATGCCCAAAAGTTTTTGCCGCAAAAAGGCTTTGCAAGCCTAAAAAGGCCGCGCCCTAGTTCTTTGTTCCGGGCGGAACGGATTCGATTATCCAAGAGTTTCCGGCGATGACGCTGCCCTTTCCGATGACAGTTTGGCCGCCCAAAATCGTGGCGTTTGAATAGATGATTACGTCGTCCTCGATTGTCGGATGGCGCTTTTTGTTTTGCAAGTCCTTTTGAAGGCTAAGGGCGCCCAGCGTCACGCCTTGGTAAAGCTTTACGTTGTTTCCGATTACAGTCGTTTCGCCGATTACGATTCCGGTGCCGTGGTCGATAAAGAAGGATTCGCCGATTTCAGCCCCGGGATGGATGTCGATTCCGGTCTTTCCGTGGGTGTGCTCGGTCATGATTCGCGGAACAAGGGGAACGCCGTTTTTGTAAAGAAAGTGCGCGATGCGGTAAACGATTATCGCCTCAAGTCCCGGGTATGACAAAATAACTTCTCCCAGGGAACGGGCGGCGGGGTCTCCCGCAGTTATGGCGGCCGCGTCTTTTTGGATTTTCGCGCGCAAGTCGGGAATGGCGGCAATCAAGGCCTCCACGGTTTTTTGCGCCAAGTTTGAACAGTGGGAATGCCTAAAATTTTGCGCCCGCTCCTCCGCCTGCTCTTGGCCGTCGCAGTCTTGCGAAAGAACGCACAAAAGCGCCTTTTGAATCTCGGGCGTAAGGATTGAAATGACGCGGTTGACGTGCTTTGCGACGACATAGCGGAGATTTTCGCTGTCCAACTGTTCGTCGTACTTAAAGCCGGGAAAAATCAAGGCCTGCAAGTCGCTCAAGGCGCTGACAACATTGGCGCGGTTGGGAAGGTTTTCGGCCCCGCTGCGGTTGATTCCGCCCAACTTGCTATAGGAGTCCATAATGTTGTCGATTAGCTTTTCAAATTCCATAAGCGAAGATTAAAAAGCAAGCTTAATCAAATCGAACAAGTCGTCGCTTGTCATGCTGCGCGGCAAATAGTTGACCATGTCCAACTGGCCCGCGTCTTCGGCGGCCAAGGTCAATTCGTCAATGCTAAGCGACAAGTCCTTGAGGCGCGCCGGAAGGTTTGCCTTGGCGATTCGTTCGCGAATGTTTTCGGCGTAGGCGGCGCAAGCTTCTTCTACAGTCGCGGTCTCCGGCGCGGCGCGAAGAATTTTGGCAAGGCGGGCGATGCGCTCGCCCTTGAACTTGGCGTGGTCTTCTATAATATAAGGGAACAAAATCGCCGTAACAAGCGATTGCGAAATCTTAAACTTGGTGTTTATGCTCAAGGCCAAAAGCGTGGCCGCTCCCTGCGATGCGATTGACGAGGCCAAGCCCGCCATGCAGCCGCCTTGGCTAAGCAAGACTTCGCTGGGAGTGGTGATCATAAGGCTGGGCGCTCCATCGCGGCCGTAGCCAGTAAGCTCTACGGCTTTTTCGGCAACCATGTCGCTAAAGAAGGAGGCTCGCGGAGAAAGATAGGCTTCCGTGGCCAAGCACAAAACTTCAAGCGCCATCGAAGCGATTTGGTTTTCTGTAAGAGAAACGGTCAAGTTTGTGTCAAAAACCGCCAATTTGCAAATTGAGTTTTTGCTCTTGATGATTTTTGTTGACTTTGAGCGCGAGTCAATTACCGGCGTAAAGGTCGAGAACAAGTAGGGGCTTCTGATTGTGGTCGGAACGCAAATCAAGGGGAGCGGCGCGACGCCCGGAACGGCTCCCTCTACAAATTCGTACAAGTCGTGGCTTTCGTAGTAAAGGGCGCAAACGGCTTTAGAAACATTTAATACTTTGTTGCCGCCGATTCCGATCACTCCGTGAACGTGGGCTTCCCGCGCCAAAGTCAAGGCTTGCTCGATTGTCTTTGTGGCGGAACCGTCGTTCAGCTCCTCAAAAACAAAGTATTCAATGCTGTGGTCGTCCAAGGATTTTGTGACCTTTTCGGCAATTCCGACTTCGCGAAGCATCGGGTCAAGGATGACCATAAATTTTTTTCCGATTTCGCCGGCAAACTGGCCAAGGCGGCTAAGCGAATATGAGCCCAAAACGATGTTGGGAGAAACCTTAAAAATAAAGTCTGCCATTTTTTTCCCTAATTTTATAAATCTTAAAAAAAAAGGCGGAATGTAAATTCCGCCCTTAATTATCAATTCAGTCTAAAGCCTCAAGACTTTTGGATTATATTCCGTAAGCCTGCATGATTCGGTCGGCTGTGGCGCTAATTGTCTGCGGATTGAGATAATTGGCGTCCTTAATCTTTTCTTTGATTTGGGCAACCAAATCAGCGCGAACGTCAGGAGTCTCGTCGGCGATGCCCTTGAGGTAATAGGCTTCGGCCATCTCCTTGGCTTCGGCAGACACTGAGATTGAGTCGGGAGCTGATTTTACGCTGCCGGCGTTCTGTGTCCGCTTTGTGTTCTGAACGTTGTTAAGAGGATTGATTCCTCCAATTTGATCTATTCTCATATTGCACCTCTACAAATCTATTAGCGCCATAAAACAACCCTTTTGGGGGCATTTTAAGCCTTCTTACTTAAATTATCGGCCGTTTTTTTCGCCAAGTTTAGCAAAATTTCTTGTTTTTTTGCAGAAAAACAAGAAATTTTGCTATTCGTCGTCCGACGGCCTTCCCTTCCCTAGAATTCCGGCGACAAAGACGGCAAATTCGCCCTTTATGGACTGCCTTGCCGCAAAATCGTCCCTAACTTGAGCCGCCGGGCCGTCCACAATCTCCTCGTGGAGCTTGGTAAGCTCTCGGCCTACAACAACCCTGCGCTCACTGTCAATATCGGCAATATCCGCCAGCAATTTAACAATTCTGAACGGCGATTCGTACAAAACAAAGGCCTTTTGGGCCTCCAAAAGCTCGCGCAGGCGCTTGCGGCGCTTTCCAGGACTTGGCGAAAGAAAGCCTTCAAAAACCAAGGTTTTTCCGCCCGGGCCGGCCACGCTTACCAAAGTGGCAAAGGCGCTGGGCCCCGGTATCGGAACCACGCTAAAGCCGGCCTGCCTTACCTTATAGGCCAAAACCGAGCCCGGATCGCTGATTCCCGGCATTCCGGCGTCGCTGGCGTAGGCCACGTTTTGCCCTTTTTTGAGCAAATCGATGATTTTGTCGGCCGCGACGTCCTCGTTTTGGGCCCGGCAAGAAAGCATCGGCTTTCGTATCTCAAAATGCGTCAGCAGTTCCAGCGTATGCCGCGTGTCTTCCGCCGCCACCAAGTCAACGGAACGGAAAGTTTCCAACGCTCGCATAGTGATGTCGCCCAAGTTGCCTATAGGCGTTCCAACGATATAAAGGACTGCCACGATTGTTCCATTATACCCCATATTCCGCTTTTTTTCAAGGGAAATTTAGGCCTCCCTGCCACCCTTGCGTCAAGGCGGTGTTGGCGCTACAATAACAAAAAATGGACATCGCGGCCAAGTTCAAGGAAACGGCAAAATCAGTTTTCCCGGTAATTTTAATCGTTCTCGCTTTGGGGCTTACAATCGTTCCGCTGGAAAAGATTTTGTTGGTCCGCTTTGCCGTAGGCGGCCTGCTTTTGATTTTTGGCCTGACCGTCTTTTTGATGGGCGTTGGAATGGGAATCGAGCCTATGGGGGAACGGTGCGGCTCGGCCTTGGTGGCCAAAAAAAATCTTGGACTTTTGCTTTCATGCGCCTTTGTGATCGGCTTTATCGTGACGGCCGCCGAACCGGACATACAAGTTTTTGGCGACCAGGTTGCCGACATTTTTCCTTTTGTTGACAAAATCGTTTTCACCTTCGCGATAGCCGCCGGCGTGGGCCTCTTTTTGCTCTTGGGTCTTTTGCGCACGGTGCTCAACTTTCCAATCAAAATATTTTTCTTCATATTTTACTCGCTGCTCTTCGCGCTTGCCTTTTTGGCGCCGGAAAACTTTTTGGGAATCGCCTTTGACTCAGGCGGCGCGACTACTGGCCCGATGACTGTTCCCTTCATCATGTCGTTGGGCTTGGGCGTGTCGGCTGTCCGCGCCGGAAAGAGCGACTCTTCTTTTGGCCTTACAGGAACGGCGAGCATAGGCCCGGTTATGGCTGTCTTGGCCTACTCGATTTTTTTGCGGGCGCCGGAAACCTTTGTCCAAGAAATCGCGGAAGTGGAACTTGACGTCGCGCAAAGCGGCGGAATCTTCGCGCAAATATTTTTGCCTTTCGCAAGCGCCTTTCCAGTTTTCTTGCGCGAGTCCCTTTTTGCAATCGCTCCCCTAGTCGTATTGTTCGTAATTTTTCAAGCCGCGATTTTGCGCATGACCGCGCGACAAACAATCCGCATCTTGGTGGGCTTTGTCTACGCCTACATCGGCCTTTCGATTTTCCTTACCGGAGTGAACGGAGGCTTTAGCGCCGCTGGAAACGAACTTGGAAAAATTTTGGGAAACCTCGCCTCGAAAAATGGCGGCGTCTGGCTCTTCCTCTTGCTTGCGGTGGGAATCGCATTTGGCGCTGTCATCGTTTGCGCGGAGCCTGCCGTTTGGGTTTTGAGCGAACAAGTGGAACAAGTTTCGGGCGGAACGATAAAGCGCCGCGCCCTTCTTTTGTTCTTGTCGGCGGGAACTGCTTTGGCGATCGCGATCGCTTTGCTCGCAAACGTATTCAACTTTAACATAAAATGGATTTTGGTCATCGGCTATTCGGCCAGCATGCTCTTGATGATTTTCTGCCCGCCCCTCTGGACTGGAATCGCCTTTGACTCAGGCGGAGTCGCTTCCGGTCCGCTCACTTCGACCTTCATACTTTCGTTTACGATTGGTTCTGCCGCGCTAAATCCCGCGGACTCATTTGGCGTCATCGCGCTTGTTGCCATGATGCCTTTGGCCGCGATTCAAATAATGGGAATAATTTATAAGGCCAAGCAAGCGTCCAAAAAGCGCGAGCTTACAAAGGAGGCCAAATGATGTTCAAGCTGTTGACGGTCATTGTTCCAAACGGACAATGCGACGCGATAAGCCAAGCGGCCAAAACCGCCGGCGCTCCGGGCGGAACTATAATTCCTGGCCGAGGAACCGCGCCCAACAACATACTTTCGCTCTTGGGCTTTGGCGACAGTTCAAAAGAAATTCTTTTGTCAGTCGTTCCTGCCGAAGCGGAAGAAAAAATTCGCATAGCCATCGCTGAAGAATGCCAAAAGAAAAAAGGCCGCGAAGGCGTTTTGTTTTCTGTAAAAGTAAACTCATTTTTTAAGAGCGGCAGCAAGGCCGACCTATGCAAGGAGGAAAAATCCATGTCCGACAATTCTTTTCAATTGATAACAGCCATAATGAACAAGGGCTACGCGGAAGACGCTATGGCGGCCGCTAGAAGCGCCGGAGCCAGCGGAGGAACTGTTCTTGGCGGACGCGGAACGGCTCGCGAGGGCGACGCAAAATTCTTTGGCGTAGAAATCGTTCCCGAAAAAGAAATGCTCATGATTTTGGCCTCAAGCGACAAGGCCGCACAAATTGCCGACGCGATAAAGGGCCTCGAATGTTTTTCTAAAGGCGGAAGCGGAATCATCTACACCACAAATGCGCAAGACTTTTCCTTGCTCGGAAAAAAATAACCGAAAGGCTTCGCAAGCCCAAGATCCGGCCCGCGCGCAGGTTAGCGTCATGAACTTGATTCATTTTCAAACAATTGATTCCACAAACGCCCACGCGCTGCGCCTTCTTGCCGACGCGAAAAATGTGGGCGGCCTTGACCAAACTGTAATCGCCGCCGACGAGCAAAGCGCGGGCCGGGGCCGCCTTAACCGTTCCTTTTATTCGCCCGCCCAAACAGGAATTTATTTTACCGCCATCCACGCGCCAAAAAATCCAATCCAAGCGCCGGCCAAATTGACAGCCGCGGCCGCTGTCGCTGTCTGCTGTTCGCTAGAGGAACTTTTTAACGTTGACGCAAAAATAAAATGGGTCAACGACATTTATATTGCTGGCAAAAAAGTTTGCGGCATACTGGCGGAAGGCCACATCGGAGCGCAAGGCAAAATCGACGCGGCCGCAATAGGAATCGGCATTAACATTTATCCAAGCGATTTTCCGGCGGACATCGCCAATCGGGCCGGCGCGGTTCTTGGTCAGGAGCAAAAACGGCCGCAAGCCCAAGAAGCGGCCGCCTCAACCGATTGCAAGGCCTCAAATCTGGCCGCGGACATTCGCCTTGAATTGGCGCGCGACGTTTCGCAAAAACTTTTTGGCTTGCTGCAAAGCGGCGAACAAAGCGAGGCCGCGTGGGAGGCTACGGCCGCGGAATACGCCGAGCGCTCCTTTATCATCGGAAAAAAAATAACGGTGATTCCTGTAATCGGCAACGACAAATCCGCCTACGCGGCCACAGCCCTAGGCATAGACAAAGAAGCGCGCCTGCTAGTCCGCCTTGACGACGGAAGCGAGCGCGCCCTTTCCAGCGGCGAAATTTCTATTAGGATTTAAGCGGCGGTCTTCTTAGGCTTGCAGCTCATTTCTCTTTGTGGCGGCGGTCCAGCTCGTCGAGAACGTCCTTCCAAGAAACCTTTTCCTTGTACATCAAGACGCTGACAAAGTAAAGCAAATCCGCCGCTTCCCAAATCGCTTCTTCGCGGTCGGGAGCCTCGCACAATTCGCCGGCCTCTTCCATAACCTTTTCGCGGACGCGCTTGTCGTCAAGCGTCGCGGTGTAAGAGCCGGGCTTGGGATTGGCAAAGCGCTCGCTGATTGTTTGGTACAAGCGCTCAAGGCTTGAGGCTTCGTCGGCTTCCGCTCCAAAGCAAGTCCAACTTCCTGTATGGCAAACGCCTCCGTGCGGAACGACAGTAGCCAAAACCGTGTCGCGGTCGCAGTCGACGCGCAATTTCTTCACTTCCAAAAAGTGGCCGCTCGTTTCGCCCTTGGTCCAAAGAACATTGCGGGTGCGGCTCCAGAATGTAAGCTTTTTTGTGTCGAATGTTTTTGCGAAGGCTTCGCGGTTTGCGTAGCCCATCATCAAGACTTGGCCGTTAACGCTTTGCGCGATGACGGGAACCATTCCGTCAACTTTTTTCCAGTCAAGGCATTCCATAAAAGAATCTTTGAGCGAAACCTTGTTTGTGTAAAGCGCCATTCCAAGCTGAACGTCGCAGCCCAAGCGCTCCAAGTCCGCGATTTCTTCAACGGTGGAAACTCCGCCGGCGACGACAACCTTGCAAGACACCGCTTCGCGCAATTCCTTGGCGGCCTGCATATTCGTTCCCTGCATGCAGCCTTCTTTTTCTACGCAAGTCCACAAAAGCTCCGAGCAGTATTGTTCGGCGGCCTTGGCGGCGGCGACTAGCGGTATGTCAAGCGTTTCTTTCCAGCCGTGAACGGCAATCTTTCCGTTAATGCTGTCAACAGAAATTATGACGCGCTGCTTTCCAATCGCGTCGCAAAGCTCTTGCAAAAATTCTGTATTGAGAATGTCGCTTTCGCCCTTTGCCTCTTTGTTAAAAGCGGCGCTTCCAACGATTACTTTTTCGGCGCCAAGACTGATCAATTCCCTCGCGCGCTTTACGCTGCGAACGCCGCCGCCGGTCCTGACGTTGCCCTTTCGCAAAAGGCTTTTTAAAAGCGGCGTGTTGACGGTGTTGCCCTTAAGGTCTGTGTGGCCCATCGCCGCGTCAAGGTCGATTACGGCGACGTCTCCGTAAAAATTAAAGTCGTTGATAAGCGCGTCTGCGTCGTCGCGCTGCAAAACCAAATCCTTTCCGTTCTTAAGCTGGACGACATGTCCGTCCTTTAAGTCAATAGATGAAATAACCATAATTAATTTTTTCCGTTCGCCTCGGCCAAAGCTTGCTTAAGGCGAATCTCCTTTTCTTTTTCTTCTGTGATGTTTTGAGTGGCGCAAATCGCAAGCTCAATTTTATTGTTTCTGTCTTTTGAAACAACGATCAAATGGCAGCGGCACCACATTCCTGTTTTTGTAAAAAAGTCGAACGTTAGCAAGTTGGAATTTGGCAGGCGCTTGTCGATGTCGCGGGGCTCCAAAAACTTTGCGTAGCTTTCGGCGTATTCCGGCGCGACCAAATTTTGCGACATCATTTGAACCGTTTGGCGCAAGTCTCCGTTCACCTTGGCCACAAAATCCTTGTAATCTTCGGGCGCTTCGATGATGTGAACCAATTCCGAATTGATGTCGATTGAAAACGAGATAAAATAAATGTTCTTAAAGGCGCGCAAAATTGACATTTCGCGCTTAAGGCGGGCGTTGGTTATCGTAAGCTCTTCGCTCATTTTTTCGCGCTCGCTGATAAGGTCGGTGATGTCGGTCGTGGCGATCACCACAAAGCGGACTTCTTCGCCCGGCTGCATGCAAACGGCGGTCAGCGCCATTCTAAACCAGCGGTCAACGCCTTCAATCTTTCGGCAGTAGTCAAACTCTTCCAAGTGGCCGTCGGCCAAATTTTCTTTAAGCCATTCAGTGTCCAAATGCTTTTGAACCAATGCTCTGTAAGGATCTTCGTTGTCAAACTTAGAAAGGAAAACAGGAAGCGCGTCGGAAATTTTTCCGTCGTTCTCCCAAAATCCGGGCGTAGTTCTGGCTACGCTAAAGGCGTGGTACTTCCCGGTCTTAAAGTCAAAAAGATATTCGCTAGAATGAAGCCGATGCACGCCCTCGCGGTAGGCCTCGTAAAGATACAACTCGTCCAAATCGTCGGAGGAACTTCCAAAAGGCCTTTTTTGATTTTCTTCACTCATGCGCAAATTATATTATATTTGTTTTATGATTGCAAGCAAAATCGCTCCGCTAAGGTGAGCGGCAGTCTCCTCGTTAAAGGTGTAGGTCGTCTCTTCGTTGTCGTCGGCCATGTCGCTCAACGTTCTTATCACGACAAAGGGAACGTTCCGCAAGCAGCAAGCGTGCGCGATTGCCGCTCCTTCCATCTCAACGCAAAGAGGATTCACGTTCTGAACGATGCGCGCCTTTAATTCCTTGTCCGCGACAAACTGGTCGCCCGAAGCGATTCTTCCAACCGCAAGCTTGTGGCCCTTGGCCTCGGGCAGTGTCGGAAAAATTTCCTGGATTTTCTTGACCATAGTTTTGTCGGCTTCAAAAGAATATATGTCCATTTGCGGAACCTGGCCAACCTTGTAGCCCCAAGCGCTGGCGTCCATGTCGTGATAAACCGCGTCGCTTGAAACAACCACGTCCAAAACGCCAAGGCCCTTTCCAATCGCGCCGGCGATTCCAGAATTGATTATAAAGTCCGCGCCAAACTGCAAGATCATGCTTTGCGCGCAAATGGCGGCGTTGACTTTGCCGACGCCGCTCCTGGCCAAAACTATTTGACGGCCGCCGATCGCTCCTTCGTAGTAAACCGTTCCTCCGGCTTTTGTCTCCTTAACGTTTCCTTCCGCCTTTAGCGCGTCAAGAATGATTTTGTTCTCTACTTCCATCGCGCCGATAATTCCAAGCTTTTTCATTTCACACCTCCACACTGTCAACAGCGGCCTTTAAGTCCTGGTCTGTAATTTTTTCGGGGAACGTGTCCAAAACCTTTTGGTAAAAGGCCACCGTTCGCTTTCCGTAAACTTCAAGCGAAAATCCTTTGGCGATTTTTTTGCTGTACTCTCCAAAGGCCTCGCGCTTTTTTTTGTCCACCGCCAAATCCAACATATAGGCGTCCATCTCTTCGTCAGTGTCGGCCATATAGCCGTTCTTGCCTTCAAAAATCGTGTCGCCAAAACTAGTGTCCCGGCGGGCGACGACAGGCAGACCCGACACAAGCGCTTCCAAAATCGTCATCGAATGCATCTCGGACAAAGAAGCGGTGATGAAAACGTCGCCCAACTGGTAGTAGGAATGAACTTCGGTCCAGGGAACGTAGCCGGTAAAAATTATTCGGTCGCTTACATGGCGCGACTTTTTTTCCAAAGCCTGAACGGCGGGGCCCGCTCCGACAAACAAAATTTTTATCTTGGCGTTCTTTTTTATCACGCGCATGCAAACGTCAAGCAATTCCTCAACGCGCTTTTCTTCCACGACACGGCCCAAAAACAAAAAGACGATGTCGTCCTTTTTGATTCCCCATTGCTTTCGCACGGCCTGAATTTCTTTTTCCGAAATCGCGCACTGCAAAAATGAATCGGAGTCAAGCGCGTTTGGAATTATCGCCGACGGAGTGTTGGGCAGCATAAAGGGCATCTTAAAGTAGTCGCGCGCTTTTTGGGAGACGTTGATCAAGGCGTAGAATTTTTTGTACAAGCGCTTTACGATTTTTCTGATTATGCGAACGGGTATCAACCTTCCGCCAAAAAGATAGTACTTGTAAAAGTCTTCCCAAAGAGTGTGGGTTGTCGCGACTACGGGAATATGCAATTTTTTTCCGGAAAGCTTTGCCGCGTGGGCCACAAAAAATTCCGTGTGCGAGTGTATCAACTGAACGTTGTGCTTTATCAAAAATTTCAGGATTTTCTTTTCGTGCGGAAAGCCGACATATTGGTCAGGAAAGCCGAACCATTCACCGCGGACGGAGCGGATGCGCAAAATGTTTTCGTCCTTGTCGCGCTCGGACAGGGTCTTTTCCTCTTCCTTTGTGTTGACGGTAACGATGACAACATGGTGGCCCATGTCCTCAAGAATCTTTCTATGCTGCAAGACGACGGTGACAATTCCGCTCTTTGTGGGAAGATACGAATCAGTAAAAAGCGCGATGTTCATTCTATAATTATATAGCGGAAGGGCGGGAAAATCAAGGCTCTATAAAAAGCTCTAGAAAAAGTTCCGCAAGGCTGATAAAATGTAGGCAAAAGGAGATAGATTTATGTCAAAAGCCAAAGACAAAATTCTTGCAGGAGCGGCGGCCGTCCTCGTGGCGTGCGCGGCATATTTTATTGGATGGAACGGAGCCAAAAAGCAGGCTCAAGAAAAATACAAGGCGGAGCGCGACTATAACGTTCAGCTTAATAAGGCGGACCTCAACGTCTTTGACAACGCGCAAGGAAAAATCTACGTCACCGGCCACAAAAGCCCGGACTCCGACACGGTGGGCTGCTCAATAGGATACGCAAGCCTTTTAAAGCGCTTGGGCTACGACGCCGAGCCGGTCTTGCTGGAAAAAATCAACAACGAGTCAAAATACATTTTGGAACAGGCAGGGCTTGACGTTCCGCCGATTTTGGAAAGCGCGGAAGGCCGAAACATGGTTTTGGTTGACCATAGCGAATACTCGCAGTCGGCGCATGGATTAAAGAAAGCCAAAGTGCTTGCCGTAATCGACCACCACGCGATCGGCTCGGTCAGCACCAGCGAGCTTGCGGTTTACGACGGACGGCCGCTTGGCTCCGCCGCCTCAATCGTTTGGATCCGCTACCGCAACTACGGCCTTGTTCCAGAAAAGAAAGTGGCCGTCGCGATGCTAGGCTCGATACTTTCAGACACAAGAAAGCTTACGGCGGTCAACACAACATACGCCGACCGCGAAGCCGCAAAGACCTTGGCGCGCATTGGCGGCGTTACCGACATCGACGAATTTTACAGGGGAATGTTCATGGCCTCTTTGTCTTACGACGACCTTACCGACATGGAAGTTTGGCGCCGGGACTACAAGGAGTTTGAGCGGGCCGGAAGAAAATTCGCCATCAACTGCCTTAACGCCTACGACTACGAGGCCGCCAAAAAACTTGTGGCCCGCGTTCAAAACGTTCTTCCCGCCGCCCTCGAAGAGCGCAAAATGGAATTGGGCTTTTTGCAAATCGACATCGTTCACGACGACGTTTCTTGCTCATATTATATGGGAGCGAATCCCGCTTCCGACGACGTGCTGAAGGAAATTTTCAAGGACGAGCCGAACGCCTACGACGGACTTTTGTACAAGCACGAGCCCTTCGCCTCGCGCAAGTTCTTCGCCGTTCCGCAAGTGACAAGGGTGTTGGAGGCGGAAAAATAAAATGTTTTGGGACAAGGCCGCGCCTCTCTACGATTTGTTTGAGACGCTTTACAACGGAAAAGTTTTTAACGGAACGGGAGCCAAAGTCGCTGAGTTTCTCAACGCGGGCGACAAGGTTTTGGAATGCGCCTGCGGAACCGGAGCCATAAGTATTTTCATCGCAAAAAAAGGCTGCGACCTTACGGCCACAGATTTTTCGGACGGAATGTTGGTCCAGGCAAAAAAAAAGTGCCGCAAATTTTCCAACGCGGTTTTTGAAAAGGCCGACATCACCGCCTTGCGTTTTGAGGACAACAGCTTTGACGCGGTTGTCGCGGGCAACGTAATCCACCTTTTGCCGGAACCCGACAAAGCCCTGCGCGAATTGTTCCGCGTGACCAAAAGCGGCGGCAAAGTCATCGTTCCCACTTACATCAACATGACAAAGGGAACGGGAAAAGTCGCGGTAAAGTTTATAGAAAAGCTTGGCGCCAACTTTAAGCGCCAGTTTGACTTGGAAAGCTACAAAAAGTTTTTCGCCGACATGGGCGTTGCGGGCGTGGAGTATTCTGTGGTTGAAGGCCGCATGTCCTGCGCCATCGCGGTGATGAGGAAGAACTAATTCTTTTTGTTTATTTGTTCGCTGATTTCATTGGCAACATTATCCATATCAGGATAAACGAAATCCTCAGTGATGTTGAATTTTCGCAATTCTTCCAATATAGTTTTCTTGCAATCCGGCGGAATCAAAACGACCTGCTGAACGCCATCCTTTTTATAAAACAGCCTTCTCAAATCAAAGGGATCGGTCTTAAAGATATCCAATTCATTGTCTTCGGAATAGGGGTTAACTTTCTTAAAATACAAATCCCAAGTTTCTTTATCATTCAAATTAAAGCCTGATTCCATTAGGTCATAATATGTAACACATCCCTCTTCTAGAATTGCTTCTGTCAGTCTTCTGCCTTCACTTTTATGTCCTTTTACATACGCCATATTAGCGTTTACCATAATAAAAGCCCCTTGCTGATTCTTTATTCTTGGATTATTTTGAGGAACGCGAACGATATACGAGCGTCTTACAATGCTTCGCAAATCGATGTACTTTTCATCATGTCCAAGGTCAACATCCTTTTTCCACCGCACGCCCAAATGCCATAACGAAAACTTTTCTTCCATAAACGCGGTGTTCGCTATTACGCTTATATTAGAACTTTCTATCACTTTTAATTTTTCAGGCTTTTCTTCATTATCGTCGTCAGGCTCCTGGAACAAAATTATCTCGCCCCAATCCTCATCTTTTTCTTCGACAATCTTCTTTCTGAATTTCTTCATATGCGAACAAGCAAAATACAAGGCCATAAGAGGACTTTCGGTAATATCCAAGCATCTTGTTGGCAACTGATAATGTTGCATCAGCATAAGGCGTTCCATTGAAGAATGGCATTTGTTCAATTCGTCATAAAACCTGCGGGTAAAAGCCTCTATCATTAAATGCTCGTTTTTGGGATTTACGCGCAAACAATTTGGCGTTAAAAGATAATCCGCGTTTGTCTGGCCACGATAAAAAACTGGATTAAGGTATGGACTTTTGACATCGTTTATAAACTCAATATATTCATTTATGTTTTTGATTATATTGACCTGAACTTTTATCGGTTCTTTGACATGCTTTATTTTATTTCCTGAATCAAAACATTCTTTTTTATACGAACCGTACCCTTTGATTTTTTGAGCAAGCTCGAAATTTTCTTTGTTAAACATTTATGTACCTATAACCGTTTTCGCGAGCAAATCGCTCTATATCGGTGCCCGATTTGCAAAGAAATGTCAAACCCTTCGGACAATCGCTAAATGGGTTTTCTGTAAAATCTATTTTACCAGCAAAAGCGACGACAGTTCGCAAAGAAGAACAACCTGAAAAAGCGTTTTTTTCTATCGTAAGCGTAGCGCATTGTGGAAGGATTACCGTGTGTAATTTGTCGCAACCGGAAAAGGCGGAAGCTTCGATTACAAATTCCGTTTTTTCTGTAGATTTGATGTCGTAAACCTCGATTCCTTTTATTAATCCTGTGCGTTTTTGCTCCGTTTCATTATCACCATCGACTTTTCCGCAACAAAAATTTTCCAAATCTTCGCAGTCCTTAAACGCCTCTTTCTTTATTGTTGCAAGCTCATCCTCGAAAATCACCTGTTCTACATCGGACGACGCAAAAGCTTTTTCAAAAATAGTTTTTACTCCACAAAAGGAATAACAACCATCGCCTTCTTTTACACCGCATATATAGCGCTTTAGGCCTTTACTTGAATCTTCTAGATAAATACTTTTCACAATTTACTCTCCTATAAGTTTTATTTTTTTAAACATAAAGCCAATACACATCTATAGTCTTCGATATGGATGCAGCAACTGGCGTAGCCATCGTAGACGATACAGTGCGCTCAGAAGACGTAATCATAGTGCGGAGAGTGCAGAAAACACCATCCCCCACTAGCCTTCCGTCCTAGTATGAAACAATCCGCTGGTCATGGCGCAGCCCCTCGGGAAGCGAATGCGCGACCTTTCATTATATGTTCCGTCGTGTATGTTAGCGTGGCAATCTTCATCAAAGCCGCAGATTCTTGTCATGACTTCTTGCTCACTCAAAAGGAACACCTTGTCGGTCGGCGGCGTGTTGCCTGAGTATTGATTGCTTCCACTATTCCTCTTCGTCGCGTTTGCGTCGGGGCTGGTCGAACGAGCATTGTTGATAACGGTCGTGTCAGCGATTGTCGCAATCTCCGCAGCGGTAAAGGCGGTCTTTAAGAACTCTCTCGAATCTCTATAATCACTCGTCGAGGCAGAACTTTGTACCACATCCGCTCCATCGCTGTACTTGTAATCGCTATAACAGGCATTTTCCTTAATCTTTGCGTACCACTGGCCGTCACTCCCCTTGCAGTAGATTAATTCGTCGTGTTTTTCCCTTTCAATTTCGTTCACCGTGACGCTGTCAGACTTGACTGTCTGCGACCAAAGACCAAAGGTAACCAAGTCATATTCCATCCCGTTGATTGTAGTCGTTACAACTTTCGTGTAGTCGCCGCTGGCGGCGTACGGCAAGGCGCTAAATGCAGCCTTCACAGTCACATTTTTTGCAGGCATCGTGAATGTTCTGCTGTTTCCAGTTCCGCTCAGAGACACAGAAGTCCCGTTCTCGTCTGTCACATCCAATGTCGAAAGCTGGTAGCCGGACGCAGGGGTTATCGTAAGGGTAACGCTTGTTCCAACCGTCGCTGTCTCGGCGCTAGCAGTGACCACATTGCCATTTTCATCCGCGTCAACATCAATGGTGTAATTTATGGGGCTATATGTTGCGTCGGCGAACACATTTTTCGCAGGCATTATAAATTTTCCATTTGTGACCTCGACATAAATTCCATCGGAGCCATATACAGTGTAAGAAACAAACTGATAACCAACCTTTGGCGTATTTGTAAGCGTTATTTCAGTTCCCTCAATTCCTCTGGAAGGGCTGGCCTTCACGCTTCCGTTGGCGTTTACAACAGAACTCACAAGGTAAACAGGAATGCGTGACCACACCGCGAAAAGAGTCGCATCGGCAGTTGCTTTATAACTGGTTCCGTCCAGATAAGAGCGAGTCGCATCTGCTGACTTCCCCCAACCCAAAAATTTAAATCCATTTTTTGAAAAGCCAAGCTCAGCAATTTTCCTTAGATTTTGCGGAACACCCGCCGTAAATGTTTGAGTAGCCGTGGCAGGGGTCGGACTACCATCATTTGCGTTAAATGTTATTGTATAGGTTATTATAGCCGTAAACACCACAGCAACGGTCACGTCTTTTGCAGGCATCGTGAATTTTCCATCCGTGACAGTCACTGCACCTCCGTCCGTGTCTGTCACAATGTAAGATTCAAAACGCCAGCCGTCAGCAGGAGTATTGCTAAGTGTTATTTCCGTTCCGGCCGTTCCTATAACGGGCGATGCGCCAAAGGTTCCGTGTTCATTTGACGTAGTTTTAACGTTGTAAACAGGAATCTCAGACCAAAGGGCGTAAAGAGTTTCATTCGCCACCGCTGTATAACTGTCCTCATCCGCATATTTCGCTTGCTTTGACTTGAGCGCTGTTCCCCAACCGGCAAAGAAAAAGCCAGCTTTGGTAAAACCAAGCTCTTCGACCGGCGTTAACTTTTGCGGGACACCACCAGTAAAATTTTGTGGAACAGTGGAAGGATTTTCGCTTCCATCATTAGCGTTGAAAGTTATCGTATATATAACGGGAGTCGGCGTTGATGTTGTTTCTGGTGTCGGTGCAGTTGGATTGGTTCTGTCAGTCGTCACGGCAGGCACAGAACTGCCGCTATCGCTTCCGTTCGAGCACGAGGCAAAAAGGCACAAGGCCATAGCCGCTACAAAAAGAGCCGTAATTTTTTTCAAGTTTTTCATAACAATCACTCCTTTTACAAACCGTTCCACCTGTCCGTTTATACGCAAAATCGGACAATAGGTCTATTTTCTATTATAAGACCAATAGTCCGATTGGTCAAGAAAAAACGGACAAATGGTTTTATTATAAAAGCATGGGATTTTGGAAGAACGTAGACGACGAGTTAAAGTATCAAGGCAAGGAGCGTAAGGAGCTGGCGGCTGCCGCCGATTTTGACGTTTCTTACATCGGAAAGGGCATTCGCCGCGACAGCGTTCCCGCCGCAGACTTGGCCGTCCGCATTGCAAAAGCCCTTGACGTCTCATTGGAATACCTCTTGGAAATGCCCGAAAACTCCGCCTCCCGCAAAAAAGAAAGCCCCGCAGAGGTCAACAAGGCCATTCGCCTGTACCACAGATTTGACGCTCACTTAAAGGAGCTGGAAAAACTTTCCGGTTCGGAACGCACCCTAGTCCTAAGTCTAATGAAAACGATTAACGCCGCCCGCAAGGGATAATACCCAAAAACCTTAATATTTGTGCAAAATTCCACTTTAAAAACCTCAACATTTGTGCAAAATCGGCATTTAAAAACCTTAATATTTGTGCAAATTTCCACTTTACAAACCTCAATATTTGTGCATATAATGTCTTATGGCTTTTAAACGCAAAATATACGAGCAGTTCAAAAATTGGAAAGAGAATTGGGCGGACAAAACGGCTCTTCTTGTACAAGGCGCGCGGCGCATAGGCAAGTCCACCATTGTCGAGGAATTTGCAAAAAACGAATATGAATCGTATGTTTTAATAAATTTTCAAACCGACTTGGCAAAAGTCAAAGATTTGTTTGAAGACTTGTCCGATTTAGACAACTTTTTCAGAAGCCTTTCGCTCATTTACGGAAAAAAACTTGTTCCGCATAAAAGCCTAATAGTTTTTGACGAAGTTCAACTTTTTCCCGTTGCCCGCCAGTCTATAAAGCAGCTTGTGGCGGACGGCCGCTTTCATTACATGGAAACAGGCTCGCTCATAACGCTTAGGCAAAATGTGGAAAAAATTCTCATCCCCAGCGAAGAAAAATGCATAAACATGTACCCAATGGATTTTGAGGAATTCCTATGGGCAAAAGGCGACGACATAACAACAGAACTAATTCGTGAAAATTTTTTAAATAAAAAACCATTAGGCGATGCCGTTCATAGGACTATAATAAAGAAATTTCGCCTATATATGGCGGTAGGAGGAATGCCGCAGGCGGTTGCGGAACTTCTAGACACAAACGATTATTCCAGAGTGGATGAAATTAAGCGCGACATCATTCAACTTTACCATAACGATTTGAAAAAACTGGACACAACATACAATCTTTCCACTTCATTGATTTTTGACGCGGTGCCGTCCGAACTTTCATCTCACTC
>JBGUQT010000166.1:0-4115 GCA_045131275.1 Treponema sp.
AGTCTGTTTTTTTGTCATTAAAGTAATACTTTATTGACAACTTCTTCTTTTTGGCTTACTCTAAAAGAGCCTTGGGTGGCCGACCGCGGGGGTAATGGTAACCCTCTTTCGCTTGACCACTTGAGGATTTTTTTTGCCCAATCGACCGATTCAACTGTAGTATGTTTTCAGTATGATATCGTTGGGCAATTTTTTTTTTGCAAAAAAAAATTGCCAAGAAAACCCAGTGTGCCGTAGCTCCAATTGCCGCGGGGCTTAGATTCTCTTGGCTCATAAAAACAGCAAGACGAAATCTTGCCGCAATCACCCAGCTTGGCCGATTTAACGGACTCTCGCCCGGCATCTTCAAATATAGCGCTAGTCCGCGTTTTTGTCATTAAAGTAATACTTTATTGACAACTTCTTCTTTTTGGCTTACTCTAAAAAAGCCTTGAGTTGACATCTGGGTGGGAAAAAATATCCCTCTTTCATTTGTCCACTCAAGGCTTTTTTTATTGTGTTGTTTTCAAAAAAAAATTCATGACATTGACAGAATTATGATTGTTTGTTATTGTATCACTGCTTGAAGAGGAGTTTATTTCTTCGCCGAGTGTTAAAGGCTTGTTCGAAAGGACAAGCCTTTTTTTAACGGAAGCAGCGGGTGCCGCCATTGCTTCCAAAAAAATATGCCGAGAACGTTAAGTGTGGTTACGCTCTATATGCGAGTTAGCACACTTAACGCTCTCGACAGGATTGATTATAGCGCGCGTCAGCGTTTTTGTCATTAAAGTTCTGCTTTAATGCGCGAACTGGCGGCGCGCGATATAATTACAAATATGGGCGTTGACATTTTATATTATGTGGACCATGACTTGCCGACGGATTGCGCGCAAAGTTTTTTGGCTGAATTTAACAAGCGCGCCGGAGCTGACGGCAAATGGCGAATTATTGGCGGTTGGGCTGACGGTTCGTTGGAAAAGCTATTTCCAAATCCGGGCGGAGACATACATATTTATAAGACTTGCGGCGATTCAGAGATTGAGTTGGAATTTAAAAAAAACACATTGCTGATTCGAAAATTGCCCGGCTGGACGGATAAAGTGGATTTTTGCAGATGGCATGCAATGAACGATTTCTTTGCCCAGAATGTCGATTATGCCAAGGAATGGAAAGAAAATCTTGTTTCGTTAATCAAAGAAAATCTTGCGCAAGTGTTCCATCCAACAAAAGTGATTCTTTTAAAGGACAGTTCCAGCTACGAGCATGAAACGTTGGGCGGCGAAAACCTTGAGGAGGATGGCGAAACGATAGAAGAAGCCCTCGCGTTCAATTCAACCTTTGAGAAGCCGTGCGCCGTTTTGAAAAACGACGAGGCTTTCGGCCACTCGAAGGATTTACGCCAGCCGATATACGTTTTTGATTTGTGAAAGGGGAGAAAAGCGTGAATCATATTTTTCATATTCACACATTCCGATGCGGACACGCCAGCGACGAAGCGGACGAACGCTATGTTCTCAAAGCGGTTGAACTGGGCGCCAATAAAATCACTTTCACAGACCATTGCCCGTTTCCCCAAAACCCTTTTGGCAATAGAATGGACATCGAGCAACTGGACGAATACTTGTCGTCGCTGTGGGGGCTAAAGGAAAAATACAAAAGCCGAATTGAAATTGAAGTCGGTTTGGAAATTGAATATTTGCCAAGCTTTGACGGCTTTTATAGGGAGCTTCGGGCAAACCCAAAAATTCAATTCATGCTGCTTGGCCAGCACTTCTTTGAGCATGAAAACGGCGAGATGAGTTTTATGGATGAAGGGGAGGCGAAGAAAAATGAAGCCGCGGGATGTATGGACGCGATGACAAAGGCGCTGGACACCGGCCTCTTTGACGCGATCGCGCATCCGGACAGATGCTTCAGGCGCCGCAAATCTTGGACTCCCGACATGGAAAGCCTTTCGCTAAGCCTCATTGAAAAAGCCGTTCGTAAAGGCGTTCCTCTTGAAGTGAACATGAGTTCTTTCAAACACCGTCATTCAAAATATTTTTGGAAGGAATTTTGGACTTTGGCAGAAAAAGAAGGCACCAAGACGATTGTCGGTTTGGACGCGCACTCTACGGAAGAAATGCAAGCCTTGTCCGAATTGGCTCAAAAACAAAATTTGGCGTCCATGTCTATGTGAGGCTTCATTCTTCTTTCTCAAAGAACGCCTTGTAATAGCGCGTGGCGAGCGGTTGGCCAAAGACGGCGGCAAGTTTTTGCGTCGCGCTTTCTTGGCTCCAATTTGGATCGCCGCCGACTTGCGACTTTATGTCGTTTATTTTCTTCATCGTCTTTTTGTAGAAGCTGTTGAATTCCACCGGCCTCATCGGCTGGATGCCAAGTCTATTTGTGTCGATGATTCCAAAAACTTGATGGCGCTTTGAGTCCGTCGCTACCACGATATTTTCGCGGCCAGTCTTCATGTCTTTGTCCTTGAGCGCGACAAAATCGCCAAGGCAATATTCTGTGTGGCCGACCACTTGAGTTTGGTAATGCGCGTCGCGCAAAAGCGCTTCCGGTCGAATCCACAAAGGGCCTTGCGTGACTTCGTTTCCGCTTCCGCTAAAATTGCCGTGCCAGTCCAAGAGTTCCTCAAACTCGTAGTTGAACGCAGCGTCGCCCTTTTGGAGCGAAAGCGAGCGCCATGTCTTGTTCAAAAAGTCAATCGACCATTCGCTTGCATTCATGTTAAAAAGCCTTAGGATTGTCGCGACCCAAGTCTTGGAAAATCCTCCGTGAGAGAAAACCACACTGTCCGCATCAAACGCCAAGTCCAAGATGTCGCGCGCGGAAAGCAAAAGACTTTTTATTATGCCCGCCCTTCCGTTTTGGTGGCCGGAACAGCCCGCGCTGTGAACCGTCGCGCTTAGGTAGCTCCAGTCGTGGTTTCCCAAAAGCGCCTTTCTACGCTCCGGGTCTTGTCGGACAAAGGCGCAAATCGCCTCAAAGTTTTCGCCTTGCTCGGGCCATTTGTTTTCCCACGCGTCAAAGTAGTCTCCCATAAAGACAATGCGGTCGTATGAATCTTGCGGAAATGATTTTACTGATTCCCACTCTCGCGAGCCGTGAACGTCTGGAACAACTAAAACTTTCATACGGCCATTATAGCGCAAAGAGCAAGATCGCACATTAAAGCGCAACTTTAATGACAATTCTGATGAACGAGAATATAATTCAATTATGATTTTAGACGAGCTATGACTGCGGACACGGCTTTTATGTCATCGTCGCTAAGCGAGTTCAAATCTTTAATAAGCCTTAAGACCGGCTTTTTAGTCTCTCTAGGAACGGAGGATTCAGAGTTTGAAACTAAGTATTCAACCGAGACGTTAAGCGCGTTTGCCAACTTTACAGCTTCTGTGGCTCTAGGAACTGTGCCTGCTTTTCTCATGCTAGACACGGTGGTTTCAGAAATGCCCATTTTGCTGGCAAGCCATCGGTATGTCGTGTTTTGCTCTCTTCGTAATGCTTCGACATTTTTCCAAAAAACCATACTTTGATTATACAAAGGTGAAATGCTTATTTCCGTAGTTTTTCTATTGAATAATGCGGTTTTAAGTAGTATATTTGGTAATAACTACGAAAACCCGTAGTTCTTATAAATTCAATTTAGGAGAAGAAAAAATGAAAAGAATTTTTTCTATTAGACTTGCGGTTTTTGCCACAATATCATCGTTGCTTTTAACGGCTTGCTCTTCAACAAAGTCTATTGGGGTTAACACAAAAAAGACAGAGACCAATATAGTTGACTGGTCGAATAGGAATCTTGACGTCGTGGCCAAGCCAGAATGGCTAAAGAAATTGGTGGTCGGAAATTCCGATTTATTTAAAAAAGAATTTGGGGTTGAAAAGGACGCTATAGTAAAATTTGGAATCGCCGGAGCTAAGACACGTGACGCTTCGATTGCCGCTAGCCGAGTTAATTACAATGCCATGAGGGCGGAAGAGATAAAGAAAAAGGTTGTTTCGGAGGCCGCAGCAACGCTTAACAATGAAGGTTATACCGAAGCGATAGCAAATGCCGCGTTTGTTGCTAAACTTGACTTGAGCGGGCACCAATTAGTTACACAGTTTTGGCAGAAAATTGAAAGCTATGA
>JBGUQT010000167.1:0-4475 GCA_045131275.1 Treponema sp.
TTGCTATAATTTCAATTACTCGCGTTGAGTAAAAAGATTGACGGTTGCCGTGCATGTGCTATACTTGGGTGGTCGGCTACGTCAGAGATAGCCGCTGCGGCTTTTCCATATTAAAGAGAAAATCTTCCGACATTACATTGTTCGACCGTAATGCCTTTATGAAGGACGGAACCCTTGTACCTTCGGAAGATTAGTAAAAACGTAACACAAAATTGCCGTTGAAGTTCGCCACACTTCCTCAACCGCCGGACAGCAAGTGTCTGACCCCGCAGCAGGCATCTCTACATTAAACGGCAAGGAAGCGGCAGAAACTATAGCGGCGGTAAGCGCACAATATGGCTACAAGCCTGAGCGCTCTTTTCTCCGCGAACAGGTGGTTGCTGTCATTGCTTCCAAGTCCATTGTAGCGCAATTTCACTTTGTGTCAATTACTCGCGTTGAGTAAAAGGCTTGACGGTTGCCGTTCATGCGCTATACTTGGCAAGAGAGGCGGCGGCTCCCGCTTGGTCGCGGAAATAAGAGCGGCCATTTGATTTGCCATAAACGGCGATAACCGTCGTTGTGGCTTCTGCCGCTTCTTTTTAAGGGATGGAACATGAACTTTCGGATTTTTTTTTTAGATATTGATGGAGTTCTAAACACAAAAGCAAGCTGGAAAACTCCCTTCCAGCTGAACAAAGCATGCATAAAGCCTTTTTGCGAGTATCTTTTAAGTCAGAATGCTGAAATAAAAATCGTTCTCACTTCATCTTGGAAGAACGGCTATTCAACAATTCCAGAAAATGAGACTGCGCAATTACAGGAATTGCGCGCGCAACTTGCAGAATTTGGATTGGCAATTTACGGAAGGACCAGAAACATGCAAAACAGAATGTTGGAAATTGACGAATACCTTAGCTCCCATGACGTTGAAAAGTACGCAATTATTGATGATGACCCAAATGAATACAACAAGGATTATTTGAAAAAAGTTTCACTGATAGATTCTGAAACAGGTTTTACGGCATCACAATCCAAAAAAATAAAATGGATAGAACGATGAACCACTTTAAAGCGTCTGTTTAATTAGCGCAACGTTGCGCTAATTACTCGCCTTGTGTAAAAGGCTTGAGGGTTGCCGCAGCGCCCTTCTTTCTTCAATTCCGTCATTCGCTGAGCCCCAAGCCGGTGACGTACAGAAACTTTGTCTGTCCTTCGGCGATGATTATGTCGGCGAATCCGCTCGCGGCGATTCCCGGAAGAACTCCCATGTATGAAGTCGTTGCGTAAACTCTGTAAGCGCCAGCGTCGAGATAAACGTTGCTGTGCGTCACGTCGATGTTGTGCGCCGTCCACACCTGCTTGTAGTTTTCTTTTTCCGACGGACGGCGGACGTACACGCCCCTGATGTACAAATCCTCGGCATTGGACTCAATCACCAACAGTCCTTGTCCATCCGGCATGTCCTGCGAGCACGAGCAAAAAGCGGCCGCAATCGCCGCCGCGGCGAGCGCCGCCAAGACAAGCTTCCCGATTCTTTCAATTTTCATAACAAATACCTCCTTAAAAAAAACACAGTCTAGCTTCTAAATTCCGTAAGCTTTTCCACGACGACGCCTTCGGTGTACAGCGGAATGTAGCGGCTTTGGTTGCGGTGGTCATAGCCCCAGTTTTCGTGCCAGTGGCCGAAGAACCAGCGCTTGTAAGAAATCATTCCGTCAATCCTGTCGTTGAAGCGAACGTTGCTGTCTTCCCTAAAGGCAGCCGCGTATTCTGGAACGTCGCAAGACGACTCTATGCAACTTATTCCGCTGAGCGGGCCGGTATGGGAAAGGACAAAGTCAAAGGCCTTTCCAAATTTTTCTATCCTAGAAATGCAGGCGTCTTCCTCTTCCGAAGTCCATTCTTCTTGAACCCACAAGTCCTTGTCCAGCGTCCTTCTGCTTTTGTCCTGGCTTTGCGCTCCGCCCAAGACAAGAAAGCTTTTTCCTTGAATGTTGTAAATGTGGCCGCGAATCAAGTAAAAGACATTTTCGCTAACCTTGAGGACTTTGTCGCCGTACATTTCCGCTTGCGGAAGCTTTTCCAGCATGTTGTAGTTGTCGTGGTTCCCCATCACGGCCAAAACCTTGAATGGCTTTTTGTTGTACCAGTCCAAAAGGTATTTGTCGCTTTTGTCCGTAGGGTGAATTCCGTTTTCGTCAACAGGGCAGTCTTCCCAAGGAAGGCCGAAGTCCCCAAGGACAATGGCCTCCGTTACCTCGGAATACTTGGCGCCTTGAAGGAAGCAATAACGCCGCATCCACTTTGCCGAGAGATGATGCATGTCGATTGTGTTGTGCGTGTCGCCTGTTATGTAAATCATGCCGTTTTCTCCAACAGTTCCGAATAGCGCAACAGCTCAAAGCCGTTTGCGTCAACGCAGACATTTATGTATTGCGCGGGGTTGACCTTTTGCTTTTTCAAATGCTTGTTGAAGTCACTCAAAAAATAGTCTTCCGTCACAAACTTGTCGTGCGTGTGGCCGTGAACGTTGAACAGGCCGGCATCGCATTTGGGGTCAAGAAAAACAGGCTCGTGCGACAAGACCATGTTCCCGCATAGCAGCGGCCCCTTAAAAACCTTGTCAAAGCCGAGGTGCTCAAAGAACTCGATGTAAGTTTTGAACAGCGTTTTCTTCGTCTGAAAGTCGTGGTTTCCCAAAATTAAAATCATCTTGCGGTTTTTCTTCATCCGCATTATGTCGTTCATAATTCTTGCCTCTTCAATGTGGCGGTTCACGAAAATGTCGCCAAAATTCCAAATGAGGCAGTCGTCCGGCAGCGCGTCGAATTTCTTCAAGAGAAACTCGTTCATCTTCGCGCATCCATTTGGAGAAAAATCAAACGGGCGGCCGCAATACTTTACGATGTTCGTGTGGTAAAGGTGCAGGTCGCTTGTGACGTAAATCTTTTCGGGTGGATAGCCTTGCGAGAATTCTTGTGGTGTCAGCGATTGGAATTGCTGCATTTTTTATGGCCCCTCGAATGTAATATAATCCCAGTTGGGCTGGCGTTCCATCATCAAAAGAAGGCGATCGGCTAGAGTCCTGTAAAACTCCGCCGCCTCTTCGTCCAACGATTCGTCCTTTGAAAATTCTTTCATTTCTGCGGCCATCTTTCTTACGCTTTCGTATGTGTAAAGGTTGTAGCCCCACCAGTCAAATTCAGGCTCAGGATAACTTTTGCAGGTATATTTAATAGAAGTGTCATAATGCGGTTTTAAAAATTGAAGATACAAATAAAACATTACGACATCTTCCTCAATTGAAATTTCTTCTTCATAACAGCAGAAACAACCCCATGATCCTTCAGAAGAGTCTTTACCCTGTTTTACAGGCATCACCCAAAAACAAGAGCCTGTGTTATGTCCTTCTTCCCAATATGGATCTGTGTAAGCCCTCTGAATTGTTGCATTATTTATAGCCTTTCTTAATGCAGGAAATACTTCTTTTGGATTTTCAGAAAAACGGAACACTTCCTTATTATGACGAAGAACATGCAAAAGTGAATCCGTAAGAACTAAATCATTATTCTTCAAGCGAACTGCATACGGTTTATTATGCTTTTCCGCCATCAGAATGTCGTGCAAACCATCGGCATATTCTCCATTCCACAAGACAAGCATAAAATCACAATTCTTAGCCATTGTTTTGTGGCGTTGGTAATAATTTACATCAGATGCATATTCAATTACAGGAATGTTATGAACCGTTGCATATCTTTTTGCTATCCAATCAACCATGTTTGTATCACCTTCAAGAATTGTTATATCTGTAAAATGATTCTCCGCAATACACTTTTCAATCTCTGAATAAATCCATTTTTCATTCTCAATTGTTCGGCTTCCGCAAATAAATATTTTCATAAGGCCCCGTCCTTTAACGCAAGAAAGTTAAATAAGTTTTCTTGTACATTTTCCACATGCTGCAAATCCTCGTCAATCAAAACCTCGTCTGGCAGCAAGCCGCTTTTGTCTTCAAACGGAGCGGCGTATTTTAAGACGCAGTTTTTTGTAAGAAGTTTTTTCACTTCAACTGCAAGGGCGATTCCTCGTTTGTGAAAATCACGCCAATCAAAAGTTTTGGCCAAATCTTCCGGCGTTGTTTCTCCAGATTCGCAAGGGGCAAGCGCTTGAAAGACAAATAAAGAGAGCCACTCTTTGAGTTCCGGCATATTGAAGTCTATGTCGCGCCCCGGCAAGGTCAGATGTTCGTCGTCGCCTATGCAGAATCCCCGTTCCTCGTCGCCTTCGTTGTCGTTCCAAAACAGGGCGTTCGCGTCAGGTTCCATTTTTATCAAATATGGTTTGCATTCCTTCATTCAAACTCTTCCTTTTCCTCATATTCAACAGGAACAAATTCAGTGGCCAAAAGGTCGTCAACCTTGACTCCAAGAATATTGGCAAGGGCGACAAGGTTGTCAAGCGTGGGCAAGTTCCTGCCGGAGAACCAATTG
>JBGUQT010000168.1:0-6025 GCA_045131275.1 Treponema sp.
TTGACGGCGTGATTTGCGCTCCCAAGGATGTCGCCGAATACCAGGACCAAATGTTAAAGGAGACGATTCACTTGCAACGTTTGGTCAACGACTTGCTGGAACTTTCGCGCTTGCAAACAGCGGGCTTTAAAATTGAGAAGGAGCCCTTTGACGTAAAGGAAGCCGCCGACGAAGCCGCGAACGCGATTCAAAAAGCGGCCGCCGCAAAAAACGTTTTGATAAAGGTCGATAGGACTGACGGTCAAAAAATTATCCAAGGAGACGGCGGCCGCGTTCGCCAAATGTTCATGACGATTTTGGACAACGCCGTAAAATTTTCGCCGGAGGGCGGCGAGGTTTTGATGCGGATCGGCGACGACGAGATTACCGTTACCGACGGCGGAAGCGGAATCAGCGCGGAGGACTTGCCCTTTATTTTTGACCGCTTTAAAAAAGAGTCGTCGGAACGCAACAAGGGCGGAAGCGGTTTGGGCCTTGCGATTGCCCGAGAGATCGCCGCCCGCCACAACTTTGTCTTGTCGGCGCAAAGCCCGGCGAATGGCGGCGACGAAGCGGATGGAAATCCGCGCGACCCAAAATGGCCTGGCTCAAAGTTCACTTGTAAATTGCAGTGAAAAAATGTAAACTAAGTATTCGATGACGATGCCTAAAAGGAGCGCGCTTTTTGTTTTATTCTTTTCTCTTTTTTTTGCGGCAAGTCTTTTTTGCCAAGAAAGCGACGCGTTTCAAAGCCCAAAAACCGCGGCCCAAGATTTTTCGGCGCTTGCAATAGTTCAGTTTGACATAAGCGGATTAAAGCGCACAAAGCGTTCCTACATGGACAAAATCCTAAACCAGTTTTTGCAAAAGCCCGCGAGCGAGCAAACGTTAAAAGGAATAGAAACGGTTTTGCAAGCGCAAAATTTGTTTGACCAAATAAAGGTAAGCGCGCGGCCGCTGGACGGAACAAGCGCCGCGGTTGACATTTCGTTCAAGGAAAAGTGGACGATTTTGCCGATGCCGATCGGCTACTACACTGGCGATACTTACGGCGCCGGCCTTTTTATAATGGACATGAACGCTCTGGGCCAACGCTGCATGGCGACGGTTGGCGGCATGTATTCTTCCAGCGGTTTTTTTGTCGCGGGGGTTTTTCAAAAGCCGCCGGCCCAAAAGGGAGACGTCGGTTTTTCTGTCTCGGCAAACTTTTCAAAAGGCAAGCATGATTTTGCAAATTCAAAAAACTACAAGGTCTTTGGATACGAAAACGTTTACGCCGGAGCGCGCGCAAGGCTTTTGTTCAAGCCGACAAATTCCACATCCTTAAGCGTGGGAAGCGGCTACTCGTTTTTTTATCCGATAGATTCGCCGCAAGTACAGCGTCGGAACCAATGGAGCGTTGACGCCTCTTGGGGAATTTCTTCGTCGTCGTGGAACGGATTTTTCTTGAGCGTAAATTCTTTTAGCGTTGGCGGAGAGTTTTTGTTTTCCGACGTGGCCGAGCAAAGGTTCGCGCAAACGCTAACCTTTAGCGGCGAGGTCCAGCAGCCAATCTGCGGCCGCGTCCGCCTTATAACGGGCGCTCGCGGATTTGTCTCCAACAATCTTTTAAAGACAAACTATGTCGGCCGCGGAAAGTCCGGCGTGACGCTGCTTCCGAGCGGCTTTATGACCGACCAAATTTTTGGCTTTTTGACGGGCTTTGAGGCCGCGGTCGTCAAAGCGAAATTTGGAATCCTTTCTGTCTACGGCCTTTATGAAGTGGCCGTTGCCCGTGAGCTGAACAACTCGAATTATTTGTGCGTGGGTCCCGAGGCGGGAGTCAGGCTTTATTTGGCAAAACTAGCGTTCCCTGCTTTTGCGATGGGAGCGTCTTACAACGTTGACGAAAAGCGCTTTCAGTACAGTTTTTCGGGCGGAGCGTCATTCTAGCTTTTGCTGGAAAAAACGCTCGAACCGTGATATAATATAACGGCAAAAAATCGCAGGGAGGAATTATGGCGGAACGCTCTTGGTTTGAAAACGAGTCTTTTTGGAAAAATTACGGGCCGATTATGTTTGACGCTCCCAAGTGGGCGGAGGCTCCCGGCGTCGCCGAAGCGGTTTGCAAAATCGCAGGGCTTTCTAAAGGAGCGAGCGTTTTGGACGCGGGCTGCGGACCTGGACGCATCAGCATCGAGCTTGCTTTGCGCGGCCTAAAAGTCACCGGCGTTGATTTGATTCAGTCCGAGTTGGACGCGGCCAAAGAAAGCGCCGCCGACGAAAAAGTCAAAATCGAATGGATAAAAGACGACCTTAGAACCTTTGTCAGCAAAAAAAAGTTTGACGCGGCGATCAACCTTTACACTTCGTTTGGATATTGCGACACGATAGAAGAGGACATCCAGATTTTGCGCCATATCGCCGACTGCGTTAAGGACGGCGGCTTTTTTATACTGGAATGCGTGAGCCGCGAGACCGCGATCAAGTTCTGGACCGAAGGCGAATGGTTTGAGCGCGCAGGCATGACCGTTCTGACCAAGTTCACCGTAGAGGGAGCGTGGGAAGGCCTCCGTTCCAAGTGGACCCTGCTGGGCAAAGACGGCGGCCGCATCGAGCACGAATACGTCCAGCGCCTCTATTCCGCCGTGGAGCTAAAACGCCTGATTTTGGCCAGCGGCTTTAAAAGCGCGGAGATATACGGCGGCTATAACTTTGAACCGTACAACCAGAATATGAGCACAATGGTTATAGTAGCCAGGAAATAGTTTTGGCTAGCCGATAATGGCGGCGGTTTGCCGCCACAACTCCTTTACTCTCACTAAAATTCTTTAAAGGCGCTAGAATTCCTTATCCAAATTCACTATAATACATCTCGCTTTTTATATAATCATATATAAAAGTAAGGAATATTATATGAAAAAAATCATCGTTTTTGCGGCCGCTGTTGCCGCGTTGGCTTTGTTCTCTTCTTGTCAAAAGAAAGACAAAAAAATTAAAATCGGCGTTATTCAATTGGTAGAGCATCCCGCCTTGGACAAGAACTACCAGGGCTTTGTTGACGGACTTAAGGCCGCCGGTTATGTTGACGGACAGAACATTGAGATTGATTACGAAAACGCGCAGGGCGAGCAGGCCAACTGCGTTACGATCGCGCAGAAATTGGTCAACGACCAGAGCGACTTGATTTTCGCTATCGCCACTCCTGCCGCTCAGGCTGTGGCCAACATGACAAGCGACATTCCGGTATTGGTTTCTTCCGTAACGGACCCCAAAACCGCCCAGCTTGTTGAGTCAAACGAAAAGCCCGGCACCAACGTTTCCGGAACTTCTGACTTGACTCCTTGCGCCGCGCAAATCGCTTTGCTCAAGCGCTTGGTTCCTTCCGCAAAAAAAGTGGCCATTCTCTTTTGCTCAAGCGAAGAGAACTCACGCTTCCAGGCCAACCTTGCCGAAGCCGCTTGCAAAAAAGAAGGCCTTGACTTTGTTGAAGCCACGGTTTCAAACACAAACGAAGTTCAGCAAGTTGTGCAGAGCTTGGTCGGAAAAGTTGACGCGATTTACGCTCCCACAGACAACATGATTGCCTCGTCGTTCGCGACAGTAGCGCTTGTCACAACTCCCAACAAGATTCCCGTAATTTGCGGCGAGGAAGGAATGGTTCAAGGCGGCGGCTTGGCCACTTACGGAATCAACTACTACGAGCTTGGCTTGCAGACTGCAAAGATGGCCGTTGAAGTTTTGAAGGACGGAAAAAAGCCCGCCGACATGCCGATTCAGTATTTGGAAAAGTGCGACTTTAGCTACAACAAGGAAGTCGCCGACGAGTTGGGAATCGAGATTCCCGCCGACTTGATCAAATAATTGGAGGAACTATGCCGCCGCTTATAGCATCGATGATTGGAGCCGCCAGCCAGGGAATCCTTTGGGGAATCATGGCGCTTGGCGTTTACATCACATTTAAAATTTTGGACTTTGCCGACATGACCGTTGACGGTTCCTTTGCTTTGGGCGGCTGTTCTTGCGCCATTTTAATTGCCGGCGGAATGAACCCCTTGCTCTCGCTTTTGTTCGCGATTCTTGCGGGGATGATTGCGGGAGCGATTACGGGCTTGCTTCACACAAAGTTGAACATACCGGGAATCCTTGCCGGTATTTTGATGCAGCTTGCCTTGTATTCAATCAACTTGCGCGTTTTGGGCGGACCAAACAAGCCGCTTGCGCGCGCCGACAAAACGATTATGAATTACATCAGCGACATCCTTGGCTTGTCGCAAAAGTTCAAGGGCATGGCTCCCACTTGGTCAAGCCTTGCCGCCGGCCTTGTCTTTGCCGTCGCGCTTATCGCGGCGCTTTACTGGTTCTTTGGAACCGAGATTGGAAGCTCCATCCGCGCCACGGGCAACAACGCCCGCATGAGCCGCGCGCAGGGAATCAACACCGACAACATGAAGCTCTTGGCGCTTATGATAAGCAACGGTCTTGTCGCGCTTAGCGGCGGCTTGGTAATGCAGCAGCAGCGCTTTGGCGACGTTAGCATGGGTATCGGAACGATCGTAATAGGACTAGCCTCGATCATCATCGGCGAGGTTTTCTTTGGACAAAAATTTTCGTTCTGGGTGCAGCTCTTGGGCGTTGTGATTGGTTCCGTCATATACCGCTTGATTATCGCGATCGTTTTGCAAATAGGAATGAAGACGCAGGACATGAAGTTGTTCAGCGCGATTATCGTCGCCTTCGCACTCTCGCTCCCTGTGCTTAAGAAGAAAATCGCTTGGAAAAAGGACGGTGACGCCGCTCAAGGAGAGAAAAATGCTTGAAGTTCGACACGTTTCAAAAACTTTCAATCCTGGCCAAATCACCGAACGCAGGGCGCTCAAAAACGTAAGCCTTACGCTTAACGACGGAGACTTTGTCACCGTAATTGGCGGAAACGGCGCCGGAAAGTCAACGCTCCTAAACCTTATCGCCGGAGTCCACTCTTGCGACTCGGGTTCCATTTTGCTTGACGGGAACGACCTTACCCACGTAAAAGAGCACAAGCGCGCCAAGTACTTGGGCCGCGTTTTCCAAGACCCGATGCTTGGAACTTGTTCCAACATGCAAATAGAAGAAAACCTTGCCTTGGCTTACAGACGCGGAAGACAGCGCACCTTGGCCTGGGGAATCACCCAAAAAGAGCGCGGCTTGTTCAAGGAAGCGCTGGCCAAATTGGAATTGGGCTTGGAAGACCGCATGACCGCAAAGGTCGGACTTTTGAGCGGCGGCCAGCGCCAGGCTTTGACCTTGCTTATGGCCGTTTTGCAAAAGCCCCAGCTTCTTTTGCTTGACGAGCACACCGCCGCGCTCGATCCCAAGACTGCCAAAAAAGTTTTGGAATTGACGGAATTCTTTGTCCAGCGCGACAAGCTTACAACCTTTATGGTAACGCACAACATGCGCGACGCAATCCGTTACGGAAACCGTTTGATAATGATGTTGGACGGCCATATCGTTTACGAAGTCGGCGGCGAGGAAAAGAAAAACCTTGAGGTCAAGGACTTGCTTGAGCGCTTTAGCATCCATCAGGGCGAAGACACTTTAAGCGACAAAATGCTTTTGTCCTAAGCCTTTTATGCCGAAAATAAAATTATGAGAAAATCGATTTTATTTTTGGCATTAATCCTCAGTTTGTTGGCGGCCGACGTTTTTGCAAGCGCCGCGCTTTCTGTCTACAAAAGCAGCGCGGTGGCGTCTTATTACGCCGACAAGTACCACGGCCGCAAAACCTCAAACGGCGAAGTCTTTAACATGTACGACTTGACCGCCGCGCACAAAACTCTTCCGTTCAACACAAAAGTAAAAGTCACAAACCTTTCAAACGGAAAGTCCGTAATCGTGCGCATCAACGACCGCGGCCCCTTTGTAAAAGGCCGAGAAATCGATTTGTCAAAAGCCGCCGCCGTAAAAATCGGAATGATAAAAAGCGGAACGGCAAAAGTCAGCCTTGAGATTGTCGGCGGTGACGGCGCTTCTGTCCAAAACGCCTCGGCTCAAAACGGCGGAAAGAAAAAGAACGGCGCGTTTT
>JBGUQT010000169.1:0-26438 GCA_045131275.1 Treponema sp.
TGTAAAGGTACAAGGTCCTGTCGTTCTTTTTTGAGCAGGAAACGAGGCATGACAACGCTGCGAGCGCTGCCAATACAAGGGCTGAAAATTTTACGACGCTTTTTTTCATAAAAGTATCCTTATAAAATAATCTAGCGGGAAGAGGCGAAGCTCTTGACGCTTTTTCTTAATATTATTGTAACGAAACAAATCGCGACAATCAAAACGAATGAAAGGGCGTTGATTACCGGGCTGACGCCAAAGCGTATCATCGAGTATACGTAAAGCGGAAGCGTCGTGCTTCCCGGTCCCGAAACCAAGAATGTGATGACATAGTCTTCCAAAGACATCGTCACGCTCATCATAAAGCCGGAGACGATTCCGGGCATGATCGCCGGAAGAATCACCTTGAACAAGGTTTGGACTTCGTTGGCGCCCAAGTCGTGGCTGGCTTCTATAATCGAATAGTCAAACTCGTCGATGCGGGCGCTGACCATAAGGTAGACGAAAGGCATGCAAAAGGTAGTGTGCGCGATGAAAATCGTCGTAAGGCCCAGCGCCATCTTGATTCCGCTAAAGAAAATCAAGAGCGAAACGCCCATGATTACTTCGGGTAAAACCATCGGCAAAAAGCTTGTCGTCTGGATGTAGTTCTTTCCGCGGAACTTGTACCAAGTGATTCCAATCGCGGCCAAGGTTCCCAAAACGGTGGCGACCAGCGAAGAAATGATGGCTACAAAAACGCTGTTCCACAAAGAGGCCCACAAGTCGCTTGAGCCGAAAATCAACTTTTCGTACCAAACAAAAGAAAATTTTGTCCAAGTTGTGTCCTTGGCCTCGTTAAAAGAATAGAAGACAATGACAAAAAGAGGCAAGAACAAGAAAACCAAAGTGAGCGCGAGCGTCGCGTTTGAAAAGCCGAACGATACGGCGCGTTTTTTCCAAGACCGCTTTGCGTGGCGGGTAGGCTCGGCGGGGCGGGCAGGGCGGCTTAGCATTTTGCTAAAGAAAGGGAGCTTTCTCATTTTGCGCCTCCCAAGCTCTGGGCGATCATCGGTCCGTTCATGTTGGCCGCCAAGTCTTCTTTTGTAGAAGACTTTTTGAGAGCCGCTTCCTTCTTGCTTGAAGAAAGCATCCACAAGATTGAGCCCATCGAAACAATCGTGATTACAAGGCTAAAGGCCGAGGCCAAGGGCCAGTTGCGCGCCTTTTGAACTTGGTCTACGATGATGTTTCCAAGCATGTAGCTGTCTTTTCCGCCCACCATCTGGGGAACGGTGTACTGGCCAAAAATCGGTATGAAAGTGAAAATCAAGGCGCTCAAAATTCCGCTCTTGATTCCGGGAATCAAAACCTTTGTCATCGACTGGCTCTTTGTGGCTCCCAAGTCGCGCGCCGCCTCAAGCAAGCTAAAGTCAAAGCGGTCAACGCTGGTGAATATGGGAAGAATCGCGTAGGGCAGGTACATGTAGACGCTTACCAAGACGATCGCTCCCTTTGTGAACATGAACTTTCGCGGCGCGAAATGAAGCGCGCGCAAAAAGGAGTTGAGCAAGCCGTTGTCTCCCAAAATCGTCATCCAGGCAAAGATGCGGATAAGCGAGTTTGTAAGGAAGGGAATGATTACCAAAATCAAAAAGAGCGTTTGATGGCGGCTTCGCGCGATCGCGTAACCGCAGGGAAGCGCGATGGCGATGCACAAAAAGCTGGACAAGACCGCGATGAAAAGGGTGCGGAAAAATATTTTTCCGTAGGCCGGATCCAGCATTTGCTGGTAAGCCTTAAGAGTGAATTCCGCGGTGACGCCGCCATAAACGTCGCGCTTCATGAATGAGTAGCAGACTATGATTACGATCGGCGCGATGAAAAAGATTGTGAACCACAAGCCCATCGGCCAAGCGTAAAAGGGGCCGGGGTTGGCCTTTTTAAAGGCCTTTGTTTCGCTAGATTTTTCTTCCATCGTCGTCCTACTTTTCAATGTCTTCAACAAGATAGGCGTCCTCGGCTGACCAAGAGACGTAAACCTGGTCCTTCCATTGAATGGCAGGTCCGTTTTCCATATAGTTTGTGTGCTGCTTGAAAATCTTTACAAGCGCGCCGTTCTCCAAGCGGACGTAGAACTTTGACTGGAAGCCTGAGTAAATCGGCTCCTCTACGACGCCTTTGTAAACGTTGATGTCCGTGCGGCCGCCGGTGTCAGGCTCTTGCTTTGTGATGCGAACCTTTTCGGGGCGGATCGTGAAGGCCACCTTTTGTCCGGGCTCGGTGTGCTCGTAGTCTGTGACCATCATGTATTTGTCCAGCGTCTGCTGTTCCGCGGTGTCGGTGGAGAGGGAGGCCTGCTTTCCCAAGGCGGGAACCTTGCAAGTGACCATCCAGTCGTCCTGGCCGTTGGGGTCCTTGTGCTCAACGCATTCAACGACTTCGGCTTCGAACAAGTTTGTGTCGCCGATGAACTGGGCCACAAACTGCGTCGCCGGGCTTTCGTAAATTTCAAAGGGTGTTCCGACCTGCAATACGTGGCCGGAATTCATTACCGCGATTCTGTCGCTTACCGAGAGCGCCTCGCTCTGGTCGTGGGTAACATAGATGAAAGTGATTCCGATTTTGTCGTGGATCGCGTCCAAGTCCAACAAAAGGTTCGCGCGGAGTTTGGCGTCAAGGGCGCTCAAGGGCTCGTCGAGCAAAAGCACTTTTGGCTCGTTGATGAGGGCGCGGGCGATGGCGACGCGCTGCTTTTGGCCGCCCGAAAGCTGGTTGGGCTTTTTTTGCATGTGGGCTTCAAGCTGAACCAAGCGCAAATACTGCTTTACTTTTTGGTCGATTTCTTCTTTTGCGACCTTTTTAAGGCGCAAGGGGAAGGCCACGTTTTCATAGACCGTAAGGTGCGGGAAGAGCGCGTAGTTTTGAAACACAGTGTTCGACTGGCGCTTGTTGGCGGCCAAGGGAATTACGTTCTTGTCGTCGAACAGAACAACGCCTTCGTCAGGAAATTCAAAGCCTGCTATGATGCGCAAGAGCGTTGTCTTTCCGCATCCCGAAGGGCCCAAGAGCGAGAAGAACTCGCCGGGCTTAATCGTAAAGTTGATGTCGTCAAGCGCGACAAAATCGCCGAAACGCTTGCTGACATGGTCGATGGTAACTTGACTGCCTTTCAAATCCACGAGCCTCTGTAACTAATGATCTTTGCCGCCGTAGTCGGCCGGCTTAACGCTATGTAAACGCATAAGGCATAGAATGATGTTATTGCGTGGTTTTGTCAATATGTTTACGGAAAAAAAACAAAAAAAACGGACTTGAAAAGCGGGCCCTGGCGCTAAAAAACGTGGCTCAAAAGCATGAACAAAATCGTTCCTCCAAAGATGCTTATCATCGAATTCCGCTTCCACAAGTGGAGGAGGACGGTGGCCGCGATGGCGATAAAATTGGGGGCTCCCCAGGGCCGCGCGGCGTAGTCGATGTCCTTTAGGCAGTAGACTATGAGCGTGGCGATTATAAGCGGCGGAATGCATTTTTCGACAAATTTAAGGGCTTTGGGCGGCTCCCGCTTGGAGAAAATCAAGAAGGGCGCGCCCCTGTAAAAGAACAATAGAAGGCTAGTCAAAATTATGGTCAAAGCGACCGTCGTTGGGGAACTCATTATTGGCCCCCTTCGCCGTCCGCGCCGGCGCTTGTTTCAACGCCCGCGATTGCGGGGCCGCCCGCATCTCTCTTGGGCTTTCCGACGTTCTTTGCCAATACCAGCGCCGCGATTCCAAACGAAAGGGAGACCAAAAGCATGTTTCCCTGCGGAAGAATTCCAAGCCGCTCCAAGACGGAGCAGGCGACGGCGGTTGCGATTCCAATCAAGGGCGGAACAAAGTCCTTGCTGGCTAAAATCTGTTCGGTCAAAATGACGCAAAAAAGCGCGGTAAGGGCAAAGTCAACGCCCTCAAACGAAAAGTTGATCAGGCTTCCGGCAACCGCTCCGATTGTGGCTCCCAAAGTCCAATAAAACTCGTCCAGGGCGGCGATGGCTGCGTAAAAGCGTCCGGGCTTTACGCCCGCGGGAGCGTCAACCGAGCAAAGGACGGCGTAGGTTTCGTCGGTAAGGGCGTAGACCAAATAGGCCTTCCATTTTCCGACTTCCTTGAATTTTGTCAAAAGCGAAAGCCCGTAAAAAATGTGGCGGATTCCGACCAAGACTTGGACAAGCATAATCGGCGCCAAGCCCGCTCCCGCCGCGAACATTCCGATCGCGATGTATTGTCCCGTTCCCGTGTACATGGTGACGCTCATAAGGGGAGCCAGCCACCAGGGGTAGCCGGCCCGCGACACCATAAGGCCAAAGGGAATGCCGATGGAAACGTAGCCAAAGAAAATGGGTGAGGTGATTCTTAAAATTTTCGCGAAGGTTGATTTGTCCATTTTGCTTTTGCCGCTCTATTTTTTGTTGACCGCTTGGACAAATTTAAGAAAGGCTTCCTTTCCTTGCGGCGACCGCTTGTAAACGCCCGCGTGCTCCAAAACTTTTGAAAAGACGACGCCGATTTCTTTTTTAAGAATCTTTTGGACGTTGTCTTTGTCGAACTTGTATTTGCGCTTCAACTGTTCCGCCCAGTCGGCGTGCTTGGTCAAAAACTCGTCCGCCCTGATGTCCGTTCCCGCGACAAGAGCGTCGGAAAGCGCGGCCATTTCCTTTTTTAGGCGCGACGGCAAAACCGCCAAGCCCATGACTTCTATAAGGCCGATGTTTTCTTTTTTAATGTGGTGGAGCTCGGCGTGCGGATGGTAGACTCCAAGCGGATGCTCGTCCGTCGTGATGTTGTTGCGCAAAACCAAGTCCAGCTCGTAAAGCTCGCCGCGGCGGCGGGCGATCGGAGTGATTGTGTTGTGGGGAACTCCGTCGGTCTTTGCATAGACAAAGGCCGCCTTGTCAGTGTAGCCGCGCCACGCTTTAAGAATCTTTTCGGCAAGGTTTATTAGCGGCTCTTTTTTTTCGCAGTCCAAGCGAATGACGCTCATCGGCCATTTTACGATTCCGGCCTTGACGCTTGGGTAGCCCTTGAATTGGACCGGCGTTTCTATCGGAGCGCGCGCCATCGCGAATTCGTAGTGGCCGCCCTGGAAGTGGTCGTGGGTAAGGATCGAGCCGCCTACGATCGGAAGGTCGGCGTTGCTTCCCAAAGTGTAGTGGGGGAACTGCTCCACAAAATCCAAAAGGCGCTCAAAAGTCGCGCGGCAAATTTTCATCGGAACGTGCTTTTGGTTCAATACGATGCAGTGCTCGTTGTAGTAAACATAGGGCGAGTATTGCAAGGCCCATTTTTCGCCGTTAAGGGTCAGCGGAATGATTCTGTGGTTTTGCCGCGCCGGATGGTTCAGGCGGCCGGCGTAGCCTTCGTTTTGCGGGCAAAGGAGGCACTTGGGGTAGCCCGACTGTTTTGCAAGCCGCGCCGCCGCGATCGCCTTGGGATCTTTCTCCGGCTTTGAAAGGTTTACCGTAATGTCAAGCGCTCCGTAGGGCGTGGCCGCCTTCCACTTTAAGTCTTTGCAAACTCTGTAGCGGCGGATGTAGTCTGTGTCTTGCGAAAATTTATAGAACCAGTCGGTGGCCTTTTGCGGGGCAAAGTCGGCGCGCAGAGTTTCGAAAATTTCTATCACGTCCGACGGCGGCGGAACCAAAAGGCCCATGATCTTTGTGTCGAACAAATCGCGCGAGGCGATTCCCGTGTCTTCAAAAACATTGTTGGCCGCGGCCCAGTCCAAAAGCTCTTTTAGAATGCCTTCCAAGTCGCTTGTCTTTACGGCGGGCAATTTTTGGTTTGCCGCGCCGTTCGTTTTAGCGCTGTCGGCGTCCGCTCCCTCAAAGCCGTCCAAGCGGAAAAGCTCAAGCAAACGGTTTTGCGCGTAGGTGACGTCCTCTTTTGCGATGAGGCCCGTCTTAAGGGCGTAGGAAACCAAGCGGTTGATGTTTTGAAATACAGTCATAACGGAATATTACTGCGCGCGAGACATTTTTTCAAGGTCGCTCAAAAGGATTTTGTTTTTTGGCAATTCTTCTAGGCCTTGCTTTATTTTTTGAAGCGCCGCTTCCTTGTCGCCGGAGTTGAAAAGGTCGGCGGCGGCGTTGTGATAGTCGATCGCGATGTTTTGCTCGTAAACGTTCTTGTTGCTTTGGAGCCGCTTGCTTTGCGGAAGCTCCTTTAGGCCTTGGTCCGCTATGGAGACTGCTTTTTTCCAGTCGCGCTTGGCCGCCGTCTGGGCGCCCGTCAAGTAAGCGTATTCCTTTAGGTCGTCATAGTCTTTTTTGGAAAAGAATTCTTTGTTTTCTTCAAGCGATGAAAGGCCTTGGCCTAGCGGATCTTTTTTGATTTTGTCCAAAACCATGTTGTAGTAGTTTGTCGCGATTCGCTTTGTCCAGTTTTGGGAAGGGCCGAAAATTTCCTCCGCTTTTTTTAAGAAGGCGATGGCCTCTTCCTCCCGTTCCGCCTTTGTAAGAATGTTGGAGGCGTTTCCGACGCAAATGTCCAGCTCGTTCCTTGAAACGGGCGAGTGGTCTTGGACTTGATAGGCGTCGATTGCAAGGCCTACCGTTTGGTCCTCAAGTTTTTCCTTTTGCAGCTGCGAAATGCGGTTGCAGTAAATCATCGCGATTACGCGGCGGTCGTCGACTTGGTGGCGGCCCGCGTAGTCCTTTGCGGGAACGGTAAGGTACTGAGTCTTTCCGTTGGCCAGCTTTTCGCCGCGCTTTTTTCCGGGATTGACGCCGTAGGGATTTGTCGTCTCAACGTCGATCGGTGAGCCGTCTTGGTAAATCGCGCAATAGGCGTGGCGGACGCATTCGTAGGCAACTACGGGAATGCCGGCCTTTTTGCAAAAGAACATAAAGAGCGCGGCCGAGGAAACGCAATTGTAGACTCCCTTTTCCACCGCCAAGTCTACGCGGGTTTGGTAAAAGTCGTATTTTGAGAGAAGCTTTTCGTAAATGAAAAAAAGAATTTTGTCCGCCTCTTCCTCGGCGCTTTGGGGTCCGTCCAAATTGGGGGAAAGTTCATTCCAAAGGTTTTCCAACTGTTCCGCGCGCCGGTCTATTGCGTCGGAATCGGCTCCGCTCGCCAAAAGACAGGCGCGTATGAATGGTGTCGCCGGAATCTCCGGGCATTTAAAAACGCTTTGGTCCAAGCGGGGATCCGGCTCCAAGCGAACGTCAAAATTTTGCGAAAAGGCCGAGCCGGCCAGCGCCAAAAAAAGCGCAAAAAAAAGAATCTTTGCCTTCATACAGCGAATATACTAGCATAATTCCCGCGTTTTTGCAAAAAAAAATTCTTTACAAAGGAAATTTTATGGAGTATAATTTTAAAGATGAAAAACGGCCCTAAAAAAATCGGCCTAATGCTGAATGACGCCAATTCCGATTACGTCAAGGAAATTATAGACGGAGTTTCCTCGGTTTGCGAACAAAAAGAGGCCCCGCTTTTTGTGTTCAGCGTGGGCGAGCTTGACGTTACCTATCGGCCATTTGACTTTCACCAAAAAACGCTCGCGTGTCTCTGCAATATAAGGAATATCGACGGCTTGGTCATATGCTCGGCTGTTTTGGGCCACCACACTCCCAAAGAAAAGCTGGAAAGTTTTGTAAGAAGTTTTTCCGACATTCCGATGGTGAGCGTGGGAGCGAAATTTCATGGAATTCCAAGCATTGTTTGCGACGCCAAGAGCGGAATAGAAAGCGTTCTTGACGATTTTGTCGTGAACCACAGGCGAAAAAAGTTTTGCCTTTTGGGAGACCTTCCCGGTTCCGTGGAAGCCGTTGAGCGCGCCAAAATCGTTTCGGAATACTTGGATTCCAAGGGCTTGCGCTTTGACGAGCGGAGCGTTATCGGCGGAAACTTTACTTATGAAAGCGCGATGTCCTTTCTTGAAGAGTATTGGGAGGAAAAGGACTCCTTTGACTTTGACGCGGTTTTCGCCTTGAACGACGACATGGCCTTCGCCGCGATTGACTTTTGCGCCAAGCATAAAATCCAAGTTCCAGAAAAGGTTTGCGTCGCCGGCTTTGACGACGTCGCCCGCGCGGCCTTTAGCCGGCCGACGCTTACGACCGTGAACCAACAGCTTTTTGAGCAGGGCGAGACGGCGGCGAAAATTCTTTTTGACCTGTTGAACAAAAAAAAGGCGCCGGCGGTGATTCCCGTCCAGTCGTCCGCCCGCTTTAGAAAGTCCTGTCCTTGCGCTCATGGCGGCAAGCCGCTTGTCGGCGCGCTTCCGGCTGCCGCCGCGCAAAACACCGGCGACTTGCCCGCCGCCGAATGGCTGGGAAAAAAGACCCAGTTCCACCTTTTGTTCAACTTTTTGTCAATGGGACAAAACCGCCTGAATCTTGCCAAACTTAGAAGGAATTTTAAGGAATTCGCGGAACGCTTTGACTTGAGCGCGGCGGCCCTTTGCGTTTACGACGAGCCTGTTCTTGTCAAGGAAAGCGACCAAGGCTATTCGATTCCGTCCAAAGCGTATGTGTTGGCTTCCTACGACGACGAAAGGCATTTTGTTCAAAACATAAACGAAGAGCCGCCTTGCTTTGACCCCCGCGATAAAATGCTGCCGGACGGTATTATGGGCTATGACCGCGGCCAATACGTTTTGTGGGTTCTTTCAAACTGCGAAACCCAGTACGGCTACATGGTGTTTAGAAAGGGCGCTTGCGAGAATTTAATCTACTCGATGATGTGCGTGGAATTTTCCCGCTTGACAAATTCCGCCTGGGAAAGCTCTCGGGCCGAAAAAATCGCCAAGGCCCAGCAGGAACGCACGGCGCGCCTTAACATGATTTCCAATACCGACGAGCTTACCGGCCTTTTAAACCGCCGCGGCTTTATGGAAATGGGCCAGCAGACGATGGACATAGCCCTTTTGCTAAAGCAGGGCGGAATGGTTATTTTTGGCGACATGGACGGCCTTAAGGGCATCAACGACAATTTTGGCCACGACGCCGGAGACCGCGCCATCAAGGCCGAGGCCGAAATACTAAAAAATAATTTCCGCGCTTCGGACATTGTCGGCCGTTTGGGCGGAGACGAGTTTGTCATTGTCGCCGCCGGCTTGACCGAGCCTAGGCTTGCCGAAATCCGCAAAAGCATTGACGCGGCGTGCCAAGCGTGGAACATCGTTAACAATGAAGGCTTTGAGCTTTCCATCAGCTTGGGCTGCAAGAAAATTTCAAGCGACCAAGCCTCTTTGGAAGAGATATTAAAGGAAGCGGATTCGCTCCTGTACGAAGAAAAGCGCCGCAAGCATAACGCTCGCCGCTAACTCTGCTTGTCCAAAATCTTTTTAAACGCGCTGTCCTCTTTTCTTAGCTCTTTGGAGCCGCGGGTGATTTTGCACAAGGACATGTTGAATTTTTTGGCTATTTCGCGCTGGGGAGTTCCCTTGTAAAGCTCTTTTACGCTAAGCCAGCGCTTTGAAAAGTCCGCGCGCTCGGCGGGCGTGCAAAGGCAGGACAAAAAATCCTGGGCTTCTTTTTGAGTGGAGCATTCCGCGAGAATCTTGCAAATTTCGGTAAAGCTTTCAGCGACCGCCGAATCCTTTGTTTCTGTCATTAGAAACAGAATAGCGCGCAAATCCTCTTTTGTCAAATAATTGCGGTTTCATGGTCCAAAAACATTTGATTAAATTTAAAAAGCGCGCTATTATTAAAGTTACTGTGGAAGCTCAATTTGAAAACATCGACATAAGCGCGTTTTTCGACAATCAGGAAGTCCAGGAAAAGGACGACGGAATTGTCGTTTTTACCAAAAAGCAGCAGGACATGTTCGACGCCGTTTTGCCGCATTTGCGCGACGCCAATCCAGACCGCTTTGAAACTTTTTTGACCCGCATCGACGACCTCAACGATTTGGCCAAAAGCATAGCGCGCTTTCCGTCTTTGTTGGAACGCCACCGCTTGGCCGGAGGAGAGCGCACTCCGACTTCCTTGATCGATTCCCTTATCGAGCACCAAGACCAAGGCGACGCGCTCTTGCAGCTTCCGTCAAAGGCCACGCTGGGAAAGGGCTTTTTGATCGCAAAAATCCACACATTTTCGTCGCTTTCAAAAATCGCCAAGAACATAGGCGAGGACGAAAAGAAAGTCAACGACTTGCGCAACGAGGCTGTGTCGATGATGTTCTCGCTTTTGGCCGAGGACGTTTACCTTAACTGCATCCGAGACAAGAGCGTGGAGATTGACTTGCGCCGCGAGATGGCTATGTCGCTCCTTTTGTTGTGGGAGCATCGCAACGACGAGGCCATCGAACAAATCGCGCCGGTTTTGCAAAGCATTTGGACGGCCCGCCGCAAGCTGGCTCCCGCCTTTGGAACGATGATGGGCACCAGCGAGCTGATTTTGATTTCCATGCAAATGGACGAGATGTGGACCAACTTTATAAAGGACAGGCTCAGCGACCCGATGGTAAGCCAAGCGATGGAGGAATTCCTATTTGGCATTTCCTTTGAGCAGATAAACGCTCTGCGCGAAATTCTAAAAGGCCAGGGAATCAAGGCGATCGGCCGCGACGAAGTTTCAAAATATTTGGGCGTGCACGTAAAGACCGACGCCGGCTTGGACTACCGCGACTTTTACTCTATGTACACCCTGCGCCGCGACAACGCCCGCGCCCGCTCGCGCCTTAACGCCGCCGGCCCGCAAAAAACATTGGAAGACTACTTCATTCAGTTTGTAATGAGATTCAACAAGGAGAAGCAAAAACATGACAGTTTCGCAAAATAAAAAAGCGCCCTATCATTTTGGCGAAAAACTGCGTTCCGTCCGAGAGCGAAAGGGCTACACATTAAAGGTGGTGGCCCAGCGCGCCGGCGTAAGCGAAAGCCTTGTCTCTCAAATCGAACGAAACCGGGTTAGCCCAGCCATCGACACTCTTTTGGCCTTGGCCGAAGTCTTGGACATCAACTTGGAATTTTTGTTCGAGGAATACCGCAAAAAGCATCCGGTTGAGATAATTCATCCCGACGAGAGGCGGGGCGTAGAAGAAGACGGCGTGCGCTACGAAGAAATCGTTCACCCCAACAGCGAGGACGGAAGCCACACGATGGAATCCTACCTTGTGACGATTCCGCCGCATTCGCAAACCCACAAGGGCTCGTACGGACACATAGGCCGCGAAACAGGCTTTGTCCTTAGCGGAGAAGGCGAGCTGCACTACGAGCAAAACGTTTACCAAATAAAAGCCGGCGACGGAATTTCATTTAGCGCCGGAGCGCCCCACGTTTTGGTCAACAACGGCGACCAAGAGCTAAAGGCGGTGTGGACTGTGACTCCCAGCCAAAGATTCAACAAACAGGACTAAAAGATGAAAGAAAGAAGCGGCCGCTTAAAGGCGATCAGAAAACTAATCAAGGCCAATAAAATAGAAAGTCAAGAAAAGCTCCTTAACCTTTTGACCGAAGAAGGCTTTGAGGTCACCCAAGCCACTCTTTCGCGCGACCTAAAGCTTTTGAAAGTCGGAAAAATCGCCGACGGCCGCGACGGCTACGTCTACACGCTTCCCACTGAGGAGGAACGGCAAGAAAGCGACCGACTCTTCGCGCAGGACTTTTTGCGCGGCTACATCAGCATAGAGTATTCGGGAAACATCGTCGTGATAAAAACTTTTCCGGGCCACGCGAGCCCTGTTTGCAACGCGCTTGACTGCATGAACTTTGACGAAATTCTTGGAACGGTGGCGGGCGAAAACTGCCTCTTCGCCTGCCTTCGCGAAGGCGTAAGCGGCGCGGACTTCCTAAAAAAGCTAAAAGAAAAAATTCCAGAACTCGAAATTTTATAGAACTTCAAGCGCGGCGGCGACGACGGCCGGGTCAAACTGGCTTCCGGCCTTTGCCTTTAGCTCCGCCTTGGCTTCCTCCACCGTCATGGCCTTTTTGTAGCTGCGCTCGTGAGTCAGCGCGTCAAAAGTGTCGGCCACCGCGATGATTCTGGCGCAAAGGGGAATGTCCTTGCCCGCCAAGCCGTCCGGGTAGCCCAAGCCGTCCCAGCGTTCGTGGTGGCTTCGAACGTTCGTCGCGATTTCGGGCATTTCGTGAATCCTTGACAATATGCGCTCGCCGATAATGGAGTGCCTTTTCATTTCCTCAAATTCTTCTTTGGTAAAGGCGCCTTGCTTTGAAGTTATGTCTTCCGAAACTCCAATGATTCCGATGTCGTGCAAAACCGCCGTGTAATAAATCTTTTGGACTTCATTTTTTGGAAGCCCCATCATGTTCGCGATTTTTCTTGAGTTTTCGGCGACGTTTTCGGAGTGGCTGTTGCGGTTTGAGTCCGCCGCGTCGATGGTGGCCGCCAAGGCGTCTATGATTTGCGCCGAAAGCATTTCCTTTTGCCTGTCGCGCTTGCGAATTTTATCCGACTCCATCGCCGCTTTGGCCTCAAGGTTCATTTGCAATTCGTTCAGTTCCGCCCGTTTTCTTGAAAGCTCCGCGTAGTCCGGCGACACCAAGACAAAGAGGCAAAGAATCATGGAGAAGAGCGAAAAGAAATTTGTCAAAAGAATTTTTGGGAACAAGGCGTACTGCAAGACAGGGCCTGCCACGGACATCACCAAAAGGCAAAGCAAGACGCCAAAGATTTGTCCCGGAAGCCTCTTGTGAAGCAGAATGAACGTTCCGCCGCATTCAACCAAGAACAAAAGCGGGATCCCCGCGCAAAGCGTGTGAAGCCTTCCGTATTTGTAGACGCCGTTCTCAAACGAGAAAATTATTCCCGTGGGGATGTTGGCAACCAAAAGCGTCAGGAATGTGACAAGCACAAGGCGCGAAAGGAAGAGCAGGGGGACGCCCACTTTTTTCTTTAGGCCGAACGATATGAAAAACAAGTGCAGGGTGTAGAACAAAAAGCTTGACGAGGCAAAGTACAAAGTGTTGAGCGCCATGTTGAGCCACAGCGGAACCTTTGACGAAAACGAAATCGTAACCGCCGTCACTATGTCAAGGAAAATCGCGACGATTTGGCAAAAGACCAGGCGGCGGAAAGTGTCGTTGACGGGGCTTGTGTTGTAGTACTTCTTGCGCAGGTAAATGTACAAGAGCATGATAAAGCAAAAGGCCGCCGCCTCAAAGTTTATGTTGTAGGCAAGGCTGGGAGCGCTTTCAAGATTCATTCGAGGCCTCCTCCCGGCTTTTGTATTCATGCAGGATGTATCGCTTGTCGTCGTCGATAAGCTCAATCATGAGGCCGGCTATTTCGCGGTCAAACTGGGTTCCCGTTCCTTTGACCAGTTGCTCGCGGACGGCCGCCTGTTCCATAGGCTTTCTGTAGCTGCGGCTTGAAGTCATCGCGTCGTAGGCGTCGGCGACCGCGATTATTTTTGCCTCCAAGGGAATCTTGTCTCCGTGGAGTCCGTCTGGATAGCCGCGGCCGTCAATGCGCTCGTGGTGCCAGCGCGCTCCTGTCTTTAGTTCCGGCAAGAGCGAAACTTTTTCCAAAATGGAAGAGCCGATGGCCGGATGCGTTTTCATTTGCGCGAATTCTTGGTCGGTCAGCTTGCTTGTCTTGTTGATGATTTTTGAGGAGACGCCGACTTTTCCGATGTCGTGCAAAATTCCCATCATGAAAATTTGCTGGCATTTTTCGGCGCTGAGGCCTTTTTTTTGCGCGAGCATTTTTGAGTAGCGGGCCACGCGCGCCGAGTGTCCGCTTGTGTAGCGGTCCTTGGCGTCAATCGTTTCAGACAGGGTGTACATCATCTGCATTGTGAGCCGTTCGAGCTTTTCGCGCCGTTGCGTGGCCTCTACGGTTTTCTTTTCCACGCTTACTTTTAGGGCACGCTGCAAGTTTTCCAACTCGCTTATGGTCGCGATGAGCGCTTGGTCGTCGGGAGTTTCCAAGGCCAGCAAAAGCGCGGTTGAAAAAAGAATGAAGACAAAGGAAACGATTCTAAGACCGGGACAGACGTAGGCCTGGACAAAGGGCATCGCGATTGTCGCCTCGTAAAGAAAGCAAAGGACAATTATTTGCTGTTTGTTGAACTTTTGCGCGTGCTTTGCCAATTGCCCCGCGCTGTGGAACGAAATCAGCGCCGCAAAAGCGGGAAGCAGTATAAAGGCCGGCCCTCTTGCCACGGAATAGTCGTCTTCGATGTAAAACAAAAAGCCGGTCCATGCGTTTACCGCCAAAAGAAGGACCAAGGTTGGAAAGAACACTTTTACGGTGATCATTCGTTCCTTTATCGTCTCGTTCTTCGTAAAGATGTAGGCGTTGGTGTAGGCCATGGAGCTTTGCGAAAAGGCCACGAACGAAAAAATGTAAATGGAATATAAAAGGCATTCCAGAAAAGTGCCCGTCCTTAGCTTTATCGAAAGGCAAGCCAAATAGTCGGTGACGCACAAGATCAAGGCGCAAAAGACCAAGCGCTTAAAGGCCCTGTTGCCCAAACTTTGCTCGGAATACTTTGTGAATGAGTAAAAGATTACCGCCAAGGCCACAAAAAAAGAGACTATGTCAAAATCCGAAACAAGGTTTTCGCTGTTCATCGGCCAACCACTTTTGTATAGCGTTAAATTATAAACCAAAAGAGACTTATTTGCAAGGAAAATTCCGCTCGTATCGTCGTCCGCTTGAAATTCCGTTCCGAAAATACTATAATATTCGCCATATTTTAGAACGACTTTTTTTGAGGTAACTATATGTCAGACACAGAAGTAAGAGTAAGATACGCGCCGTCGCCGACGGGAATGCAGCACATTGGCGGCGTAAGAACAGCGCTTTTCAATTACTTGTTCGCAAGAAGCAAGGGCGGAAAATTCATCTTGCGCCTTGAGGATACCGACCGCACCCGCTACGGCGAGGAATACGTAAAGAACCTTTACGACACGATGAGCTGGCTTGGCTTGGAATGGGACGAAGGCGGAGAAAAGGGCGGCGAGTACGGCCCTTACGTTCAGAGCCAGCGCTTTGACCTTTACAAAAAGTACGCCGAAGAATTGGTCGCCAAGGGCGAGGCCTACTACTGCTTTTGCGACGCAGAGCGCTTGGAGCGCATCCGAAAAATCCAGGCAGAAAACAAAATGGCTCCCGGCTATGACCGCAACTGCCGCCACCTTACTCCCGAGGAAGTAAAAGCCAACTTGGACGCGGGAAAGCCTTACGTAATCCGCCTAAAGGTTCCGCTTGAAGGGGAGACCAAATTCCACGACCATCTTTTGGGCGACATCATTTGGAAAAACGAGGACATCTCGCCCGACCCGGTTTTGCTTAAAAGCGACGGCTTTCCAACCTACCACTTGGCCAACATCGTCGACGACCACTTTATGAAAGTCAGCCACGTCATGCGCGCCCAGGAATGGATTCCGTCAACGCCCTTGCACGTCCAGATGTACCGCGCCTTTGGCTGGGAGCACCCGGAGTTCTGCCACCTTCCGATGGTTAACGGCTCGGACGGAAAAAAGCTTTCAAAGCGCCACGGCTCCACAAGCTTAAACGAATTCCGCGCGCGCGGCTACCTTCCGCAGGCGATTATCAACTACGTCGCCTTGCTTGGCTGCTCTTACGAAGAGGGAAAGGAATTCTACACGTTGGAAGAATTGGCCAAGGCCTTTAAGCTTGAGCACCTTAACAAGGCGCCGGCGGTATTCGACTATAAAAAGCTTGAGTACTACAACGGAAACTACATCCGCATGCTGAGCGACGAAGACCTTTACAAGTGGACTCTTCCTTTCATCACAGGAACGGGAGACGCCGCGCTTGAAATCAATCCCGAAAACCCGCAGCCCAAGCCCAAAGTCGGCCCTGAGTATTCAGGCGTCGCTCTTGGCGAAGACGGCGAGCCGGTTTGCGTCGACAAGGCGATGAACATGTCCAGCTCCGACGTAAAGGCCGCGCTTATGAAACTTATGCCCCTCATCAAGGAGCGCCTTAAGTATTTGACAGACGCCGCAGAAATGGTTCACTTTTTGTTCACCGAGCCTGCCGTTCCGCCAAAAGAGGAAATAATCCCTAAGCGCTTGGACGAAGCCAAGACAAAGGAAGTTTTGCTAAAAGCCAAAGACTTTGTCTCGCAGATTTTCGGCATGAGCCACGAGGATGCCGAGGAATTGGGCCGAAAGATGTCTGAGGAAGCCGGCGTAAAAATGGGTGACTTTATGATGCCCATCCGCATGGCCGTCACCGGAAGCCGCGTAAGTCCTCCGCTTATCGGCTCTATTTTGATTTTGGGAAAGGATAGGGCGCTCGCTCGTTTGGAAAAGACGCTCGCGGCATTTTAAGCGCAAGGAGACCGTTATGGAAGTTATCCAAAGTTTTACGATTGACCACACAAAGCTAAAGCCTGGCATTTACATTTCGCGCGAGGACAAGGGCTTTACCACCTACGACTTGCGCATCACCACGCCCAACAAGGAGCCTGCCGTCGCTCCAAGCGCGATTCACAGCATCGAGCACTTGATGGCCACGTGGTTCCGCAATTCCCGCGTAAAGGAAGACGTCGTTTACGTGGGCCCTATGGGCTGCCTTACCGGAATGTACGTCATCATGATGGGAAAGTATTCCGTGGAAGAAATGCGCTCTCTTACGATTGAATGTTTGGAATGGATTTTGACTCAAGAAAAAGTTCCCGCGACCGAGCCTGAGTCTTGCGGAAACTATTTGTTGCACGACCTTCCGATGTGCAAGTGGGAATGCGCGCGCTACCTTGACCGCCTCAAGAATGACTTTCACTCTGAGTACGCAAAGCTTCAAGTCAAGCTTGACGACGGCAAAGTCTTCGCCGACGCCTAATTAGCGGAGCCGCGCAGCGTCTGCAAGGACGCGGTGACCCCGCTCGAAACAGCAATTATGGTCTTGCGTTCGTAATTAACGAGCGGCGTTCATTTCAATAATCTTTGACGCGGCTTTGAGCGCTTTGTCTACGCTGATTCTGTCGCGCGAGGTGATCGAGCAAGTGTAGTTGCCCATCTGCCAAACGGCTTTTCCGCACTTGTTTCCGTTTGCGTAGAATACAATCTCGCAGCCGTCCACGGTTTGCGAGGATTTTTCTGTGTAAATATTGTAGTCGCCGCTGGGGTCGTTTTTTCCTGGAGCCTTTCTTATTCGGATTTCGTCGCCAGTTCCAGAGTCGTAGATCGCCTCTATCATTTGCTTTGGAATCGCGCGGTAGACTTGAATCGCGCAGTCTTCAAAAACATCCAAAAGGTTAAAGTCAAAGCCTGCGGTTTTTTCCGCGTCCTTTAGGCTTTTGCAGCTTTTAAAGGGGTTTTGCATTCCGATGTTTTGAGCTTCCGGGGCTTTTGGGCCGGCTTTTTGCTTTTTGGCGCTGGCGCAGGCGCAAAGAGCCGCAAGCGTTAAAGTTGCTAGAATGGCTTTTTTGATCTGTTTCATAAATATATTATACCCCAAATTTCCCCTTACGCCAAGCCCCCTTTTTGAACTTTTTTTTAAGATTTCTATTGTAAAAACCGAAAATTTAGTGTATAATGGATATTGGAATTTTTTTATTCCAGGTGGGGAAATTTTAGGGTATGCCTGGCTATAGCCAATTAAAAAAATTAAGCGAAACCGTTCTCAAATTAGGAAACGAAATAAAGCTTCGCGCCGAGCGGGGCGAAAAGGCTGTACCCGTTCCGATTCCAGACACAATTCCAGACATTGACGACAGCAACGACTTTGTTCTCGGCATGCCCGAAAAGCCAAAGCCGCCCGAGCCCGAGCCGGAAGAAACGCCGGAAGCCGAGGCCGCGGAAGAAGCCAAAGAATCCAGTTCCGACATAAGCGTAGACGACCTCTTGAGCGGAATTTCGGCCGGGGGCGACGCTCCCGATTTGAGCGCTTTTGGAGACGGCGCCTCGACATCTTCCAGCAAAAGCAAGAGCAAAGGCAAGGGCAAGGCCGCAAAAGCGGAGCCCGTTCCCGAACCTGAGCCGGAGCCTCCGCCAAAGCCAAAGGGCATAAGCGGTTCCGGCTATTCCGGATTCGGCTTTGACGACGACGGAGTTCTTGAAAGCGCTCCCGACGAAAAAAAGCCCGACATTGGAGCCCTTATGGGCGGCCCCGGAAAGCCTAGCGCTAGTTCCGCCGCTCCTTCTTCCGCGATGCCCTTTGAAGGCGCCACGGGAATTCCAGAGCTTGACGCGATTCTCAATCCCAACAAGGGAAAGGCCCAGCCCGAGCCGGCGCCTGCGGTTGACATTCCCGAGCCTGAGGCTCCAAGCCAAGCCGCTCCCAGCGCTCCCGAGCCCGAAGCCATGCAGCCGCAAGAAATCGATTTTGCGAGCCTTGACGACGACATGGGCGTTGAGGAATATAAGGCTCCGCAAAAAGCGGACGCGGCAGATGTTGACGCTTCGGCGCTTTTTGGCGACGACGTTGAAGACTTTGAGATGCCTTCTCCTCCAAAGGAAGAGAAAAAAGAGATTTTTAAGCCGCTTCCGCCGGAAGAGGACAACGCGGTATTAAAGCCGGATCTTTTTACAGACGATTCGACAGCGACAAAAGAAAATCCGCCGTATTACGCTGCGACTCCTTACGGAGAGTTTCCGCCCCAGAATGACGAAAAAAGCGCGGAAAAGCCCGAGGCTAAAGAGTCCTTCGCCAAAGAAGCGGAGCTTGCGGACGACGCGCTTTTTGCGGAAGAGACGCCGGCTGCGGAAACGCCTGCCGCGGACGATTTGGGCTCGATTGACTTTGACTTGGACGACATTCCGCCTTTGGACGACCTTTCCTTGGAGGAGGCGCCCGCGGCTGACGGCCTTGACGCCGCTTCCGAGCCCGAGGCCCAGGACGCGACGGCGTTGGAAGAAGCGCCGCTTGATTTTGAGCTTCCCGATTTGGGCGACGCCGCGATGGAAGACGCTCCCGAGGCCCAAGAGGCGCCAGCCGCTGACGGCTTGGGCGGCATGGACTTTGACATCGGCGACATTCCGGCCTTTGACGACCTTGGATCCGCGGAGACTCCCGCGATGGAAGACGCTCCCGCGGCCCAGGACGCGACGGCGTTGGAAGAGGCGCCGCTTGATTTTGAGCTCCCCGACGATTTGGGAGCCCCTGCTCCCGCGGCCGAAGATGTTGCGGATGCGCAAGACGTTCCCGCGGCTGAAGAAATTCCCGCCGCTTCTGACGACCTCGCCGCCGGCTTTGACGATCCCTTTGCCCAGGCTGACGCCGATTTTTCGGGCGGCGGCGCGATAGACCTTAACATGGACTTGCCTGAAGAAATCAGCGAAGTCCCTGCCGAAGTTTCGGCCTTGAACAATGACGGCCCGATTGAGGAGCCAGCCGCCGAGGAGCCCGCGGCCGAAGACGTTGCGGCTGAAGACGTTGCGGCAGCCCAAGACGCGCCCGCCGAGGACGCCGCGTCCTTTGACATGCCAGACCTTGGCTCCGGCCTTGACGGCGCGGACTTTGACATGCCCGACATTCCCGAAATGGACGGAGGCGAAAGCCCCGCGGAAGATGTTTCGGAAGAGGCTCCCGCGGTTGAGGAAGAAAGCCCCGTTGAAGAAAGCGCGGAAGAAACTCCCGCGGACGAGAGCGCTCCCGCCGAAGGCGCTTCCGACGTCGGCGGCATGGACTTTGACTTGCCCGACATGGATTTGGGCGGAGCGGAAGGCGGACAGGAAATTTCGGCCGACGCGGTTGAAGCTCCGGCAAGCGACGCCGACATATTCAACACTGACGGCATGGACTTGGGTTCCTTTGATATGCCCGATTCCTTTGGCGGCGATTCCGCTCCGCAAGAAGACGGAGCCCTTCCAGGCGAAAGTCTAGGCGGAACCGACGACGCCACAGCCAGCGCCCTTGGCGACTTTAACATTCAGGACACCGACAGCCAGCTTTCAAAGGCCGGCGACGACTTTGCGCTTGAAGGCTCGGGCGACGACTTTAGCATTCCTGGCTTTTCGGAAGAGGGAGCCGATCCCTACGCCAACGAAGGAAAGAAGGGCGGCATAGACCAGGTTGACTTTAGCGGAGCCGTAACGGGCGACGGAAAGCAAAGGACCGCCCTTACAGAAGACGAATACGACAGGTTTAAGAAAAACTTGCGCGACTATCCTCTGAACGTGCGCATAGCCGTAGAGGACATGATAGCCAAAAACGAATTCACAGACGAAGTCGTTTTTGAAGTAATCGAAAAAATCTTAAAGAAAGTCACGGCCAGGCAGCTCGCCAACCATTTGGAAAAAATGCTGGACATCAGCCTGCCTGTTCCGCGCGACTACGAGCGCCGCAGCGCCGAAGAGTACGAGGCCTACAAGGCTTCTTTTGCCTACCAATTAAAGAGCAGAATCCTTCCCGCGATTATCATAGGCGTTTTTGCCGCCATGATTTTGTTCTGCGTTGGCTTCTTGGGCCACCGCTATATCATAACGCCATTGACCGCCGAAAAGCTCTACAAGGAAGGCTACGCCCTTATCCAGCGAGACGAGTTCCCGCTTTCGAAGAACAAGTTTGACGAGGCGCTCAAATACAAGTCAAAGAAAAAATGGTTCTTTAAATACGCCCGCGCCTACAGGGAAAAGAAGCAGTACGATCTTTCGGAGCTTTTCTACAAGAACATCCTAAAGCGCTTTAACCACGACAAAGAGGCCGGCCTTGAGTATGCCCAGATGGAAGTTGAGGACTTGGCAAATTATGAGCTTGCCGAAGAAATCCTAAAGCGCGAAGTTTTGGACAACCACGTCAACGACCCTGACGGAATTTTGGCCTTGGGCGACACTTACCTTGAATGGGCCACCGAAAAGGATCCGGCGAAATTTGAGGACGCCTTCCAAACCTATTCAAAGCTGCAGCAGCTTTACGGGGCCAAGAACCCCAATTTGTACCAGAGCCGCTTCTTGCGCTACAACATCCGCACAGACCAGTTGAGGAACGTCTTGGAGCTAAAGGAATTCTTCTATAGCCAGGGCGAAAAGTCTTTGGGCGCCGCGGACTGGACGGAACTTAGCGGCTACCTTATGGACAAGCAGCATGGAGAGCTTCCGCTGGACCAGGAATTCTTGCGCTCAAAGATCGAGGACGTCCGCGACATGATTTTGTACGCGGTAAAGGCCGCTCCCGAAGATCCTGTGGCCAACTATAACTTGTCGCGCTATCTGGTTCAGGTTGGAGACCACAACAAGGCCATTCAGTCCCTTAAGCATACCGAAACTTTGTTTGACAAGGCGACGAACTTGCGCAAAAAGGCGATTTACAACCAATTGGACAACTACAGGCTTTTGGGCGAAGAGTACTTGTACGACCGCGAATATATTTTGGCGCGCGAGGAATTCACAAAAGGCTTGAATTTGTTTGAAAAGAAAAACAGGACAAGCGCCTTTGATTCCGACAAGAACGTCGGCGTCATGTATTCGGACATGGGCAACTTGGAGTACTTTATCTCAGGCGACTTGGACGCCGCGCGCGCCAATTACCAAAATTCAATCGACAACAAGAACGACACGCCTTCAATCCGCTACAGGGTAGGCTACATCGACTACTCTAACGAAGACTACCAGAACGCCTTGACCAACTTTATCAAGGCCAGCCAGCAAACGCCGGACGACTCGCACATGCTTTTGGCCTTGGGCAACACCCTTTCGCTTAAGGACGACAACTACGCCGCCCAAGGCTACTACAAGCGCTTGTTGGAGCATCTTGACTTGGTTCGCGAAAAGTTTGGAATCGTCTCTCCGCAAACCGACGAGCGCGCGGGCGACATGGTCGAAATCTACATGAAGGCCGCCAACAACTTGGGCGTAAGCCTTTTCCGCATCGCCCGCCAAAGCGGCTCAAGCTCAAAGAACGCCGCGTCGTTGGTCAACTTCCAGGATTCAATCCGCTACTACGACGCGATGACACGCAACCAAGACACCATGGTTCGCTTGCCGGGAAGCAACTTGGCCGAGATGAACTTGCGCTACGCCACAAATCCCTTCCCCAAGTTTGAGCCGGAAATTTACACGGACATTCCGCGCGTCCTTGACGGCGAAAAGGGCCTTGAACAGTGAAAATATACTGTCCCTTTGTCGGCGTTCTTTGGAAGCGCCGGCTGATAGTTTTGTACAAAGAAATCTTTAGAAAGTCCATCCACTTGTGCTCTTGCTTTGTTCCCTTGTGCTTGAAAATTTCATATCCCGCCACAATCGCGCTTTTATTGTTCGCCGCGGCTTTTTACACGACAACGCAAATCCTTTCCTTGCATGGCGTCAAGGTGCCTTTTGTGTCCGACATAACCGACATGGCCGCCCGAGAGCGCGACCGCGGCAAATTTGTTTTGGGTCCGTTGACTCTTGTTATAGGAATATTGCTCGCGGCGCTTTTATGCCCTCCCAAGGCGGCGGCCGTAGGCATTTTTGCGCTGGCCTTTGGCGACGGCTTGGCGAGCCTTGCCGGAAAGTTTTTTGGAAACCTTCACATTCCGCATACTGGCGGAAAGACTTGCGCCGGAAGCCTTATGTGCCTTACCGCCATTTTTGTGTCAAGTTTTTGCGTTTTGCAAAGGGCCGACGCGGCGCTCGCCGTGGCTCTTTGCGGAATGTTCATAGAAGTCCTTCCGTTGAAGGATTTTGACAATATTTTGATTCCCTTGCTCTTGGGAAAATTGGCCCAGTGTCTTTAGGTGTAAAGCTTGTGCAAGGCCGACAAGGCCCTGGTTGTTCCTATGACAAGCAAAACCGCTCCGATCGCGGATACAAGAAGGATCGCGCTTGAGTTGATGATGAAGTAGCCCGCTTCCATGCAAAAAATTCCCAGACCCATGCGCAGGTAAAGGGGATTTTCGTTTAGATGGGCGTTGACCGCGTAGGAAGCGGCCGTCAATAAAATCGTCACGATGTAGGTAAAGTTCACAAAGTTGCTCCAGCCGATTCCGATGGAAAAGGTGGAAGTGATTTTTGTCGTGTTCACGGGAACGATGTTGGCCAAAGCGAGCGAAAAGACCAAAAGCACGATTATGTTTTGCTCGGTTTCCAGGCCCTTGCTTTTTGTGGAAAAAATCGAGGCCGCGAAAAGGCTTACAATGGAAAGGGTTCTTCCCCAAAAAAGCGCGCGGCCGGCGATTACCAAAAAGTCGGGCAAATTGTTCTCAACCGTTTCTATTGGAATGAAAAGGCGGGCTAATTCCGGAACGCAGCCCAGCAAAAAAAGAACTAAATACGCCACTTCGCTGGAAGGGGTTTTTTCAAAGCGCGCGTAGATGTAAAAAGACACCGCCGGTATGTAAAGCGCCAAAAAAAGCGACGAAAGGATTATCGTGATGTAGTGGGGCTCAAGAAGGCTGGGCTTGTCCAAGGAAATTCCGTAGTTTATGAACGAATCTCCTTTTAGGACGGCGTTCATCTTATATAGAAAATAAAGGACAATTACCGCCGAAACAAAGAGAAAAAAGGCAGACAATGTCAATGTGTAGCGGTTTCTGGTTTTTAGCGTCATTTATTATATTATATTATTTTGTCTTTTTTTACTCAAGATGATTTTTTTTTATGCCGATAATTTAAGTAAGGAAGGGAAACATGAAAAGAGCATTGATTGCAGGTTTTGTTCTCATCGCAGCCGGTCTTTGTTTTGCCGGCGACGCCGCTGCATTCAAAGACATCGGATTCTCAGGCGACGGAAGAATTTACATCTTTGGCCAGTGCGGAAAGACTGACGTAAAGTTCCAGCCTTACGCTGAAATTTACACTATCGACGTTGAGAAGAATGAATATGTTCCCGGCGGCGTCTACAAGAACTTGGAGCCCAATTCCATGCGGAGCGGCAGCCAGGTTTACGAAGACTTGTTGGCCAAGCACTTCTTTGACATAAAGAAATACGACTGCGCTCCTGCGAGCGTGGACGACGTTCTTTACGTTTTGGAAAACGAAAAGAAAAAGGGCGAAGACTTGATTGAGTTCAAGAATTACGGCGACGACGGAGAGTCAAGCCGCTTGACTTACAGGGTTCGCTTGGTTCCGACTATTTACGGACGCGGAAAAGACTTGCGCTCCAGCTTTTACATCAACCTTGACCTTTGCGACAATAGCGGAGACACGATAAAGTCTTACAAGGTCGGATCGCCCGACATTAAGCGAAAGGGCGTGAGCGCCTATAAGATTGTCCGCATCTTTAGGGACAAGGCTCAGAGCGGCTTGGTTTTTGTTGTGGAAAAAACTGTCGAAGATTCTACCGGCACCTCCATCCGGTATATGGTCGAAACAGTTAAATTATAATGTAAAAAAATCTGGCAAAGGCGGCGGAGCTTTCAACATTCGCCGCTTTTGAAAACCTCCTGTGTTTGTCTTGGTCAAGGCCAAGGCGCTTGGCGAAAGCCGGGCACAAATCGTTCGTTTGGCTTTTGTGTGTGAAAGGCCGAGCGAACGATTTTTTTTTTTTTTTTTTTTTTGCCTTTGTCAGCGCGCGTACACGCTCTTTTCGCTGACTTTCCAATCGTCCTTTGACGGAATGCCGCCGTCGCTTGCAGTAAAGGAAGCCGTTCTGACAAGGGGCTTTACTTTTGAAGTCGATTTTTGGACGGCGCCTTCGATCGACGCAGGCCCCCGCCAGATTTTTTTGTCAATCGCCTTTTGAATTTCGTCCCCAAGGTTCCAGCTGGTCTTTCCGCTTTTTACCGTGTAAAAGGTCAGGGCGTCCATAAGCTTGCCGGTGTTTCTGTCGCGCAAAAAAATCGCGTCGTTTGTGGCCGACATTCCCTTTGGGCCTATGTCAAAATACAAGTCCCTCCAAGCCGCGCTCGCCCTTGCGGTTTTGGCAAGCTTTAGGTCGCCGCCAAGCTCGCTTTGGCAAAGAGACGCGTCCGAAACGGGCTTTAAGTGCAAAGCGATTTTTTCGCCGGCCTTGGCTTCCACCGCTGGAATTTGGTAGACGGCTTTGTTTTGGGCGCAGTAGAGCTCCACGCCAAAAAGGTTTCCGTCTTGCAGCGCTTCTATTATGACGTAGGGGCTTTCGGCGGCGGAGCTTTTTGTCGCGCTCCTTGTTTCGGGCTGGACTTCTATCATTTTGCAGGAAGGAAGCCGTTCGTTGTAGCCGTCAAAGGGAATCGCGAACGTCAAGGAATTTCCGCGGGCGTCCGAAATCTGGCTAAAGAGTTGGTAGCGCTCGCCAATAAGGGCTTCTTGGTCAAAAACGTAAAGAATGGACTTTCCTTTGCCGCAAGAGGTAGCCGCCGCCTTGATGGAATTTTCGGCGAGCAAGTCAAGCGACGCTTTTTGGTCTTGGCCCAATTTTGAGACCAGGCCGCTTTTCGCGCTGACTTCTTTTGTAAAGTCCACCATGATTGTTTTTGCGCCAAGGACCGTCACGGCCGCGATTTGGGGGCTTTCTTCCGCTCCCAAAGCTTGGATGCCCTGGCTGGTCAATTGGCAAGAAGAATGGCAGACGCAAAAAAGCGCCCCGGCGACAATCGCCGCCGCCAACAAAAAATACTTTAAAATTTCTCCCAAAGTCAAATCGGGATTCTTGAAAATTTGTCTTTTCATTTTGGCTCCTAAAAAAAATATAATAAGCGCGCGACGCGGCTTGCTTATACCATAGGTGTTTTTTTCGTTTTTTTTGGCCTTTTTTTAAAAAAAGTTGAATTTTTTTCGCTTTTTTTATATAATCCTTCAAATTATGGCAGAACTATTGGCTCCGGCCGGAAATGTAGAGTCTCTTGACGCGGCGATTGGCGAAGGCGCCGACGCGGTATATTTGGGGTTGAAAACTTTTAACGCTCGCCTTAGAAGCTCAAATTTTTCCTTTAGGGAATTTGAGGGAGCCGTGTCTTCGCTCCATAAAAAGGGAAAGAAAATTTACGTCACGGTAAACACCGTTTGCGAGGAGCGCGAAACCGAGCGTCTCTACCGCTTTTTGGCTTACCTTAACCGGGTCGGTCCGGACGGCTTGATCGTCCAAGACTACGGCGTCATCCGCATGTGCCAGGAATTTTTCCCCAACTTGGTTTTGCACGCTTCCACCCAAATGAACGTGGAGTCCGCCTCCGCCGTGAACCTTTTGGGAAAGGAAGGCTTTAAGCGCGTGGTGCTTGCGCGCGAGCTTGGCCTGGAAGAGATAAAAGACATAAAGGCAAGGACCGGCGTTGAGCTTGAGGTTTTTGTCCACGGAGCGCTTTGCGTAAGCGAGTCGGGCTTGTGCTTGTTCTCAAGCTTTTTGGGCGGAAAAAGCGCCAACCGCGGAATGTGCGCGCAAGCCTGCCGCCGTTTGTACACGACAGAAGGCGGCGGAGCGAATTTGCAGGGCTATTATTTTTCTCCTTGCGACTTGCAGTTGATAGACAAAATCCCAGACTTGGTCCAGGCCGGCGTCGAGTCGTTTAAAATCGAAGGCCGCATGAAAAGCGCCGAGTACGTTGGAAGCGTAGTCGCCGCCTATCGTTACGTTTTGGACCACTGGCAGGAAAACAAAAAGGAAGCGGTCGCCGCCGCCAAGCGCATGCTGGCCACCGACTTCGCCCGCTCAAAGACTTCCTACTGGTACAACTTTAAGAGCGTCCAAGAGGGCGTTGAGGGAGCGGGAGAGCAAA
>JBGUQT010000170.1:0-22372 GCA_045131275.1 Treponema sp.
CGTCGGCGCTCAAAATCTCGTCAAGAACAATTTCCTCGTCGCTAAAAAGTCCGGGCGCGTTTAGCGCGTTTTGGGCGGGGCTTTGAGCCGGCTCTTCTTGCGGCGCGGGAACGTTTTAAACCATCAAAGGCTTTTCGGAAGCGAGCGTCTGCAAATGTTTTAGAATCTGGCTCGCGCGGTCGATTACGCTTTGAGGAATTCCTGCAAGGCTTGCTACGTGAATGCCGTAAGAATTTTCGCTCGCGCCTTCCTTAATTTTTCGCATAAATATGACGGAGCCGTCCGTTTCCTTTACGTCCATGCAAAGAAGGCGCATCGACGAATGCTCCAAGCGGGTAAGCTCGTGGTAATGGGTGGCAAAAAGCGAGCGGCATTTTAGGCTGTTAAGCAAATGCTCGCTTACCGCCCAAGCGATTGAAAGTCCGTCTTCGGTTGAGGTTCCGCGGCCAACTTCGTCCATAATAACAAGGGAGCGCTCGCTTGCGCCGCGCAGGATGCGGGCAGTCTCGGTCATCTCGACCAAGAAGGTTGACTCGCCGCGCGCAAGGTTGTCGCTGGCTCCTACGCGGCAAAAGATTTTGTCTACAAAACCGATTTTGGCCGCGCTCGCGGGAACGTAGCTTCCAGTTTGGGCAAGCAAGGCGATCAAGGCGCTTTGGCGCAAGTAGGTTGACTTTCCGGCCATGTTGGGGCCGGTTATAAGCAGGAACGAAGGCTCTCCGCTCGCCGTCACCTCTATGTCGTTTGGAACAAATTCGCCGGAAGGCAAATGCGCCTCCACAACCGGATGCCGGCCGGCCTTAATGTCAAAGTCAAGGCTGTCGTCAACAAGCGGCTGAACCCAACGGCCAATTCTGGCGGCGTGGGCAAAGGAAGCCGAAACGTCCGTATAAGCCACGGCGCGCGCCACGTTCATCAAATAAGAAACATACGGCTCGATTTGGGAACGGACGTCCATAAACAAATTTCGTTCCGTTTCGATGATGTTTACGCTGGCGCTGTTCAACTCGCGCTCAAGCTCTTGCAGTTTTTCGGTAGTGTAGCGGTCGGCGTTTGTAAGCGCGCGCCTCATTATAAAATGGCTTGGAACTTTGTCCAAGTGGCCGCGCGTTACTTCCAAAAAGTAGCCGGCCAAATTGTTGTGCTTTACCTTAAGGTTTTGGATTCCCGTGGCCGCAATTTCTTCGGCCAAATAATCATCCAAAATCTTATTAAAGTTGTCGTGAACTTCCTTGTAATGGTCCAGCTCTTTTGAGTAGCCCGCGCGGATCAAGCGGCCTTCGGTAAAGACTGTCGAAGGGTCGTCGCAAATAGCGCGGCCAATCAAGTCGATTATAAAGCGGGCGCCCTCCTCGTCCATCATTCCAAAATCGTACGAAGAAAGCGCGGCCTGAATTTCAAGCCACGCCTTTAGGCTTTCGGCCAAGGCCGCCAAATCCTTTGCGTGCGCCTTTTGCATCGCGACGCGGCCGGCCAATCGCTCAATGTCAAGAATGTTAGAAAGCTTTTCGCGGCAAAAGGCGGAAAGGCTTTCGTTTTCAAAAAACATTTTTACGTGATTCTGGCGGGCGGCGATTTTTTTTATGTCAACCAGCGGAAACGAAAGCCATTGGCGGACGGCGCGGTTTCCCATCGCGGTAAGCGTGTAGTTTACGCATTCAAGCAAAGTGAATTTTGACGAGCCGTCGCGAAGGTTTTGAAGTATTTCCAAATTGCGCCTGGAAGAGTCGTCTATCAAAACGTAATCGCTGTCTTGGTAAACCTTTATTCCAGCGATATGCGAAAGCTCGGCGTTTGTGGTTTTGTCCAAGTAGTCAAGCAAAAAGCCCGCAGGCGCCACTTCGGGGCTGGACTCGTCAAGCCCAAAGGAAGCCAAGTTTTTTGTCTTAAACTGGCGGATAAGGCGGGCAAAAGAAGTTTCGCCGGAAAAATGCCAGTCAGGGTAATAAGAAACCAATAAATGAGGAAGGGAGCCAAGCGCCTGCTTTATGTCGTCGTTGTCCCTTAATGATTGTGGAAGCAAAAGCTCCTTGGGGCTCGCGCGGTCCAATTCCTTGGAAAAATTTTCGGCCATTTTTGAGGCCGGCCAAGAGGTGGCCAAAAACTCCGAGGTGCTCACGTCAACAAAGGCAAAGCCGGCCCTGCCCTTGCTTACCGAAAGCGCCGCCAAAAAGTTGTTGCTTCCGCGGTCAAGATAGTCGTCGTCCACAACCGTTCCCGGAGTGATTACCTCAACCACTTTGCGTTCGGTCAAGCCGCCGCCTGGACTGATTTCTCCGATTTGCTCGGCAATTGCAAGCTTTTTTCCAAGGCGCAAAAGGCGGGCTATGTAGACTTTGGCGGCGTGGTAGGGAATGCCGCACATCGGCGTGTCGCCTCTGTGCGTAAGCGTAAGGTTTATAAGGCGCGAGACTTCCTTTGCGTCGCTGTCGAACATTTCATAAAAATCTCCGAGGCGGAACAAAAGAACTTCGTCTTTATGCTGGTTCTTAAGGCTGTAGTATTGCTCCATTAAAGGAGTTAGTTCGGCCATTACTGCTGTTCCAAAGATTCGATAACTTTGTCAGTAATGTCAACGGCCGGGCTGTACCACAAAATAGAGTTGCTTTGCTGCAAGTTGATTACCATAGAAAGGCCTTCGTTTTCGGCGACCTTTTTAATGGTGCGGTTGAGATTTTTGTAGAACTCGTTGTTGTTTGAAAGATTATTCTTTATGTTGTTGAGCTCTGTGTTCTTTTGCTGGGTGTAGGTCTTGAGGCTGGAGGATTTTATTCTGATGGAATCCTGGTAACTCTTTACGTCGGCGTCCATTCCCAAATCCTGGGCTTCCTGAAGCTTTGCCTGCAAGGAACGGATTTCGTCGGCGCGGCGGCTGATTTCTTCCTGGAAAGCGGCGCGCTTTTCTTCATACGCCTTGACCGCGGAAGAGTTCCTAAAAAACTGCTCGTAAACCTTTGTTGTGTCCACGACTCCAAAGTTGGTTATATGCTGCTGGGCGAACAAGGCTCCGGCGGTAAAAAGGGCAAAAGCGAAAGACATGGCTTTTTTTGAAAAAAGTTTCATTCTAGAACTCCTGTATAAATGCCGCTATATTATATCAAAAAACTTATTTGTTGACAAGGTTGAACGAAAGCACGAATTTCCAAGTGCTGCCCCACTTGACCTGGCCGTCTTGAATTCTAAAGCAGTTGGCAAGCAAAAGCCTCAAGGGGAACTGCGGCATCAAGATTCTAACGTCGGGACCAAAGCTAAAGTAAAAGTCGTTGAGGCTTAGATTTGTAAGCATTGTTCCCAAGTCTTTCTTAATGGCAACCGCGTCAAAGAAGCCGTCAAAGGCCAACATTCTAGGAATTACAGGAAAGCGAAGCTCCAGGTTTTGGCTGAACAAAGCCTTGCCCCTTACAGTGTTGTAAATGTCAGTCCAGCCGCGTCCGTTGAACATTCCGTCAACATAAAGCTTATGGTTTTCGCTAACCGCGGAACCGGGAGCAGGAGCCTGGAACGAAAGAGACGACAAGGCGGCAAAGACAAGCTTAAAGCTCCACTTTTCGCTTACAGGAATGTCGCACAAAGTGACGTAGCCTTCAAGCTTTGTGTCGCTGCGCAAATAAAAGTCCGTTTCAATCGGAAGCAAGCCGTACCAAGCCAAGCGCTCGCTAAAGAACCAACCCTTTGACGGATCGTAGTTTATGTCGCGTCCGTCCATAGACCACTTGGTCCAAATGGAATTCTGGAAGCCCCAGTTGTTGGCGTAGCGGCTAATCGCCAAGTCAATCGGCGTGTAAAGATTGTCGTCGTAAATATAATTGGTAAGCGTGTTTGACAAGCCGCCGGTCAAAGTAAGGATGGCCCATTTTGGCATCCATCGGTAAGCCAACGAATGGTCAAAATCCAATTGCCAGCGCTCGTATTCCATATAATAATTGGTTTTGTCAATAAGGCCGGAATTGGTCCAATACATTCTCAAAACTTTCGCCCTTGCGTGGGAGAACGAAAGGTTTTCGGACCATTCAATCGGAAGGTTCCAAAGCCAACGCTGGGAATAGCCAAGGCTTATCGACTGTTCCGTCGTGGCAAGCGTGGAGCTTACAGAAACCGTTTTTCCCAATCCAAAAAGGTTTGAGTTTGACCACTTGGCGAAAATCGAAAACGGCAAGTCTTCGGGATTCGTTACGCCGGTAAAGGTGACGCCAAACTCAATGGAGTTTGTATGCTGCTCTTCTACCGTAATAATCAAGTCAACCAAGTTGGCGTCGCTGCCGGGCTCAACAGAAGGAACTACGTTTGAAAAGTACTGCAGGTTCATCAAGTTGCGCAGTCCGCTTGTAATCTTTGCCTTGGAGAAAACGTCGCCGCTTTCTATTGGAACTTCTCGGGAAATAACATAGTCTTTTGTCTTTTCGTTTCCGCGAACGATGATTCGCTCAACATGGCTTCTGTCGCGCTCGGTGATGTTCAAGACGTAAGAAACCTTGCGCTCAAGCGCGTCGCGGTTTTCCAAAGGCTGGAAAGAGTTTTCGGTATAGCCGTTCTCGTAGTACAAATCGCTTACGCCGGCGATGGAGCTTTGGAATTTCGTTTGGTTGAAGGTTTCGCCTTTCTTTATCGTGACAAGGGAATTCAAACGTTCCGTGGTAAAAACTTTGTTGCCGTAAAATGTTAATCCGTCAAAAGTGTAAATGGCGCCTTCGTACAAGTAGTAGGTAATCGTAAGCTCGTCGCGGTCTTTTTTGTCGTTGTGGGTGATGTCGCGAGTGACGTCAACGATGTGAAAGTCAAGATAGCCGCGGTCCATGTAATACTTGGTTATCAACTGGCGGTCGATTTCCAACTGGCTTTCTTGAAACGCTCCCTTTGAAAAAACGCCGGCTTTTTTTAGCTTTGTCTGCTTCTTTAATTTTTTGGAAGAGAACGCCGTGTTGCCCTCAAAGTTGACGCCGACAAGCGAAATGGAATTGCCTTCGCTGATTACAAAAGTCACGACAATTCCGCTTTTCGTCTCTTCGTAAATATGCGAAACCTTTACAGTGGAAAAGCCCTTTTCAAGATAAACGTCCCTGATCGCGCGCTCGTCCATGTAGGCTTCGGAGTCTGAATAAACGTTTCCAACTTTAAGCGAAAGGGCGTCCTTTAACGGCGGGTTCCTTACCTTTTTGTTGCCCTTAAATTTGATCTCCGAGACGACGGGCTTTTCCACAACGTTCAAAACCAGTATTACGCCGTTGCCGGAATCGTGGACCGCGCCGGGAACTATTTCGTCAAAGTAATTCAACGCTTCCAAGCGGTTCAACAAATCGTAAAAGCAATCGTTGAATTTTTGTCCGATGTAGCTTGAAGTCATTCCCGAAAGGTCTGACTGGCGGACGGTTTTCAATCCCTTGAATGTAATTTTTGAAATTGTCTTGTCAACATACCAATCTTCGCTTTCGGCCTCTTGCGAAAAAGAGAATGCCGAAAAGGCGCAAAATATCAACAAAAGAGCGAACAATTTTTTTAACTGAGAGCGCATAACAAAAACCCCAATTTTTTTTAAAAACTAAATTTCCATGACAAAGTAAGCGCGGTGTTCTCAACAATTTTCATATTGAGAATGCTTTCCAAATCAGGCGACATGCTCCATCTAATCTTTGCGAAAGGAGACGCCAATTCAAATCCCAATTCTGGCCTAAACGAAATGCCGTCATACGTATAGTTACTGCCTATGCGGTTCCTATCGTAATCCAATCTAAGCATCGCGTCCGCAAATATCGCTTCGCCAAAGTATTTACCAATATAAACAGTCGTACCGTCCAAATAGTTACCGGCCAGATTGCCAGAACCGGAAGAATTTTGGTTAACGCTCTGTTTAACGGCGTTTTGGACAACCATAGTCCTTACAGAGAATATATCAAATTTAAAGAAATCACGCAATGCATTTTCCAATCTTCTTACAAAAACCGACTGAATCGCGTAATCGCCGGTGGCAAGGACCAACGCCGCCGCATTGTTGGAATTTGCCGTAAGAATTCCGCCCAAAATTTCCATAATTTCGCGCTCGGACCTGGCCGGGCTTGAGCTTAGCCGCGGCGCCAATTGGCTTAGCCTTTGATTGTCAACCTGCAAAGTTATGGTGACAGGCTCGTTCTTTTCGTCGCGAGTCTTGCATTCCGCCAAAACGGAAACGCTTGGGTCAAAGCCTTCGTCGCTGTTGCTAAAGTGGATCTCGCCTTCCTTTATGTAGAAGCTGGAATTCAAGTAAACGATTTCGCCGCTTCTAATCGGAACGTCTCCGTCCAAAACCAAACGCTTGTCTTCGCTGGAATACGAAACTTCGATTTCGCTTCCGGGAACTATTACCGCGCGCAAGAACGTCGAGTACGAGATTTGAACGCGTTGCGCGGTCTTAATCCTTAGGTCAACGTCAACCGGCATTCCGTCGTCGTCGTCGTCATCGTTGTCATCGGAGAGGGAAAGTCCCGAAATGATTTCGTTCAAGCGCGTGGCGCCAAATTCCGCGTTGGCGTTCTTGCCAGTAAGGTCGCCGGAAACAGAGATTGTGTCGTTTTCCAAAACAATCGCCATGTCGGCAAGGAAGTCGCCCTTTATGTGCATCTCAGACAAGTTCAAGTTGAGCGGAACAAAATTGTCCTCTATCGTTTGAACGCGCACTTCAAGAGTTTCCAAAGCCAGGCGGTTCATTTGAATGCTTACAGTCACGTCTAACGGCTGGTTTTGCAAATGGCAGCGGGTCGGTTCGGTGTAAAATTGCGAGCCTTCCAAGAACATCGAAATCATCGGAGTTGACGCGCGCTTCTTAAAGAAATTCGGGAAATTGAATTCCGCGTCGGGAATGTCTATCTGGCCGTAAAAACCCGGATTTGAGGGATGGCCGATTAAGTTAAAGCCGCCGACAGCGGTTCCCTTGTAAACGTTCGCGATCTTAACGCCAAGAGAGTCCACAAGCTTGCGCGCGTTGATTTGAATGTCCGAGACGCTGACGTTCAAATTGTCCTTTGAGACGCTTCCCTGAATTTTCATGTTAAAGGGAACCGTGTTCTTTATTTCCAAATCCAAGTCCCGCCAGTCGGTTACGCTTCCGCTCAAGCCGATGTTTTGGCTTGAGGACACAAGCATTTGGTTTTGAATTTTCGTCAAGCCCAAATGGTAGCTCTTGCCCTTCTTCTTGTCGATTTTCTTTTCAACCGCGTCAAACTCAACGCTAAAGGATTCGGGGATTCCGGAGCCGACTTCACTAAGCGCGCGCGTCGTAGCCTTGGCCTTTGCCGAAACATTGTTGCCAAAGAGGTTTGTCTTTAAGTCAAAAGTCAATTCGCCGTCCCAAGTCTTTTGGTCAAAGTTGGCCAAGACGTTGGTGATTTTTGTGTCGCCCCAATCAGCCAACGCTTTTTGGATTGAGAACACTTTGTCTTCCACAATCGCCTGCGCGGACAACTGCAAGGGCTTTCCTTGAATCGTCATGACGGCGTTGGGAATGTCGATCGAAACAAAGGGGTTGCCGACCATTCCCTGCGCCACAATGTTCGCGTTGACCGTGTCGCTGTTTTCGGAACCGGCGAAGAATCTTTCGGAGCGCAAGTCCTCAACGTTAAAAGTCGTCGTTATGAAAAGGTTTTTCAAGAAAGCGCCGGAGAACAAAGAGCCGACGGAAAGCGGCGTCTTTAACGAGTTCACCACGTTTCCTTCAAACTTGATTTTCTCTTCGCTCAACGAGTTGGACAAATCAAAGTTAAAGTCGGCGCTTTCAAAAAGGTTTTTGTCAAAGCGGTAAACGACGACGCCGCTTCCGTTCAAAGTCGAAACCCTGTCCGAATAAGTCAGGCTGTCAAAGTAAGCGCCGCCTTGGTCGATGTCCGCCGCAAAAGTGACGACAGGGTCAAGAGAGCTGGTTCCTTCAAGCAAGCGGCCGTCAAAGTAAGGAATCAAGGCGCGGATTCCCTTGTCGATTGAATATGAGAAGTTGGCTTCCGTTGTGAACGAGAAAGTGTTCTTGTTGATCTTTACCGGGAAGCCCGTAGACTCAAAGGAGCCGTCCAGCTTGGCCACAGGGCCCGAAGCGTCCGTCCTTAAAGTAAAGCGCATGCCGTATTCGGAATTGATTTCTATCCAGCCCTTGTTGGCCAAGCCGGAGAAGCTGTAGGGAATTCCGTTCAACTCCAAGCGGCCGTTGAGCAAGCGGTCGGAAGACCCCGCCAACTTTTCAAACAGTCCGTCCATCACAAGCTTTTGTCCGCCAAAAATAAATTCAAGGCGCGACAGCTGGAAAGTTTGCTCGTTTCCGTCCGCTTCAAGGATGAGCATTTGGTCGTCGCGGCTTGTGTTGGCCAAAATCGCGTAAGGAACGCTGAACGAAAATTCCTTTCCTACTCCCGAAGCGAAAGTGTCGAATGACAAAACGTAAGACTTGACGGCGTCGGAAGCGGCCATCAAAAGCGGCTTTAGGCTTTCTTGCGCAAAGAAGGCAGCGGTCTTTACAACGCTGTCCAAATAAATCGCGCTAAACGAAAGCGAAGCTTGCGCCGCCTTGTTCTCAGGCGAATAGCTTCCAAAGACAGAAACCACTCCCGGTTCGCCGTCATGCGAGTAATCCGAAACTTCAAACGTCCAGTCCCAAGAATCTGCGGCCGGAAGAACCGTAAGCTGGGCGGCCGTGAAAACTTTGTCGCCAAAGAAAATTTGCGGAGCGAAGCACATAAAGCCGTTCTGGTAATATTCGATGAAAACTTCCGTCGAAATTTCTCCGCCGTTGGGAAGGACAAAAGACTCAACGCCCAAAGTTCCGCTAGGCCGCTTGCTTGCAAAGTCAAAGGCGCCTTCAAAGCTTAGGTTGTAGCGCTCGCCGGAAGTCTTAAAATACGGAATCGTGATTTTATTTTCGTCGCCCGAAAGCGAGTACGAAACGATTGTGTCGCTTTGGAATTTTTGCGAAGGGATTACGCTTGCGGGAACAAAAATGTCGCCGTTTGAAGAATAGCCGAACTCGCCGCTCCTGTAGTTGTACTTTGCCGCCGCGTTCAACGAAAAGTTCAAGCCGAACAAGCCTTGCGTAAGCTTGTCGCTGTTGCTGGTCTGCACAAAGTTTGACATGTTAAAGCCGTCGGCAAAAACGCTTGCGGCGCAATCGGCGCTTTCAAAATCCACGCTCGCTTCGGCGTAAATGTTGCGCGCGCTTGGAAGCATCTTAAAGCTTAGTTTTTGCGCCCTGTATTCCGCCAAAAAGCCTACAAAGCGCGCTCGGTAGTTGAACGCGGCCAAGTTTGAAAAGCGCAAAACCGCCGAGCTTCCGTCGACGCTTCTTGGAATCAAGGCCGAAAAGTCAAGGCTGCTCGATATTTTGTTGTTTCCCAAAGCGGCCTCAAAGGCGCCCGTAAAATTCGCGTCGATTTTGTTTTGGCCGCGCGCTCCTATCGAAGCCTTGGAAATGTTGGCCTCAAAAGTTTGCGCGACGGACTTAAAGACAAAGCGCAAGCGGTAAACGCGCAAGTCGGAGCCAAGCTTGATGTTGGCGTTCTTTAAGTCAAGCTTGTCCAGCAATTCCTTAAAGCGCTCGCTGTAAGGAATCGCCTCCAAGTCGGCGCTTTGGCTGGCCTTGCGCTTTTCCAAAATCTGGGTGAGCCAAAAATCGTTTTCGCCGCTAAGAATTTTTATCTCAACGTCGCGCAGCAAAAGGCCTTCCACGGCGGCAGACGTTCCGCCCTTGAAAAAGTCGCGCAAAGAATAGTCCAGCCAAAGGCGGCCGATCGAAGCCACCTCAAGTCCGCTCTTTGCGTCGACGATGGAAATTCCGTTGACGTTGACTCCTGACAAAATCGAAGGAGAAAGGGACTTGTAGGAAATTTGCAGGCCGGCGTTTTCCTTAAAGCTTTCGCGGTAGTAATCGACTGTCTTTTGAATTTGCGTTCCGATGCGAGTGTACAAAGGCTCCAAAAGCCTGTTCACCGCCACGAGGAGAGAGAGAAAAAAGAATACGCAAACGCCGATTTTGACGTACCGCTGCTTGAATTTCATCGCCGCCTAGTTCCTTCAAGCGCGAAAAAAATCGGGCCAAAGATTGCAAAATTTTGCATTATAGTATACCTTATATATTATCGGCATTTTTAGGCCGTTTTTTGAGGTTTTCTTCTATGATAATAAAAAAATTTGTCGTGTTCGAAGGAATTGACGGAGCGGGAACTTCCACCCAAATAAAGCTTTTGGAGGAACGCTGCAAAGCCAGTTTTCAGGAGCCAAAGCTCTTTATTACGGCGGAACCGACAGAAAGGCCCACGGGAAAATTCTTGCGCCAAATTTTGGGCGGAAAGGAAAAAGTCAGCGCGCAAACGGCGGCCTACCTCTTTGCCGCCGACAGGGCGGAACACCTTTGGGGAGCCGATGGAATTGTTGACCAAACTAAAAACGGCTTGACGGTTGTATCGGACAGATATTTGTTCTCCAACCTGGCCTACCAAGGCGTGACCTGCGGCGAAGAATTGCCAAAAACGCTCAACAGCCCCTTTCCTTTGCCCCAACTTTTGTTTTTCTTTGACATTTCGGCTCAAAAATCCCTTGAACGAGTGGAAAAACGCGGAGAGGCCAGGGAGATATATGAGAACGAAAAATTCCTCAGCGACACCGCCCTGCGCTACAGAATGATAATCGACCAGTACAAAAAACAAGCAGACAGCGGAATGAGAATAATTGAGCTTGACGCCACCCTTCCCAAAGAAAAAATTTCAGATTTAATCTGGAAGGAAATTCTTCCGATAATAAATTCGTGAAAAAGTTAGCGAAGAAAATCATTGTCCTCACTATGACGCTTGCCGCGGCGGCGATTTTTTGCCTGCCGGCCTTTTCGTACATGTGCAAGTACAAAGAGGACTTTTACAAGCTTTACCACGTTCACTACCAGCAGTACCCGGACGACTGCATGGAAAACATTTACTGGCTTGAACAGGCCGTCCGCGCCGACTTTGCCAATCCGCTTTACGCAAAGGCCAAGATTCAGACAAAAGAAGAATGGGAAAAATACAGAAACCTTTTCCAAATGCACTTGAACCTTAAGCTTATCGAGCAACACATGCGCCTGGCGCGCGTTTACGACAGGCGAGCGATTTGCTTTTACGACGCCCCCTGGAAAGACGAATACCTTGCCAACTTGAACAAGGCCAAAAGCTGCTACGAGGCCGGCTTGTATTATTGGCGGGAAGCGCGCCTTTGGTCCGAAAAAGCCAGCGAAACAAAATTCCGCTTTTTGTTCTTGGAAGACTTGACCAATTGGGAAGACGAGAACAAGCGCATCGCCGACGCGGAGCTGGACTACAAAAAAATCCTCACCCGCGAATTGACTCGCGTAAACGAAGAAATCGCCAAGCTAGAGGCTCTTGAATCAAAGGCTTACTAACAGTAAAATAGGCCGTATGCAAGAAAACGACCTGTTTACGATCAATTACCAAAAGCAATACATCGCCGCTCCAAAAAGCGAGATTTATTTTTTTCAAGACAAAATCGACTTAAAGAAACTCTTTTTTTCAAAGCCCAAAACAGAAGCGTCCAACGGACGCGGCGAAACCGCTCGAAAAAGCAGTTGTGGTCTTGCGACCGACAATACGAGCGGACATTGCCGCCGCGTCTTTGCCATTGACACAAACGTGGCCGCCCTGCCCGCCCTTAAAAATTTCACGGCGCTCTTTAGCGCGCAAGAAGCTAAGCCAGGCGTCTATGACGGCGTTGGCGCGGCCAAAGAAAGCGCGCTTGTCATAATCAAAGCCGGCGAAAAACACAAGACAATCAAAAGCGTTTTGCAAATAGTAAAGGCCGCGCTGGACCGCGCCTTTACGCGAAAGGACGTTTTTTGCGCGATCGGCGGCGGCGTTCTTACCGACATGACGGCCTTTGCAGCCTCCCTTTACAAGCGCGGCGCGGTTTGCGAATTCGTTCCGACAACTTTGCTTGCGATGGTTGACGCCGCGATGGGCGGAAAGACCGGATGCGACTTTGACGATTACAAGAACATGATCGGCGCCTTTTACCCCGCCCGAGCGCTTTACGTATATCCGGAATTTGTCCAAAGCCTAAGCGCCGCGCAATACCGTTCCGGCTTTGCGGAGGCTTTTAAAACCGCGCTGCTTTACGACAAGGCGATGTTCAACCAAATAAAAAGGAACAAGGAAAAAATCTTAAAGCGCGACCCCGACTTTGTATTCAAAATGATAAAGGCTTGCGCGAAAGCCAAGGCCCGCGTCGTGCAAAAAGACATGACAGAAAAAAACATTCGCATGCAATTGAACCTTGGCCACACTTTTGGCCACGCGCTTGAAACTTGCGCGGGCCTTGGAAAAATTTCGCACGGCGACGCGGTCGCCTGGGGAATCGGACGGGCGTTGGAACTAAGCCAAAAGCTTGGCCTTTGCTCAAAAGAATACAGGCAAAGCGTCGCCGAAATTTTGGACTATTTTGGTTGGGAAAGCAAGGCCTCGCCAAAATGCTTTTGTCCCAAAGGCGGCGGCCAAAAATTGCTGGAGGCGATGCGCCGCGACAAAAAGAATTCGTCAAGCAAGATTCGCGTCATTTTGCAGCGCGGCCTTTGCGACACCGTAATCACAGAAGTCAACGACAAGGATATTTTAAAATGCCTGTAAATCCAGAACTTTACTTTGACTGGGCCGCGACCGCGATTCCCGACCAAGACATTTTGCAAGAAGCGCTAAAAGAATCCCTTGACGCTTGGGCAAACCCATCAAGCGTTCACGCCGCCGGAAAAGAAGCCCGCGCCGTTTTGGAAAAAGCGCGCGCCGACTGCGCGAAAGTTTTGGGGGTCCAAGCCAAGCAAATCGTCTTCACCTCAGGAGGAACGGAAAGCGACCACATTCCCCTTTTGGCAATCCTTAACAGGCCCGAAAAAGGAAACATTGCGGTAAGCTCAATCGAGCACCCCGCCATGCGCGAAATGGCCGACGAACTAAAAAAATGCGGAATCGAGCCCCGCTTTATTCCCGCCGACAAAAACGGCTTTATCACTCCCGAGGCTGTCTTGCAAACGGTGGACGCAAAGACCTTGTTCGTGTCCGTCATGGCGGTGAACAACGAAACCGGAGCGGTCCAGCCAATCCAAAAAATCGCCGCCGCGCTTGAAGAACAATATAAAGGCAAGCGAAAGCCGCGCTTCCACGTTGACTGCGTCCAGGCCCTTGGAAAAGTTCCGATTGACTTTTTGAACGAGCCGGGAGTTGACTCGGCGGCCTTCAGCGCCCACAAAATTTGCGGGCCGCGCGGCATAGGAATTCTTTACCTAAAAAAAGAGGAAGAAATATTTTTGCGCGGCGGCGGCCAGGAAGGAGGCGCGCGAAGCGGCACCGAAAACCTTTTTGGCGCCATCGCCTTTGCCAAATGCCTTGAGCGCCACGCGATTCCCTCGCCGCGCGCCGAGACCAAAAACGGCGGCAAGACCGAGAGCGCCGCGCGCTTTGAGGAACAAAAAGCCTGGACGGCGGATTTTATAAAGGGCCTGCTTGCAATAAAAGGCTGCGAAATAATTCCCGCCGCGCGCGGCGTTCTTGGTCAGGACAACTTCTCGCCGTGGGTCGTCCAAGCAAGCTTTCAAAAGATTCCGGGCCAGGTTATGCTCCGCGCCTTGGACGCAAAAGGCATTTGCGTTTCAACCGGCAGCGCTTGCTCGTCAAAGAAAGCCTCGCGGCCGATTCTAGAAGCGATGGGAGTTCCGGCGGCGCAAAGGGAAACGTCAGTCCGCTTTAGCTTTGGACCAAAGACAACGCAGGCGGGAATGCAGGCGCTTTTGGACGCGGTAAAGGAAGTTTGCGCGGCCTTCAATTAGCGCCGCCGGCGTTAAGGTCTTGCGAACGATTTCTGTTCCGCGCTTTTTGGCCTTGCGAACGCTTTAATCTTTTGAAAACTTCGCGCTGCCCAATTGGCCGCAGGCGCCCTTGATTCCGGCTCCGCGCCGGCGGCGCAAGGTAACGTTAAGGCCCGCGGCCTCCAACTCTTTTACAAAATCCTCGCACTCTTTTTGCGTAGGCTCCTTAAAGGGCAGGCTTTCTATCGGATTCCAAGGAATAAGATTAACGTTAACGTCGATGCCGCGGGCAAACTCAATCATGCGGCGGGCGCTGTCTGGGCCGGTGTTTTTTCCAGCCAAAAGAGCCGCCTCCAAGGTCACGCGGCGGCCGGATTTTTGGGCGTAGTAGTCAATCGCCTTTCTAACTTCGGATAAAGGATTTGTTTTTGTGACGGGCATAAGGGCCGCGCGCAATTCGGGATCGGCGGTGGTAAGGCTTAAGGCCAGGCGAATCTTTGGTCCGTTGTCGGCCAAGTCGTAAATGCCCTTTATCACTCCGCAGGTGGAAAGCGTTATTCTTTTTGTTCCAAGAGCGCGGCCTTCCTTGTGGGTCAAAACCGCAATGGCCTTTCTAATCGCCTCAAGGTTAAGCGTCGGCTCGCCCATTCCCATAAAGACAATGTTTTGCAGCTGGCCGCATTCCTTTTCCAAAAACAAAAATTGCTCTACGATTTCGGCCGCCGTCAAATTGCGGGCAAAGCCCAAATGGCCGGTCTGGCAAAAAGCGCAAGCCATCGCGCAGCCGGCTTGGCAAGAAACGCAAGCGGTCTTGCGGCCTTCGATGTCGGTGAGCAAAACAGTTTCGATCAAAAGGCCGTCAAAAGTTTTTATTTGCAGCTTTACCGTTCCATCGGCGTCCTTAAAAACTTGGTTCACGCAAGACGAGCGCAAGGAGGCTTTTTCTTTTAGGGAATCGCGCAAGTCCTTGGAAAGGTTTGTCATTTGGTCAAAGGATTCCGTTCCGAGCGAAATCCATTTAAAGATCTGCTTTCCTCTAAAGGCTGGAGACAAATTCAACTGCGCGCATATTTCTTCCGGCAAAAGGCCGGACAGGACGACTTTTTCCATCAACGCTAGGCGTTTTTCTTAAGGCGTTCCAAAGTGTCGTTGATGGCCTGGCTTCTAATGCCGAACTTTTGGAATGACTCAAGCGTTTCCATCGCCTTTTTCTTTTGGTTCAACTTGACGTAGCTGTCGGCCAAGTCGATGTACAGGCGGTAGTTTTTGGGATCGTTCTTTATCAAGGCGCCAAGACGGTCAACGCTTTCTTCGTAGCGGCCCTCGCCCTTGCAAATAAGGGCCAAGCCCAGAGCGGCGTAAATGTCAAAGTCGATGTTCATCGCCTTGTTGTAATACATCTCGGCGGTTTTGTAGTCGCCGGAATTGCGGTAAGCGTCGCCGGCGCGGGTCAGGATGACCTTGTTGTTTGGATCCATGTCCAAGATTTTGTTCCAGTATTCAATCGAGCGGAACTGCTGGTTCATTCCGCGATAGCAGTCGGCCAAGCCAAAAAGCGCGTAAAAGTTCTTGGGGTCAAGGCTAAGTGCGCGCTCAAAAAACGGAACGCCTTTTTCAAAGCTCTTGAGCTTGCGGTGGCAGTTTCCGATGCTGGTAAGAACGCGGATGTCAACTTGGTTTTCGTTAAGCTCCAACATTCTTGTCCAATAAAAAAGCGCGTCGGTGTATTCCTTAAAGTCGTAGTGCAAGTGGCCCAAACCGATAAGCGCGTAGGGATTGTTTTCTTCCATGTCCAAAACTTTTAGATAAAGCTGCTTGCTTTTCTTAAAGTCGCGGATTTTTCTATAAGCGTCGGCCACGCGGGTCAACACAGTGATGTTGCGGTCGTCGTGAACCAAGTACTGTTCCCAAATGTCAATCGCCTTGTGGAATTGGTTGAGCGTTTTGTAGCAGTCGGCCAAGCCAAAAAGCGCGTAGTTGTTTCCGGGATAAAATGAAAGGCACTTTGTGTAGTAGTCGATGGCGTCGTTAAAGTGGTTCAGCTTTCGTTCGCTGTCGCCCAAGCCTACAAGGGCGTAGTTGTTGTTGTTCTCTATCTCAAGAATTTTTTTAAATTCGGCCTTGGCCTTGTCGATCTCGCCTTCTTTAAGAAGCTGGTATCCGCGCTTTGAAAGTTCGGCGATTTCGTTGTTCTTGCCGTCAACTTTTATCTCGGGATAGTCCTCAAAAGAATTCTGTCCGATGTCGCTCATTTTTTAACTCCTAGGCCTTGCGGCTACTTTTCTTTCATATTTTCGTCGTCTTTTAAAAGACTGCCTATTGTCGCGGCGATTTTCTCGTAAATCGGCCCCACCTTGCTGGTGTTATGGGCAAGTGTGTACATTTTTAGCGCCTTAAGCGTCTGCTTTTTTTTGGCGTACTCGTCTCCAACGCGAATCAATCCGTCGGAATAACCGGTCGTCAAATAAACGCGCCTGGCGCTTTCAATGTCTCCGTTGTTAAAAAAAACGTTGCCACGCCTATTGAGGATTGCCTTTTGTTCGGACGAAAGCCCTTTGATGGGTCTGTCGGTAACTTTTATAAATCCGTCTGGAATTTGCTTTTCTTCCACAACGTCTTTAAAATTTAAGGCCATACACTTTTCCAATTGTTTTTTTACTTCAACGCCATTAAATTATAACATATTATTTTAATTTGTCAAGAAAATTATTCCCCCAAAATCTCCATTTTTCCTATTTTCAAAATGGCAAAAAAGAGCTAAAATAAAAGGCATGACAAAAGAAGAAGTTTGCAAAATGATCGACCACACGCTTTTGGCCGCCACGGCGACAAAGGCCCAAATCCAAAAACTCTGCGCGGAAGCGGCGGAACATTCCTTTGCTTCCGTTTGCGTGAATCCCGTATGGGTTCCGCTCGCGGCCCAGGAATTGCAAGGAAAAACTCCAGCCGTATGTACAGTAATCGGCTTTCCCTTGGGAGCGGAAAAAAGCCAAGTCAAGGCCCTCGCCGCAAAAGAAGCGGTTCTGGACGGCGCCGACGAAATAGACATGGTGATTAACATCGGAGCGGCAAAAGAAGGCCGCTTTGACACAGTTCAAGAAGACATCTCGGCCGTAGTCCAAGCCGTAAAGGAAGCGGCCGGCCAAAAAGGCAAAAAGGCGCTTGTAAAGGTCATCGTGGAAACTTGCTATTTGACCGACCAAGAAATAGAGGGCGCCTGCTTGGCCGCCAAAAAAGCCGGCGCGGACTTTGTAAAAACCTCAACCGGTTTTGGAACGCCAAAAGACGCCGCGGGCAATCCCATTCCCAACGGAGCGCAAGTACGCCATGTAGAGCTTATGCGAAAAACCGTGGGCCCCGACATGGGCGTAAAGGCCAGCGGCGGAATCCGCGACGCGGCCGCGGCCCGCGCCTTGATAGAGGCCGGAGCCAACCGTTTGGGCTGCAGCGCCGGCGTAAAAATCGCAGACATTTGGCAAGAATAGACCGCCCACGCCGCGTACTGTCATTTTGTCGGCGTGGTCTGCCAGTACATTTTGTTGTCTTCAAAAAACCAGCGGACGCGGCCTTCGTTGCAAAGGTAAGTCAAATAAGAGCGCAGCGAGCTTCCGATAAGCATAAATTGGCTTAGGCGCAAGGTCATGTCGCTTTTGTCGGCAAAGGCCTTTAAAAGATCTTCGTGAGTTTTGGGCTGGGCCAAAATTTCCTCTATCAGTTTTTCGTTGGAAATTGTTGAAATCAAGTTAAGCTCTGAAAGCTCTTCCGCCTCGTCATAAACTTCGCCGTGGCTGGGAACAAAGCGGTCGGCCTTGATTTTGGCTATTTTTAAAAGCGACTCCTTAAAGGACTTTACGTCCACGACAAATGGCGTCCAAAAGCGCTTTAGCATCGAGCGGCCAAAAATTCCGTCGCCGGCGTAAAAAACTTTTTTGCCTCCGGGGCCGGCCGCCAAAACGCCGACCATGTCAAAGCTGTGGCCCGGAAGCGGAACGAACTCAAATTCAAGCGAGCCGCATTTTATCGTTTGGCCCGCCTCAATCACTTGGTCAACAAAACATTGCGGAGCGTGAAAGTACGAGCCGTCCAACTCCGGCAAGGGAAAGGCCCCGTAAAAAGAGGTCGCTTGGATTTGCGGAGTTTCGGCGCAAGACTTTTCGGATTGGGTGGCCCAGATTTGGCAGCCCGTCTTTTCTTTTAGCCAAGAGGCGCCGCCAATGTGGTCGGCGTGCGCGTGGGTGCAAAGCAAGGCCTTTACGCAAATCTTTCCAAAAAAACTTTCGCACGCTTCGTAAATTTTTTGCGCAAAGGCGGCGTCTTCGCCAATGTCGATGAAATAAATTTCTGTCAAATCAGGAGAAATTCTTTGCGCGGCGACGCCTATGTTCGTGGGTCCCGCGTAAACGTAAAGGCCGCTTGCCAGTTCCGTAAGCGCCGCTTCTTGGCAGTTAATCTCGGGCAAGGCCGTCTCCGCCATCTTGCAATTTGTTCTTGATTCTTGCGATTAGAATTGTGTCCCGAACGGCCAAGGCAGCCGCCGCCAAAAGCAAGAGGCCCATGACGGCGTAAAAAAGCGGGCTGCCGGGATTTGTCTTAAAGTCTTTAAATGTCACGTAAACAAGGAAGACGCAGAGGGCGCCGCACAAATAGCGGTTTGACTCCAAGCCTTTTTTTTGAGCTTCAAGCTTTTGTCTTTCCGCGTCTTCCATAAGTTTACTTCGCTATTTCGATTTGAACAACCTTGTAGTTGTACAAAGTTTCGTTGATTCTAAAAGAGAATTCCTCTTCCGGCTTTTTGTCCAACAAGGCGTTTCCGCGGGGAGACATGTAAGAAATGATTCCCTTGTCCGGATCCGATTCCCAAGGTCCCAAAATTGTGTAAACTTCGTTTTGGTTTGTGTCCTTGTTAAGGAGCGTAACCTTGGTTCCGAATGAAACGACCGCGGTAGAGGCTGTCGTCGGATCAAATACGACGGCGCGGTTAAGCTCTTCCTGCAACTTGGCAAGGCGCTCGTTAAGGTAGTGCTGGTGCTCTTTGGCGGCCTTGTATTCGGCGTTCTCCTTTAAGTCGCCCTGCGCGCGGGCCTCGGCGATTTCCTTGGCGTTGGCGGGAATGTCAACCTTTTGAATCTGCTCGGCAAGGGCTTCCTTTTCGTCCAATTTGGCGCGAGTGACAAGCATTCCCTTGGGAGCGGCGGCCTTTTCTTCTGTCGTGCGGAACTTGTAGTCAGGATACTTTTCCAAGATGCTGTTGCGAAGGTTTGTCTTGATTTTGGGAGCCAAGTCGTGGATGTCGTCAACCAAGGTGTACATCTTTGTGACAGTCTCCTCGTCGTTTTGGAACATGTATGTAGAAAGCGCGTCGCTCTTGAACAAAAGATCCTCGGCCTGCTTTTCGATTTTTTTGTTTTCGGTCGTGCTTACATGGTTGTTGATTTCGCGGAAACAAAGCTCGATGATGTTGAGCAAGGCGATAAGCTGCTTTTCGTAAGAAACGCCGCTCTCCTTGTACCAAGACTCCTCCTGGCAGTTGGCAAAGAGGAACAAGAGCGCGGAGCGGTAGTCCTTAAAGTTTTCAAAGCAAGAGACGACAAAGCCCTTAAGCTTTTCAACGCCGCCGTTCTGGGCCACTTGGTCAAGCAGCTCCTTTTTAAGAACTGTCGGGAACAACTTAAGATACTGGTCCTGCCAGTCGGGCAAGAGCTTGATGTTGGCCAAGAAGTCAGACTTGAGGCTTGTGTTCTTTGTGTCCTTAAGCTCGTCGTACGCGGCGCGCGGGTTGTCCAAGTCGCCGTAGATTTGCGCGAACGTGTACTTGCAAGGATAGGCGCGGGCGGGTATCAAGCTGCCGATTTTTTGAACGGTCAAGTAAGCGGCCACAACCTGCGTAGTGGCGTGGGTTACCGTCTTGAGGAAGCCGGTAAAGTACTGGTACATGTCGCTGAACAAGTCGCTGTCCTTGTCGGTGGCGTCCTCTTTTACAAAGCGCATGATGATGTCGATGCGGGCAAAGAATTCTTTTTGAGCCTTAAACTCGTTGTTGAATTTTTCCTCGCTTGAAATTTCGTGGTCGCGAACGACGTACTGGGTAATGTCGTTGGGGTTGACTCCAAACGTTGAGTCGCTTTCCAAAATCTTTTTGGCGGCGTTGTTCCAGCTGGTCCATTCCTTGGCTTCCAAAATCGCGGGAACAAGCTCGGCTTTGATGCGCTTAAAGTCGCAGGCGTTGCCAAAGCTCTTTATGATTGTCTTTAACGTTCCGGCCTTGTCGCTCTTAACCATCTTCGCAAGCTCTTCGCGAGTCTTTGTGGCCTTAAGAACCCAAATGTGGTCGTTGCTAAGCGGAGTCAAGGCGTCAACGGCCATCTTAAGCGACATTTCGTGAACGCCGCTCTTCTTGCCAAAATTGATCGTAAGGTTGTCGTTCTTTGCCTTTACGATTTTTCCTACGCCCCAAGAGCGGTGGAACACAAAGCTCTTAACGTCAAAGGCGATGTGCTTTTCAAAGTCGGCGATGGCTTCAAAAACGTTGCGGAAATTCTGCGTAAGGTCGCTTGACGCGATGAACTCGTCAAGGTTTGAGCGGCCTTCGTACAAGCCCTTGTAGCACTCGACGATCTCGCGGCGGGCCCAAGAGTCTTTGGGGTCGATCTGCAAAATCAACTTAAGGATGTTGATCGCCGTCTCCCACTTTTTGTTGTCCTTGTACCAGCCGTAAAGCTCCTGCATCAAAAGCGCGGACTTGTCTTCGCTGATGGACTTTGAAACCTTTCTTTGAACGGAAAGGAAGAAGTCGATTTCCTGCGGAATCATTGAGACCAACTTTGACCACACTTCCTTGACGGGAGCGATGTTCTTGAGGGAAACAAAGCGGTGCAAGGCCTTCTTGTAAAAGCTAACGGCATTTTCCGTCTCGCCCTTTTCTTCGTAGCGTTCGGCCAAAGCCTTGGCCATCTCAGCTTCCTCAAAGTCAATCTTTACGATTTTTTCGTAAAGGGCCCACATCTCGTCGTTCTTGTCCTCGCGGTAGCGGTCGGCCAAGGCGCGCAAGGCAAACTTGTTGTTCTCGTCGCTGGCCAAAATGCTCTTGCAAATGTAAACGACAAGCGGCTCCTTTTTGTTCTTGTTAAAAATGTCAACAAGAGCGACCAAGGCCGAATTGTCCAAGGCGCCTTGCTTGAGCGCGATCATTCCCGAAAGGTAGAGGGCGGTGATGCTGTCCTTTGAGCGGGTCAAAAGTTCGTCGCAGACGTCGCGGATTTTGCTCTCCTCTCCCTCTTGAAAGGCTTGCGCCACGATTTTTTCAAGTTCTTCAATGTTGTTCTGCGTAATGTTGCTGATAGCGGCGCGAGTCCACGTCTCTTCCTTAAGCTGATCTTGAACCTTCTTTACCAATTCTTCTGACATTTGATTCTCCTGTTGTCATTTGACATAAAGTTCATATATTTCCGTATCAAGAATTTTTATTCTTGTAATGATTTCGTTTATCTTGGCGACATCCTCGTTTTCGGAAACGTAGTAGTCGATAAGCCAAAAATAAAGGTTTATCAGGCGCGGCGTCAAAAGCTCCGCCTGGCAGTACGGATCCTTTATCTCCGTTTCCTTTGCGTAAATCTCCTGCTTTAAGCGGGTGATTTCCGTGGACTTAAGCTTTCGCTTTACGGTAAAGACGCCGTAAAGCTGGCCGTAAACCGGAATCCATTCCATCAAGGCCGCGCCTGTGTAGCCCTTGTCCTGAACGTTCCTTATCAAGCACTGAATCAGTTCCGAGTCCAAAAAGGCCGGGTCGATCTTTTGCGGGTCAACGTAAAAGGCCTCCCTGAACAAAACCTTGGCGTGCCTTTCCTCAGCGCACAAGGCGTAGCAGTCGGCCATCTCGGCGATGATCGCGGCGGTGTCGGGCTTGACGGCGTTGGCGTCGGTCAAGCAATTGCGGGCGGTTTCGTAAGAGCCGAGCTTTTTGTAGCAAAGGCCGGTCTTTCGCAAAATCTCGGCCTTTTGGGCGGGATCCTTTTCGCCGGCCAGCTCGTTGTAGCAAGCCAAGGCCAAGGAAAAAACTCCGGTCTTGACGGCAAAAAGCGTCCGGTCAAAAGTCGTCTTTTCGCGCCTCAAAAAGTTTAAGAAGCTCTTCCATTCGTTGCAGTAACTTTCGCCCCGCTCAAAGGCGTCCTTTAAGCCCTTGGAGCGCTCCACCACGTCAATCCAAAAATTGCAGCAGTCGATCGCAAAGAGAATCTCTTGGTTTTCCAGTTCGTAGACCAGCGCGTTGTTAAGAACGGCCTTTGCCTGGGCCGGATTGCCGCTGCGAATCAAACTGTATGCCTGCAAAATTTCGTCCGACATAGCGTAAATTTTATTATAATGATTGGCGAACTTTAGTCAATAAAAAGCGCGAATTTTTTTTGAAATTTGGAGAGAATATAATATGAATTTTTTCCTATTTGTCAAGTGCTCTCTCGGTAATTTAAATAAAAAAGCGGGGCAAAAAAGGCGGGAGCCGTGCCGAGCGTGTAAGCGCGAGTGCAAAACCTTGAGAGGCCTCATTTCAAAGAAATGAGACGCAGAAAAAAAGAGGCGGAAGGACCCGTC
>JBGUQT010000171.1:0-1704 GCA_045131275.1 Treponema sp.
CCGGGAAAGGCGAATGCCCCGCGCCTTGCAAAACGCGCAGTGCTTTTCCACCGGCCACTCCTTGGTAATATCATGGAGCAGTGCCGCCGCGCGCAAAAAATTGGTTTTTTGCGGGCAATAGAGCGCGGAAAGGCGCACAACCATTTTTTCCACCTCGGCGGTGTGAGCCCACCGTTTCGGCGAAATTCGCGCTTTTACGAACGCCCGCAATTCGGCAATTTTTTCTTCATGAAAGCAAAATTCGCTCGGATTCATTTTTCCACACCTTCCGCTTTTGAACCGTATAAATGATTGTCAAAAATGTATTGCTCGACCAGCGGCGGAATCAAATTGGAAACCGATTTGCCGGCGGCGATTTTTTTGCGAATTTCGGTGGAAGAAATTTCCACCGGTTCCATTTGAATTTTGCGAACGATCCTGCCGTATTTTTCCTGATAAAAAGCAATTTTTTGAAGAATTTGCTTGTCAATAATCGGGTCTTTTTCCCGCCGCGCGTAAACCGGGTAACAAAGCCGGAACAGTTCTTCGGGCTCGTGCCACGTATCCAGTGTGAGCATCATATCGGTCCCGCAGAGTAAAAACAGCCGTTTTTCCGGGCCGGAAAGCTCGCGCAGCGTATCCACCGTATAGCTTTTCCCTTCACGCCGCAGTTCCAGATCACTGACGTAAACACCCTCGATCCCCTCAAACGCCAACTGCGTCATGCGAAAGCGGTGTTCGACGGAAATATCGTCCTCCACTTCCTTATGCGGCGGAATGGCCGCCGGAATGACGAACAGGAAATCCAGCCACATTTGCTCCATAAACGCCTTTGCCGCGGCAATGTGGCCGTTATGCGGGGGCGAAAAAGTACCGCCGTAAACCCCGATGCGCGTCATGGCAGTTCAATGATCGGCTTTTTGGAGGAGCGCCGGTAAAGCACCGCTTTTTTTCCGATAACGGCAACCACGTCGGCTTTCAGCTCGGCGGCCAGCGCGTTGGCAACGGTGTGCGGATCCTCGCCGCTGTTTTCCAAAATGTGCAGTTTGATCAGCTCGCGGGCTTCCAGCGCGTCCGAAACGGTTTTGAGCAGGTTTTCGGTTACGCCGCCTTTGCCAACTTGCAGAATGACGGGATAATCGTTTGCGAGTCCGCGCAGATACGCCCGCTGTTTGGATGAGATCATACGTTTTTCCTCCCGTTTCACGCGTTCCAACCCTCGCGGCGCAGGAGCTGATAGATCTCCTCAAAATTCACCGACGAAAAGCTGACGAATTTGGTATTGCTTAAAATAATTTTAATGCCGTTCTCTTCCAGCAGGATGGATCGAATATCCTCACGGGCAAGTTCCATGCGCTGTTCGCCGCGCTCGAAAGAAAGCAGAACGATGCTTTGCTTGGTCAGAATCAAATACCCGTTGACCGCGCCGCCCGGAACGGTAAACCGCACGGGATGCTCCAACAAAAAGGGCTGCGGCAGCGTTGCTTTAACGCGCCGGTAAGGCGCGTCCCCGACCCAAAAGCGGAGCGGAACGAGAAAGCTTAACAAAAGCGCCGTTCCCGCGCCGATCAGCACGCCCCAGACCCATGGCGTGAAATGGCGGGTAAAAATTCCGTAAGCGGCAACGACGCCGCCGGTCAGAGTTCCGCCGAGGAACGAGAGGAGCCGCACCACGGGGGAGAAAAAATAATCCGAAAATTTCATTTTTGTAAAAAATCCTTTCCA
>JBGUQT010000172.1:0-26590 GCA_045131275.1 Treponema sp.
CTGCTGCTTGTAGTGGTATGTGTCGCGGTCAAGGCAAATGTGGTCCATCATGCGGTGGGCAAAGTACAAAATCGCTCCGCCGGGAGTTTCGTAAACGCCGCGGCTTTTCATTCCAACGCAGCGGTTTTCGCAAATGTCAACCAAGCCGACGCCGTGCTTTCCGCCAATCTTGTTGAGTTTTTCCAAGAGAGCAAGCGCGTCCATTTTCTTTCCGTTCAAAGCGACGGGGATTCCCTTTTCAAAGTCGATCTTTACGAACTCGCCTTTTTCGGGAGCCTCTTCGGGAACGGTTGTGTTCTTGAGCATGTGCGGATAGTTGGGAGCGTTCTCAGTCTTCTCAAGCTCCAAGCCTTCGTGGCTAAGGTGCCAAATGTTTTCGTCGCGGCTGTAAGACTGGTCGTGCTTCATCGGCACTTCAAGCTTTCTGTCCTGAAGGTATTTGATTTCGGCCTCGCGGCTGTCCATGTTCCATTTGGGGTCGCGCCAAGCGGCGATAACCTTAAGGTCGGGAGCGAAGGCTTTGATTGCAAGCTCAAAGCGAACCTGGTCGTTGCCCTTTCCTGTGGCTCCGTGGCAAATCGCGACGGCCTTTTCCTGGCGGGCGTACTCAACCAAGATTTTTCCGATAAGGGGGCGGGCCGTTGAAGTGCCCAAGAGGTATTCGTCTTCGTAAACGGCGTTGGCTTTGAGAGCCGGCCAGCAGTATTCTTCGATGTATTCCTTTCGCGCGTCAACGACATAGCAGGCCGAGGCGCCGGTCTTGAGGGCGCGGTTCTTGATCTGCTTCCAATTGTCGCCCTGTCCCAAGTCAATGCAAACCGCGATTACGTCGTAGTCGTAGTTTTCCTTTAGCCACGGAATGATGACGGTTGTGTCAAGTCCGCCTGAATAAGCCAAAACAACTTTGTCTTTCGCTTTTGCCATAATTTTTCTCCTATCCGCGCAAAATACGGAAACTGTATATTTATGCAAAAAAGTGTATATTTTTTCATTCAGAATGTCAAGAGCTATTTCTTCACCGCGACGAACATCAAATGATCGCTGTTGGGGAGGACCACGTTCCACAAGGCTTCAAAGTCTTTCCAAGACTCCTTGCGGTTGGCGGCGCCGCTGGAGTTGCGGAAGGATGGAACGGAATCCTGAATGTAAACAAAGCGCTGGTCATAGCCGACGACGGGAACGTAATGCCAGCCGCCAGGGCAGTTTATCAAAACGATTACCGGGATGTTTCGGCTCACCGCGTTTTCAGGAGGAAAAGAGCGCGAATGAGGCGGCGCATTCAAGCGCGACAATGATTGTAAGCGCCGCGCCTCGTTTATGGCCTTGCATATAAATCCCCGAACGCCTCATATTACTTTACCAATTCCTTAAGGCTTGCGGCAAGGCCGGCCATGTTTTGGATGTCGGCGGGAACAATAAGCTTTGTGGCCTGGCCGTCGGCGACTTTTTCAAGCGCCTCAAGGCTGCGGAGCTTTATGACGGCTTCGTCGATTTTGGCTTCTTTGATTATGCGCAAGCCGTCGGCGGTGGCGGACTGAACTTCGCGAATCGCTGCGGCCTCGCCTTCCGCCTTTCTAATCTTGGCTTCTTTTTCGGCTTCGGCCTGCAAAATCATCGCCTGCTTTTGTCCTTCGGCGACAAGGATTTCGCTTTGCTTTTGTCCTTCGGCGATAAGAATCTTTTCGCGGCGCTCACGTTCGGCGCGCATTTGCTTTTCCATCGCTTCCCTAATCGCCTCTGGCGGCATGATGTTCTTTACTTCTACGCGGTTCACCTTGATGCCCCAAGGATCAGTGGCTTCGTCGATGATCGCGCGCATTTTTGTGTTAATGATGTCGCGGCTTGTCAGCGTGGTGTCCAAGTCCAGTTCACCGATGATGTTGCGGAGCGTGGTGGCGCTAAGGTTTTCTATCGCCATCATAGGAGCCTCTACGCCGTAAGTGTAAAGCTTGGGCTCTGTGATTTGCATGTAGACGACGCTGTCGATTTTCATCGTGACGTTGTCCTTTGTGATTACAGGCTGAGGCGGAAAGTCCAGCACTTGCTCTTTGAGCGTGACAGTGTTGGCGATTCTGTCGATAAAGGGAATCTTTACGTGAAGGCCCGCCTGCCAAGTGGAACAGTAAGTTCCAAGGCGTTCGATGATAAAGGCGCGGGACTGGGGAACAATCCTAATGTTCGCGACAACCAACAAAAAAATAACGACGCACAAGGCCAAAAAGAAATATGTACTCATGCGTCAATTATAGCGCGCCTTCCGCGCTTTTGCTAGTGAAAATCGCGTTAGTAGTCGAGAGCCGTCAAGATTTCGGTGTGGTCGCGGAAAACGGCCACCGTGTGCTCCTCGTGCGCGCTGGGCTTTCCGTCGGCGGTAACGACTGTCCATCCGTCGTCCAAGACGCGAACGTCGGCGGTTCCAAGGTTGATCATCGGCTCGATTGCCAAAACCATTCCGGCTTGGATGCGGGGATTGGAGTCCAGCGCGTCAAGAGTGTTTGGAATGCTGGGATCTTCGTGAACGTCAAGGCCAACGCCGTGGCCGCAGTATTCGTAAACGATTCCGTAGCCGTGCTTTTCGGCGATTTCCTGGACGGCGCGGGCGATGTCGCCGATTCTGTTTCCGGTCTTGCAAGCGGCAATTCCAGCCTGCAGGCATTCAAGGGTAACGTCGTCAAGCTTTTTTAATTCCGGCTTCACGTTCCCCACTAAAACCGAATGCGTTGAATCGCTTATGTAGCCGTCAAGGTCGATGCCGACGTCAAGGCTTACCAAGTCGCCGTCCTGGATGATTTTCTTTTTGGACGGGATTCCGTGGATAACCTCTTCGTTTATAGAAATGCAAGCCGCTCCGGGAAAGTCTTCCTTGTACCAAGCGGGCTTTCCGCCATGGCTTACGATAAAATGCTTGCACAAATCGTCAACGTCTTTTGTTGACATTCCAGCCTTTACTTGCGGAATCACAAATTTGAACATGTCCGCCAGCAAGTGGCAGGACTTTCTGATTCCGTCAATTTGTTTGTCGTTCTTTAATCGTATCATATATGTCTCCATTACCAAAATTATTCGCCGCGCGTCCTGGGCTTGCTTCCCGTTCCGATTCGGTCCGCTTCGTCAAAACATATCCGCGCGGTTTTTTCGTCTCCCAAACGTTTATAAATGATTCCCATCTTGCGCAAAATAAAGGCGTCTTCGGCGTCGCCAAGCTGCAGCTCCAGCGCCCTCTCAAAAGTGTCAAGCGCCAATTCGTCGTTCACCGTTCCCTCTATATGGTTATGCAAAATGTTTTTTGCAAACGCCAGGACTTCCGGAAAAAACAGGCGAAAGTAATCGTAGGAATATTCCATTTTGATGATTTGCTCCAACAAGCAAAAAGCGTCAAAATATTCGCCGCGCAAGTGGAGTTCCTCGCTAAGAATAAAGCCGTAGTCCATGAAATTTTCTCGCGTGAACCAATGCTTAAGCGAAAACTTCATGCGCTCCGTTTGCATTCTTTTAAATTCCTTTACGGCGTCGTCCTCGCGGCCGTGCATAAGGTCAAAGAAAATAAGCTTAGCGCGGCTTTCGTCGTCCTCGCGCGACAAAAGCCATTCGCGGTAATCCCAAGACTTGACCTTGCGCCTTCTAAAATGCGAGGCAAAGGAAGAGTCAAAAATCGAGCGCGATTTTTGGTCAGTAAGGATTTCGTAGGCGCGGACGATTTTCTTAAAGTGTTCGGCGGTCGCCTCGTCGCCCGAAACGTCAGGATGATACTTTTTGACTTTTTCTCTATAAGCGCGGCGGATTTCGGCAATCGTCGCGCCCGGCTTTACGCCAAGTATCTTGTAACAGTCTTCCATTTTTTACAGTATTCTGTACAATTCCTCGATCTTGGGTTCGTACACGACCAAGGTTGAACAGTTTGCGTTAAGGATGATTTCTCTGTCGGTCCTTGAAAAAATCGCGGATTCGTCGGAAGCTTTTCCTGTAATGGAATAGCGCGAAGGATGGCCGCCAAGCAAAATCAACTTTGCCCCAAAAGCGTCGGCGGCTTTCACAACCTCAACCCATACGCTTCCTTCGCGCAATTCAGTCTCTACCTTAACGCCTTTTTTCTTGGCAAGCTCGGTGACATAATTCAAGTATTTTTCGCCGTCGGCGTGAAGGTTCGTTTCAAAATCTGCGCTTTCTTCCTGCACTAAAAATTTTCCGATTGTAAGGCGCTTTAACGTGGCTGTGTCGACGACGTAAACAAACTTTAAGTTAAAATGGTTTTGCTTGGCCATAATGATTCCGTACATCGCCGCGTGAATCGACGATTGGGAACCGTTCACTGCGACCAAAACATTTTTTACAAGCGGTTTAATCATCGATCCTCCACTTTACGCCTTGACTTTATTTTTTAGCGCCTTAAGAACAAAGGTGTTGTCCCTCTCGCGCTCTTCCAACTGGCTTTCAATGTATTTTTTTGTTTCCGTCGCTTGCGGAATCACCATCTTGTCAAGCGCGTTAACGCGGCGCTGGGTTTTCTTTACCTCAGCCGCAAGCCGCCAAACGATCGTGCGGATGCTGGCCATGTCGGTAAGCAAGCGCAAGAGGTTAAAGAAATCGACCATCACTTCGTCGCTGCTGGAAAACGTTCCCAAAAAAGAATAGAACAACTGTCTCTCCGGGAGCTCAACGTCGATCGAAGAAAAATTCATTCCGCCGATTGTGACAGGCTTTTCCTTAATCTTAAAGTCGTATTGCACCGCGCGGGACATTTGCTCAACGCGGTCGCCGCCGACGCGCAGCAACATTCGCTTAAGGGCTGGATAGGCGCGGTCGATCAATTTGTCGATGTCGCGCTCAAGAACTTTTACCTTGTCAACCATTCGCATCAATTCCATTACCAAAATTTCGCGCTTTTGCTCAAGCAGCTCGTATCCGTTTTGCGCGGAGGCAAGCTGCTCCTTCATAGCGAGAAGGTTTGATTTTGTCGGAGCGATGTTCAACTTGGCCATTTGTTCCGTTTAGTCCTTTGGCAAATATTTTTCGATGTGCTCTTTGCTTACGCGCAAGAGTTCCTCGCGCGGCAAATATTTTAGCGTTCGCCAGCCGATGTCCAAAGTTTGTTCGATGGAACGGTCTTCGTATTCGCTTTGGCACAAGAATTCGCGCTCAAAATGGTTTCCAAAGTTCAAGTACATTTTGTCCAACTCGCCCAACTCTTCTTCGCCGATAATCGCAGCCAAGTTTCTGATGGACTTTACCTTTGAGTATGAAGCGAAAAGCTGGCTTGAAAGGCCGGCGTGGTCTTCGCGGGTCATGACTCGGCCGTCGGCCGCGACGCCGATTCCGTCCTTCATCAAGCGCGAAAGGCTTGGAAGTCCGGCCACAGGCGGATACATGTCCTTTTGGTAAAGCTCGCGGTCCAAAACGATTTGGCCTTCGGTTATGTAGCCCGTAAGGTCGGGAATCGGGTTTGAGATGTCGTCGTTGGGCATCGTCAAAATCGGAATTTGCGTGATGCTTCCTTCGCTGTCCTTAATGCGGCCGGCGCGTTCGTACAACTCGGCAAGGTCGGAATACAAGTAGCCCGGATAGCCTTTTCGGCCGGGAACCTCGCCGCGCGTCGTTGAAATTTCTCGCAAGGCTTCGCAATAGTTTGTCATGTCGGTCATTACGACCAAAACGTGCATTCCCTTTTTGTAAGCCAAATATTCCGCGGCGGTCAAAGCGCAGCGCGGAGTGATTATGCGTTCGATGCTGGGAGCGTCGGCAAGCGACTGGAACATTACTACTTTTGAAAGAACGCCGCTTTCCTCAAAGGTGTTGGTAAAAAAACGCGCGACGTCGTACTTGATTCCCATTCCGGCAAAGACCATTACAAATTGGTCGTCGGAACTTTTCAACTTGGCTTGGCGAATGATTTGCGCGGCGAGCTTGTTGTGGGGCAAGCCGTTTCCGCTAAAAATTGGAAGCTTTTGGCCGCGAATCAAAGTGTTCATTCCGTCAATCGCGGAGATTCCCGTTTGAATAAAGTCGCGGGGATAGACGCGCGCGTAAGGATTTATCGGGCTTCCGTTCACGTCAAGCTTTTCGGAAGAAACGATTTGGCCGTAGCCGTCAATCGGCTGTCCAAGGCCGTTAAAGATGCGGCCCAAAAGGCCTTCGCCGACGCGAAGCTCCAAGGGCTCTCCCAAAAATTCTATTGACGATTCCTTTAAGTCAATGCCTGTCGTGCTTCCAAAAACCTGCACGATCGCGGCCTCTTCGTTCAAGTCGATGACGCGGCCGGTTTTCTTTTCGCCGTTTTTGTCGCGGATGTAAACGACTTCGTTGTAGGAAACGTTTTCGCTGCGGCGGACGGCTACAATCGGGCCTTCAACAGAATTAATTCCTCTGTATTCAATTCCTTTCATTACAATTCCACCTTGCGGTAAGTCCGCTCCAACTCGCTGATTTCATTTTCCATGCGGCTTTCAATTTCTTTGACTTGGTCAAGCTTGTCGTTGGCAACGACGCTCTTAATGCGGACAATTTCTTCGCGGCACTTAAGGGCGGAGATTTGTCCAAGAGGAGCGCCGGCTTTTATCAAGGCCAAAGTCCTGTCGTAAAAATCCATTATCAAAGACAAAATGACAATTTGCTTTTCGGCGGCGCAGTAGGAGTCAATCTTGTCGTAAGAGTTTTGCTGCAAAAAGCCGTTCTTTACCATGTCGGAAACAATCAACACAAGGCGCTCCGAATCCGGCAACGCGTCGGGGCCGATCAAGCGGACGATTTGCTGCAAACGCTGTTCCGTCTTTAAAAGGTCAAGCGCGCGCGATCGGATGGAAAGCCATTCTGGATTCTGCCGCTCCCACCAATCCTTTACCTCGTCGGCGTATTCGCTGTAGGAATCAATCCAGCCGATGGCGGGATAGTGACGCGCGTTTGCCAAGTCGCGGTCCAAGGCCCAAAAGCATCTGATAAAGCGCTTTGTGTGCTGGGTGACCGGCTCCGAAAAATCGCCGCCGGGCGGGCTTACCGCTCCGATGACGCTTACGCTTCCCTCTTTTTTGTCCAAACTAATCACGCGGCCGGCGCGTTCGTAAAATTCAGCCAAGCGCGTGGGAAGATATGCCGGAAATCCTTCTTCAGCGGGCATTTCTTCCATGCGGCCGCTAAGCTCGCGCAAGGCTTCCGCCCAGCGGCTTGTCGAGTCGGCCATAATCGCCACTGCCATTCCCATGTCGCGGTAGTATTCGGCGAGCGTAATGCCGGAATAAAGGCTTACTTCGCGCGCGGCGACGGGCATGTTGGAAGTGTTCGCGATAAGAATCGTTCGTTCCATCAAAGAGCGGCCGGTTCGCGGGTCGATGATTTCCGGGAACTCGGTAAGAACGTCGGTCATTTCGTTTCCGCGCTCGCCGCAGCCGATGTAAATGATCAAGTCCGCGTCGCACCATTTGGCGATGGAATGCTGGGTCATTGTCTTTCCTGTTCCAAAGCCGCCTGGAATCGCCGCCGTTCCGCCCTTTGAAAGCGGAAAGAAAACGTCGATGACGCGGAGGCCCGTGATAAGAGGCTCGGTTACGCCAAGCTTTTCCGTGTAGGGACGCGGCTTTCGAACCGGCCAGTATTGGCTAAGCTTTATTTCTTCGCCAAGCTCGGTCACGCCGATCACATCGTCAACGGTGTAAGAGCCGCTTCCTTTAAACTCCTTGAGTACGCGGCCGCGAGTTTGCGGCGGAACCATTATCGTATGCAAAATCGACGAAGTTTCTTGAACCGTTCCCAAGGCAAGGCCGGGAGCGATTGGGTCGCCCTCTTTTGCGCTGGCGTTAAAGTCCCATTTTTTTACAAGGTCCAAGGCTTCGGCGCGTTCGCCGGCCAGCAAAAAGGACCCCTTCTCTTCGTACATAGTCTTAAGGGGGCGCTGGATTCCGTCGTAAATCGTTCCGACCAAGCCTGGTCCAAGGTGCAGCGAAAGAGGCCTGTCCTCGCATTCAATCTCTTCGCCGACTTTAAGGCCGGTCACGTCTTCGTAAACCTGGATCGTCGCGCTGCCCTGGTTTTGGCGGATGATTTCGCCCATCAATTTTTTTTGGCCTACGTTAACGACATCGTAAAGGCCGGCGCCTTCCAAGCCCTTTGCAAAAATAATCGGGCCGGAAACACGTTCAATCGTTCCGCGAGTCATTTAAAGCCTCCCGCCAAAAAGCGCGGAGCACATTTCTTGATAGTGCTTGTCCTTTGCCGCGCCGATGATTTCTTCTATTGTCAACCTGATTTTCACGTCTCGGTCTTCCGACTCAAGAACGATTCCGTCAGGGTCATGTACATTCTGAACTGTTTCGCAAGAAAGCAATTTGCTTCCAAGCTTTTTTTCAACCGCTTCTTGCGCCTCTTTTTTGTCAAAGCCGCAAACCTTGGCGGAGAATCTTTTGTCTTTAACCAAGCCTTCCTTTCCGTCCAAAAGCTTTGCGACAAGCTGGACGCGCTGAGCGGAAGACAAGCTCTTTAAATACGCTTCTATGCCTTGGTCGATTGAATTTCCGATAAACGAAACCAAGAAGCGCTCTTTTTCCAACGGAAGAGACGCGTCCGAATCCTTTTTAATTTTTTCTTCCTTGGCGCCGTAGAATTTTTCTTTTTGAGCCTTGGCGGCATCCAAACGGCCGTTGACGCTTTCCAAAACTTCGGAGGCCTTTTTCTTTCCTTGCTCAAGCAAGGCTTGGGCCTTTTTGCGCGCGTCGTTTTGAATTTCTTTGTCAAGGATGTCTGTCGAGCGTAATTCTTCCATAAAAAACTTCCTAACGTTCCCCTATACTTGAATGCCCACCGCCTCGCGGATGGAATCCGTAAGCGTTTTGCGGCCGCTCAAATGTCCGTTGATTCCGGGGATTTCAACAATCAACGGATACTGCGCGCCCCTCTGCCAGTCAATGACTTCGTTTTCCAGCAACATGGAAGCTTCTTCCGTAAGGATGAGAACTTTTGGGCGCTCTTCGACGGCGGGAGCGTTCATCGTTCCGCCCTTGCCTGTGACGCGGTTAAAAGCGTCAAGGGCTTCGGCGCGGTTTGCGACAACCGCTCCCGAAACTCCTACCAAGCCAAAAGCAAGAACGATTTCTCGTTCGCCGATCACAAAATAATTCACTGGCCTTTGCCTACAGAATTATGATAAGCAAGGCTACAAGGAAGCCCCACAAACAGATGCCTTCGGCCAATCCTACGAACGGCAAGGCTTTTCCTGAAAGCTCGGCGTTTTCGCTCATCGCGCCCATAGCGGCGCTTCCGATCTTGCCTACGGCGATTCCGCCGGCAATGCAAGAAAGGCCTACAGCCAATCCGGCGGCGACATACTTGATTGCCTGCGAATTGTCAGCCTTTTGCTCTACAGTCTGGCCTTCATTTTTTGCGGAAGAAGTTTCCTCGGCAAAAAGTCCCGCGGCAATCGCGCAAAAGAGCAAAGCCGCCAAAGCGATGATTTTCTTGTTCATTTAGAACCTCCTATGCTATTGTATTCAAATTTATACGGCGTGAATTCCCGGCCAGTCTCATTAAAGAACTTGCTGAAGAATTCATAGTATTGCAAACGAATCGCTTGAATCGCGACGATCATTCCTTCCAACACGACGACGATCGCGTTTCCCAAAACGGTGACGGCGATGCCGCCCGCTCCGCCAACCATCTCGCTCATCGTAAGAATGATAAAGCCCAAAACCGCGTGCGCCAGAGCGAAGGCTCCTACGCGCAAGAAACTGATTGAGTTTGAAAGATAAGTGATGATCGTTTCCAACAATTCAACGACCGCCTCAATCACCATCGCAAAAAGTCCGTTCTCGATTACTGGCCGCTCGCCTTCTACCAAGCGGATAAAGGGCTCGCCAAAAGCGCTAAAGAAAAGCGCGACGCCGATCACAATCCAATCGTAAAGCGCGGGGCTGTGACGGAAGGCCGCGATTCTTATCGCCATTACGACAACGTACCAAAAGAAAACCGCGCCGGCCAAACCGCTCTTTCCAAAAAGCGCCTTGCCGAATTTTCTTTGCAAAAAGTTGTTGGCCACGTTGATTATGATGCCGGTGGAATTGATGACAAAGCCGACCGCGATAGAAAAGCCAAAGAACATGAACATTCGCTTTATCGATTCCGGATTTGACTGCGGCATCATCGGCAAAATCTGGTCGCGCGGCTCGCCGAACAAGCCGGTGACAAAACGCTCAAAGGGTTCCAAGATTGTTTCGTTGGCAAAGAACTCGCCGGTAAGCAAGCCCATCACCATGCTGGCGGCTCCTATTCCGATAAAGATTGGAGCGAACTGGTTCCAGCCGCCAAGCTTGACGACCTTGCGCGCCATCAAAATTCCAAGGACAAAGAAAACCAAGCCTTGGCCCGCGTCGCCGAACATTATGCCGAACAAAATCGTAAAGAAAAGCGCGACAAAGGGCGTCGGGTCTATCGTTCCGTACAAGGGCGAGCCGTAGCTGAATATCATTCGCTGGAAGGCGCTGACGAATTTTCCGTGCGAAAGTTTTACGGGAACTTTTTCGTGGCCCGCCAAAACGCCGGGAACTTCCTCCGGCTTGTACTGGCGGATGCTGATGCGGTCTTCCGTTATCGCGTCAAGCTCCTTCATCATTTCCATGCAGTCTTTGTTTGGAACCCAGCCCGTCAAGCGGTAAACCAATTGGGTTGACTCCAAAAGGCTTTCGGTCTCCCTAAGCTGCGAGGCCAAGCAGAACGAAGCCAAATACTTTAACAATTTGTCTTGGTGGCTGTCTGTAAAGTTGGCGCGCTCGCGGGCCAACTCGGCCACGGCCTTTTGGGCCTCTTCTTTTTGAACCTTAAGGGAATCAAGGACGTCGTCGGGAATGCCCTGAAAGTCCTTGGGAATTTCCATCGGAACAAAGCCGTAGCGCTGCAATTCCGTGTCCAGCGCAAAACGGCCCTTTTTGCTTGACGCCGCCAAAATGCGGGTCTTGTCGTCTCCAAGCGGAACGATAATCGCGCGAGCGCCTACAGCGAACTTTAGTTCGTCAAGGACGCCGGGATTGATTTTTCCGACGCGCAAGTTTAAGAACGAAAGGTGGTCCAATTCGCTAAAGGACTGCTTTAAGTTGCTGAACGAGGCCGCCTCTGTATAGGCTTCCTCAACGCGCTTGCAGTTGTCGCGCGCGTCGGCGTCCCTTTTGTTCAAATCGGAAAGGCTCTGCAAAAGGCTTTCGGCGGCGGAAAAATCTTCCTCCTTTGGAAGGTCGGCGTCCTTTAACGAAATGCCCGAATCGTCGATTCCCAAAAAAGATCGGGCTTGCTCCAAACGCTTGTACATTTCGCTTTCGGCGCTGTCGGACTTGGCGCCTTCAGACTTTTCGCCAAGCGAAGATTGAAATTGAAAGTTTCCGCTTTTTCCCAAATACAAGAGAACGTTGGAAATATCTTGCTTTAAGACCATAAGGTCAACCAAGCGCATTTCGGTTGTCTTTGCCATTTCAAATCTCCTGGACCTTCACGTTCAATCGCAGCGCTTCCGTCGCCATGCGGATGTAATCCAATTCCTTTGCCTTTATAAAATACCAATAAAGCAAGGCGGACTCAGCGCAAGGATTCGCGTGAAATTTTTTGGTCGCTTTGTTTATGAATTCCTTTTCGTAACTTTCTTCAACCCATCTTGGATCCACGCTCCAAAGAGAGCCTTCCTCTCTTGGGTTCAAGAATTTGGCGTGTTTCCAATTTTTCCAATCGTCCCAGTTCTGGACGTCCTTGTCGATGATGGCCAAGGCTTCGCCGCCAAGAGGGTCGCCCTTGCCGTTTTGGGGATCCAAAAAAGCCAAGCGCTGGACGATTTGGTTGCGGTCCATTCCGTAATAAAGCTTTAGGCGCAAAACCCAAACTATGTTGCGCATTGAATAGCGCTCGGCGATCAAGGCCTGGACTGTCTTTCTTTCTTCGCCAAAAAGCTCTTGGCTTGACGACCAAAGCTTTTCGATAAAGCGCAAGTCAAGGTTGTTGTCCAAAAATTGCTGCTCAACGACTTCGGGCGCGTGGTCGTACCATTCAAGCTCAGAATCCTGCGTCATTTTTTGGATCATGGGCCACGCCTTGTAATTTAAAAGATTGTAAGGGCTTATGTCCTTTAAAGGAGGAATTTCTTTTTGCCCCATCGCGGCGGCGGCTCCCAAAGACTTTAAATTTTCGTAGTCAAAGTATTGCAAAAGGTCAACCAATATTTGGGCGGGAGCGTCGTAGGCCGCCAAAAGTTTTTTGTATTCGGAGATGAATTGGTCGGCGGCCTTTTGTTCGATTGTCTTTGCCAAAAGAATTTCAGGAACGGCGGGAAGTTCGTCCGTAAAGACAAGGGACCAAAGCTCCGCCAATTTTTGCGCGGCAAAAAGCTTTGAGGCCCTTTCGCCAGTATAGGAGCGGGCCAGGATTCCGCTGGCTTTGGCGTATACATAAGAAGAAGCGCTTGAAGTGTCCATACCCGCCTCTCTTAAAATATTTTTTCCAAAAGCTTGTTGAACGAGTCAACGTCTTTTGGCGTTCGCTCTATTTGCTCTTTATATTCTTCCAGTTGCTTTTTGTGGTTTTCTTGGATGGCGGCGATTTTATTGTTGTAGTCGCTTTCCATTTGAGAGGCCATGCTTTCGTACTTTTGATTGTAGTCGGAATCGGCTTTGGCCCTTGCGGCGGCGATTTCTTTGTCGCTTTCTTCTTGGGCTTGAACGATAAGTTCAGCCGCCTCTTCCTCTACCTTAAGGAGATGGGCAATCGCGTCCTGTTCTTCGTTGGGCATTAGGCCAATGCCTCCTCAAGACTGCAAAGTTCTTCATAAACTTCTTGCGCGGTCTTTTTTTCGGCCAGTTTGGAGGCGGCTTTGGGATTCTTAAGAATCAAGGCCAACTGCTGCATTACCTTTAGGTGCAAGGCCGTTCCGTCGCTTCCGAACAAGAGCATAAAAATTACATGAACCGGTTTCGCGTCAAGCGAGCCGTATTCAATGCCGCCGCGGCTGATCCCAATCGCTCCAAAGCCGCCTTTTACAGAAGGCGCCGAAGCGTGCGGAATCGCCACCGACGGAATTATTCCAGTGGTCATCTTTTCTTCGCGGGCGATCAAAGCGTCCAAGGCCTCTTGGCGGTCAATGCCGCAACCGCCGCGAGCGAAAAGCTCGACCATTTCTTCAAACAATTCGTCTTTGTCGGAACTTTCGAGATTAACGTTAATAAGCTCGGGTTTGAAAAAAGTTTCCAACATAAGATTGAGCTTTACTCCTGAACGGGTTTGTCAACGCTCTGCTCGGGCGCTTCCTTTGAAGAAGACTCGTCGAGGTACTTGTACCATTCAAAGTCTTCGGCGGCTTCGCCAGTAGTAGTGTCGACAGCCTCTTGGACTTCTGTAGAAAGAGTCTGCTTTACGGCCGGCTTTTTGTTCAAGCGGGCGATAAAAAAGGCGTCCAAAATAAAGAGGACAACAAGCACAAATGTAGTCTTGCTGATAACGCTGGCCGAGCGAGAGCCAAAAGCCGCGCTGCCGGAACCGCTCAAAAGTCCGCCAAGTCCGCCGCCCTCGTCGTTCTGAATCATAACCAAAAGAACCAAGAGAACGCAGATAATCACAAAGGCGACCATCAAAATTGCTTTTACAACACCCATATTTACTCCAAATATTATTTTCGATTGTGGAAGACTATTATAATGAAAACAGACTTTTTGTTCAATAGATTATAAAGAAAAAAACGCGCGAGGGCGCGGGGCGGCTGGCGGCAACTCTCTGTTTGCGCCGCCGCGCAAGCGGCGGAGTAAAATAGTTACAAGCGCAAACAGCGAGTAGCGACGCTAGCTAGCGGTGCCGATCAGACGCAACCGCAACCGGGAGCGTTTTGTTTATTTTTAATTTACTCGTTGCAAATGGGCTCGAAAGTTTCGGCCTTGAGGGAGGCGCCGCCAATCAAGCCGCCGTCGATGTCGGGCTGGGCCAACAAGTCTTTGGCGTTTGAGGCTTTCATAGAGCCGCCGTACTGGATGATAGTCTCGTCGGCGACCTTCTGGTTGTAAAGCTTGGCGATATAGTCGCGGCAGAACTTGTGGATGGCTTCGGCGTCTTCCGGAGTGGCTGTTTTGCCAGTTCCGATGGCCCAAACGGGCTCGTAGGCGATCGTAACCTTCTTCATCTGCTCTTCGGTGACTCCGGCCAAGTCGGCGCTAAGCTGGAAGGCGCAAACCTGCTCGGCGTTTCCGGCCTCGCGGTCAGAAAGCAACTCGCCGATGCAAAGAACGACTTCCAAGCCTTCGTTGAGGGCGCGGCGAACCTTTTTGTTGATAAGCTCGTCAGACTCGCCGATTTCGTGGCGGCGCTCTGAGTGGCCAAGGATTACTGACTGAACGCCCAAGTCCTTGAGCATTTCCGTAGAAACTTCGCCTGTGTGGGCGCCGTTGGCTGTGGCGGCAACGTCCTGGGCTCCCAAAAGGATGTTGGATCCTTTGAGGACCTGTCCTACAGCGTCAAGGTAAACGAAGGGAACGCCAACCATGAATTTGTTGGTCTTTCCCTTAAGAGCGGCGACCAAGTCCTGGGCCAACTTAACGGCCTCGGCCTTGCTCGTGTTCATCTTCCAGTTTCCAGCGATATAATGTGTTCTTGCCATAATAAAATACTCCTTACTTTGTGGCCAAAATAGCGATGCCGGGCAAAGTCTTTCCTTCCAAGAATTCCAAACTGGCTCCGCCGCCCGTAGAAACGTGGGTCATCTTGTCGGCCAACTTGAACTTGTTTACGGCGGCAACGCTGTCTCCGCCTCCGACCACTGTCATGGCTCCGCGGCCTGTGGCTTCGGCTACCAAGCGGGCGACCTGCTCCGTTCCCTTGGCAAAGGCGTCAAACTCGAATACGCCGACCGGTCCGTTCCATACGATGGACTTAGCTGTAGAAAGAACTTCTTTGTAAGCCTCGACAGTCTTGGGGCCAACGTCCATGGCCATCAAGTTTTCGGGAATGTCGATATTGTCAACGGCAACGGCCTTGGCGTCGGGAGAGAACTCTTCCGCTCCAACGTGGTCAACGGGAAGGATGATCTTTACGTTTTTGGCGGCCGCGTCGGAAAGAAGCTTTTTGGCTGTGTCGATAAAGTCGTCCTCAACCAAAGACTTTCCTACATTGTGGCCCTGGGCCTTGAGGAATGTGTAAGCCATTCCGCCTCCGATGACGAGGGCGCTGGCGTTCTTCATCAATGATTCCAAAACCGCGATCTTAGAAGAAACCTTGGCTCCTCCGATGATGGCGACCTGCGGCTTGGGCGGGTTTGTCACCATAGGCTCGATGTTGGCCACTTCTTTTTCCATCAAGAAGCCTCCAACCGGCTTTTCTGACATGAACTTGGCGATTGTGGCTGTAGAAGCCTGGTCGCGGTGGGCTGTTCCAAAGGCGTCGTTAACAAAAATGTCGCCGTATGTGGAAAGCTCTTTGGCCATTGTCTCGCGCTCGGCGTCAACCTTGCTTGTCTCTTCCGGGTGGAAGCGGACGTTTTCCAACATGGCTACGGCTCCCTCAGGCAAAGCGTCGATTGCGGCCTTTTGACCAAGAGCGTCGGGCAAGAATGTCACCGGCTTTCCAAGCTTCGAGGCAAAGTACTCGACTACGGGCTTCATGCGGTTCTTTCCGTTGATGAACTTTTCCTTGTCGGCGTCTGTCCAAGTCTTTCCGGCTTTTTCGGCCTTTTCCTGGGCCTTCTTTACGTCCTTTTTGGGGTCGCCCAAGTGGCTCATCAATACGAGCGAGCGGGGGCTCTGCTCAAGAATGTATTTGATTGTAGGAAGGGCGGCCATAATGCGGGTGTCGTCCTGCACGACTCCGTCCTTCATCGGAACGTTAAAATCAACGCGCATGATGACGCGCTTGCCTTTGAGGTCAACGTCTTTGACTGTCTTAATCATATAATTTCTCCTTAAAATAATATGAAAATTTATGGCTAACATTCTATACCATCTTGCGGAAACTTTCAACTGAATTTGAACTTGCGCGAGCGGATTTTTTGCTTGACATAGCGCCAATATATGATAAAATTTATCATGCTAATTTACTTTTTGGGCGGGAAAAGTGAATTTTCTGACAGTTTCTTTGCCTATGATTTTGAACAAAATTCGGAGTTTCGCTTTTTTAAGAAAATCGGCTCCTTTGTAAAAGCCTTAAAAACGCAAAAGCCGGGGCTAATCGTAGCGCAACACGGATTTTTGGGCGGCCGCTTTAGCCTAAAAAGCTTCTTGATAGAACATGCGTCCGGCGTGCCGATCGTTTTCTTTAACAAAAACGGCTTGGCCAACGACAGCCTTTTGTACGCGATAAAGGCGCGGAACAAGATTCCCGACAAGCTTTTTGAATTGCTGCGGCTCCTTTACAATTCGCAGCAAAGCCAAAGCCTTGCCCAAATCCGCGCCCGCCTTTTTAGCGCCGGAATCGAATGGACGGCCAACTGCGCCCGAGTTTCCTTGTGCAGGCTAAAAAAGATATTGCAAGCCCAAGAGGAGCGCAGGCTAGACTTGATAAAAGACTGCAACGGCTACAGGCTTTTGCTACCTGATCAATTTGTCCAAGTCGGAATTTAACTTAAGGTATTGCTGCTTGTTGGGGTTGAGCGCGATTACTTGGCGCAAGTAGTACTGGGCCTTGCGGTAATCCTGCTTTGAAAAATAAATCTTGTACATTCTAAAAAGCGCGTCTGAATTGCGGGGGTTCGCGATTACGGCGGACCTCAAGTCCGAAAGCTGGCTGGCCTCGTCCGCGGCCAAGAAGGAGCGCTGGTAAAGCAAAAAACTTTTCATCGAAGAAGACGCGTTGTTTATCGCGCCGTTTATGTAGCGCGAAGCCTGGGCCGACTTTCCTGTTTGAACCATGCTTTCCACATAAAGCTGAACGGCCTTTTCGTTGTCAGAGCCTTTGCTGTAAAGCGCCGACGCCTTTTCCCAAGCCTCCGCGTAATAGCCCAATGCAAGGCAAATGCGGACGTGGGCGCAAATCGCGTCTATCGAAGGGTTTGGCCGCGCCATTATTTTTTTGCTTGAAGCGTAAGCCTCGCCCCACTTTCCTTCTTGCGCCAAAGTCTGGATCAAAAAAGAAAGCGCTTGCTGGTTGTCCGGCTCCACCGCCAAAACTTGATTGGCCAATTCGGCGCCGCTTTTGTTTCCGATTGTGATTCCGCTTTCGCCGGCCAATTCCGCGGCGGCCAAAATCGCGTCCAAGTCGTTGGGGTACAAGGACAGCGCCTTTTCTATTGTCGAAACGGCAAGCGCGGTGTTCTTGTTCCATTCCTTTTGGACGCGGGAGCGCAAGAGCAAATAATCCTTTGCGTTTGTGTTGGACTTTGCGTAAACGTCAAGCAACGAAGTGGCTTTTAGGTATTCGCCGGTCGCGACAAAAATCTTTGCGCGGAACAAAACCATTTCGGAATCCGCGGGGTTTTGCTGCAAGGCCATAAGGGCGTAGCGCTCCGCGGTGTTGTAGTCTCCGCAAGAATAAGCGTTGCGCGAAAGCAGCTTTAGCAAGTCTATGCTTGACGGATAAAGAACGATCAAATTGTCCGTGACGTTCTTGCTTTCTTCGTAGCGGCCAAGCGCGTTAAGGCAAGTGGCCAAAAGATAATGGATTTCAAAGGCCTTGCTTTCTTGCGCGACGCTTTTTAAAAGGTCAACGGCCTCGGCGTTTCTGTTTGACTTTGAGTAAAGCAAGGCCAAGAGGTAGTTTGCCAAAACGCTCTTTGGGCTAAAGCCAAGCGCGGCTTTTAGGTTGGCTTCCGCTTCCGGGTAATAGTCGCGGTTGGTCACAGGGCTTTTTAAAACCAAGGACGGAAGCGCGTTGGCCAAAAAATCCGCGTTGCCGGTGCTGGTGTCGTAGATGCCGTTCTTGGCCGACTCAATCGCGCCGGTATAAACGTTGCGGGCCGGAACACTGGGCAAATCCAAGTTAAGGCCTTGCGTCTGGCTGGGCCAAACGATTCTTAAAGTTTCTATGATTATAAAGACAAGAACGCGCTCGTTTTCTTGGTAGTCCACAGAAGCTTTTTTTAGGCTTTCGTAGGCGGACATCAAGGATTCAGGCGAGCCTTTTTGAACTTGGTCCAAAACGCCTTTCGCTATTCCAGAAAAATATCCGGCGGAATTGCTTTTGTTCCTGTCAACGTTTATGGCTGTGACTTCGCCGGTGATCTCCTCTTCCTCAGGCGGCTCCTGCTCTTTCTTTGACTTGCCCTTTTTTGCGTCCTTTTTTTTGTCTTCTTTTTTCTTGTCTTTTTTTGCAAGCTTTGCCACAAGCTCCGTCGCTTCAGTTCCCTGGCCAAGGCGATAGTCGGCCGCGGAACTAAACTGGACAAAAGAGAAAAGCGCTGTTAAAAGGCAAAGCAGCTTTTTGGGCATCTAGCAGTCTTCCTCCGAAAAGAGGGACGGCTCGTCGTCATCTTCCTGAATTGCAGGAAACTTTTCCATTGCCTTAAGGCGAACGTAGTACATCGCTATAAGTGATATTCCGCCCGCGATAAGAATGAAAGGCATAAAGTACGAGAAGAAAACTCCCATCTTCATCTTGATTATTTTAAATGTGAACAAAAAGAAAAAGGCTCCCAAAATCGTAAGCGCCGCGGACGGGATTACGTAAAGGGTTCTGAATTTTTTGTAGTGAAAGCGGCCCACGGGCAGCAAAGTGATTCCAAAAACAATGACGACAATCGGCCAATACTGCTTGAACTGCACCACGCCGAGGCGCGCGTTTAGGAACAACAAGCCCAATGAAAGCAGGCAGCAGTTTACCGACACATAAAAGACCGCCGCGTTTTGCGACAAAATCGAAACATAGACCAAAGCCGCCGTAATCAAAACGATGGCGCAGTTAAGGGCAAAGTGGTAAGTCTGCAATCGCTCCATGGACGGCAAAAAAGCCATTACAATTCCAGCCAAAAAGAGGAAAAGGCCCAGCGCCAGCAGAATATTCTGGATTTTACGATTTTCTTTAGCCATAACCTTTATCTTAACACAAAACGCGCCCTCTTGGCAACACATCGTTCGCAATTGAAAAAAAAGGCGAAATGCGCTAAAGTTACGGCTTATAATGAAGAAAAAAGCGATTGTCAGGACGGCGGCGGCCTTTTGCCTTGCGTCCCTGCTCTTTTCGTGCGGGAACGGCAATTCCGCCAAAATAAAGCAGGACAAAATGTTTCAAAAAGAGCTGGAAACCCTTTTGCAGGAATCCAACGCCACGGAAGAAAACCGCCGTTACGCCATCATAAACAAAATTTCCGCCAAATGGCTGGCCGACCAAAAATACGACGACTTGATTCTTTACCTAACCGACCATGTGGAACGGAATCCCGGCGACAAATACAACGCCTACTGGCTTTTGATGACCGCCTACGCCTACGTCCAAATGCGGCAGGAACGGGTGGCCGAATACTATTTTGAAAGGATCATAAAAAACTACCCTGACCTTAAGGTAAAGGGCCAGTCGGTTCACTTTTTGTGCTTGGAGCGCCTGATCCAAATTTCAACCAACCACGAAAACCGCATCCAGTACTTTAACACTTTGATAAACCGCTTTCCGTCAAACGTAAGCATCACCGAAATGTACGTGCGCCTCGCCCGCGAGTACGAGCAAATCGGCGAATGGACCCGCGCGCTAAAGACTTACGCCTTGTTCTTGGAGCAGCCTGACGCAAGCTCAATCCAAATCACGGACATGCACGACATTTACAACTACGCGCGCAACTTGATCGACTTTAACAACTCGCCCAAAAACTGGACTTTCAAAAGCCTGGACCAGCTGGCGGCCGCTGTAAAGGAAGCGATCATCCGCTACCAGCCCAGAAAGCTTGACGAATACCGTTCCAAAGTTAATTTCTTCACCGTTTCCTGGAGGCAGGACGACAGCATTCCGACAGGCTCGGTGGACTTTTCAATGCGCAACTACATGCACGGAAACAGAATCACAATCACTGAGGAACTGATCCCCGGCCCAACGATCAACGAAGCCTACCTAAAGAGCAAGGGCTGGACTTTGGCGGTTCCCACTTGGTATTTTTATTTTAGAAAAGTAAACTATCCGGCCAATCCGGACATTCACGGAACTTGGGAATGGGCAGGCATTTATATCGGCGAAATGATGTAATCCGCTCGTGTCTTGGAACGCAAGACCATAATTGTTCGTTGCGTCGCTTCGCTCCGCTTTGCATAGGAAGACATCCACAGGCACGCTCCCGCGTGCTGGCAATCGAGCGGATTTTCCAATTAACCGCTCGCGCAACGAGGCTCGCGGCTAATTGGAGCCTGCTCGTCATTGTCCTCGCCGCGAGCGCGTTCGCAAGCCCTAAAAGCGCGCCGCCCGAAGATTTTTCGCAAGACCATAAAGCCGCGCCGCAAGAGTTCGCGCCGGAGGAATTTGTCTCGCCAAAGGGCGGAGCGGGCTTTTACTTTCCAATCGATTTGTCCGGCGCCGAGCGCGAGGAAGTCGCTCCCTTTAAGGAACGCTGGCTTTCTTCTTGGGGGCGGGCGGAACTCAACTCCATCCTGGAGAACGGAAGCCAATACCGCCACTACGTCCGCCGCCGCTTGCAAGAAGAAGGGCTTCCCGCCTGCATAGAATACATTCCCGTAATCGAATCCAGCTACAAGCCCTTGGCCAAGCCCGCCAGCGGAAAGTCCGTTGGCCTCTGGCAATTTATGGAAAACAGCGTCGAAAACTATCTTAGGCTCAACAAGTGGCTTGACGAGCGGCGGGATCCCTGGAAATCGACGGACGCGGCCATCAAAAAGCTAAAGGCCAACTACAAACAGTTCGGCGACTGGCTTTTGGCCATAGCGGCCTACAATTGCGGAGCGGGAGCGGTAAAGCGGGCCTTGCAAAAAAGCGAGCAAAAAACTTTTTGGGCCTTGGCAAAAGCCAAGCTTATTCCCGACCACGCGATCGCCTACGTTCCAAACCTTTTGGCCGTGAGCGACATCGCGCAAAACGCTTCTTGGTACAACGTGGACTTGCCCGCCGCCTTTTATGACGCGGAAATATATTCCCCCTTTGACGACTTTGACTATTTGGAAACCGACCGAGCCGTAAGCCTAAAGGCTTTGGCGTGCGAGCTTAGGATTGACGAAAAAAGCCTGCTGGCTCTAAACCCCGCCCTTCTTTACGAAGAGACGCCGGTGGGCGAAATCTACGAATTGCGGCTCCCGCGGGGAATGAAGGCCGCCGCCCAAGACGCCATTTTAACCCTTATGCTTAAGAAAAATTATGCCGACAATAAGTAAGATGAAAAAGAATTTTTATTTTAAAGCCAAAAAACAAGCTCTTTTTATCGCGACGGTCCTTTCGTTTTGCGGCCTTTTCGCTCAAACGCAAGGCAAGACCTACGACCCCAACGCGCCCTTGGCATCCAAGAGCAAGATAAACTGGATTGACAAAACGTTCACCTCAAACGTAACCCTTGACATAGACAAGGCGGGCATTCCGATGCCAAGCGGAAAAAATTCCGCCGTGAACACCGTGACAAGCCGCCTTCCCAACTTGGTGAAAGACCCGCTTTTGACCCTTTACGTAGACTCCAGCAGGACCTTGGGCGACTACATTTTGGAACGCAAAATTTCGCTCCAGCAAATCACGGACATAATCGAATCGGGCAACAAGACTTTGGGCTATTTTGAAAACAAAAGCTTTTTGTTCAAGATGGACCACAAGCTTAACTTGAACCAAGTGGGAAGCCTTTTTATCAGGCACCAGTCCCCCTACGCTCCCAGAAAGTCAATCGAAACGATTTCTTCCCGCGCCTACACGGGAATCATCATCGACGCGCGCGGAAAGCTTCCGGTTCACGGAGAATTTGTCGAGGGCCAAGTCAACCCCTGCCTTTTTCCCCGCGTGTGGAACGAAAAGATGGAAGTCATTTACGAACGCAACATGATGGAAAGCTCGGCGGCCAAAGACAAGAGCGTTTGCGGCTACGATTGGAGCGACGACGAAAGCCGCTACCGATCGCGCGTCGGAGCGGACCCAATCCATATCACCGCAAAACAAATTTTTGGACACAACAGAACCGACCTTGTGATTAGCGACGACGACGCGCTTAGAATTTTCTCCGTTCCGCAAAACGCCGAGCTTTTAAAGTCAGGAAAAATCGTTCTCTTGCTGGACAAAGACGTTTTGGTTCACGACGTGGCCGCTCCGTTAAAGGACGACTCTTACTACACAGCTTACAGGAACGTAAAGAAATACCCGCTTAAAAAACCCGGCGCAGACGCGATTGACGACGGCCCGGACGGAATCCGCTTTACATACAACCTAAAGTTCATCGCCGACAGCCCCGAGCTTTTGCCGGAGGAACTTCCGCGCATTAGGGAATTGGCCGACCTTCTTAAGGAAGCTTTAAGCGACAACTCATTTACAATTTTTGTCGCCGGCCACACAGCCGACATCGGCCAGCCCGAAAACCAAATGCGCCTTTCAATCGACAGAACGCAAACAATCATCGCGCTTTTGGTCGAGCAAGGAATGGACAAGAACCTCTTTAGCTACAGAGGCTACGGCGAAACCGATCCTGTCGGCGACAACAGCACAAAAGAGGGCCGCGCGCAAAACCGCCGCGTAGTAATTACACTTCGCCCGCGCCAGACTTATATTCAAAGAAGCTGGTAATAAAAATCGTTTGCAAGACTAAAAAAGGCCGCGAAACTCGGGAGGGAGAGGCGCTTCAAAATGGAGGGGCTCTCCCGTAAGCGGGTGCGGGAGTTCCAGGCTAAGCGCGTGCAAAAAGATTCTTTGAGCCGCGCGTCCGCCGTACAATTCGTCTCCCAAAACCGGAAGGTCCTTTTGGCTAAGATGGACGCGGATTTGGTGCGTGCGGCCGGTAAACAGCTTGGCCTGGACCAAAAGGCAGCCGGCCCTTTCCTCTAAAATCTTAAAATCAGTCCGCGCGAATTTTCCGCCCTTCTCTTTTGGAACAAAGCCCCACTTGGCCGCCTGGCTTTTTTGCGACACGCGTCCCAAATAGTTTTGGACGGAAAAGTTGTCGCCGGCCTTAAAGGCGGCGGCTTTTTGGCCTTGAACAAAATCGTTTGCAAGACCAAGACTGTCGGCCGCAGGCTCGCACGCCGCGACGTAAAGCTTTTGGGCGGCGCGCTCTTGGCCAGAACTGCCGCCCGCCTCCGACGAATCAAAGGCGGCAAAGAGCGCGGCGTTGGCGGCCCTTTGCTTTGAGAACAAAATCACGCCGCTTGTGTCCCTGTCCAAGCGGTGGACGACGCCGCAATAAGGCGGATTTTTTTCCAGGCCGATTTTTTTATGCAAGTAGCGGATGACCGCCGCGCGCAAGTTGTCGCGGTCTTTGGCAAAGGTTGGCTCGGTCGGAAAACGCGGCGGCTTGTTGACAACGATTATCGCGTCGTCCTCATACAAAACGCGCGATTCGTCCAAGTCAAATTTTATGTCGTCGTTCGGCTTTTCGTAAAAGAATTTTTCTTGGTCGTAAAGGACTTTTACCCGCGCGTTTTTTTTAAGGCTAAAGGCCGGATTCTTGCAAACAAAAAAGCCGCCGCAGTCTTGGCCTTTCAAACCATTATGGTCGCGCGCGCGGCGGGCGTTTTGGCCTTGCCTCGCCTTTTGGCCGTTTGGCGCGACCATAACGTTCCCGCTAAAAAGCAAACGGCGGATCTTTGAGTTGCTAAGAGCGGTTTCCGCGGCCGCCGCGCAGTCTCCGTCAGACGCGCAATTTCCGGCCGAGCAGCCTTGGGCTTGCAAGGAACACAACGCTTTGGGCAACTCCCGCCGCAAAAAGTCGTTGAGGGAGGCGGACTCTTCCACTGTAAAAGATAATTCTTGAACCATCACACAAACTTATAGTCGGGCGAGCCGTTCGCGGCGTAGATTTTTACGCGGCACTCTTCCATGCAAACGTTGTCCGCAAAAGAATTCACGTCAAAGGCGGCGGGGCTCATAAGATCGTCGGGATTAAAATTTAGTTTGAGCTCCGTCTCCTCGCCCTCGCCTTCCAAGCGCGAAAAGGCGCCGTTTATTCTTACCAAATCGCTTACGACAGGAATCAAATGCCCCAAGCGCTTTTCGGAATACTTTTCCTCCAAAAAAACGATTTGCATTTTTTCGATTTCTTTGTGGCTTGCGTCCAAAAGCTTTTGGCGCGACTCGTAGCCGCAATTGTTGCAGCGCTGCCATTCCGCAAAGTCGGAAAAGAATTTTGACGGAGCGATTTTTAAAGGCTTTAAGACAGAGTTGAACCATGGAACCGCGCGGCCCATAGAATAAAAAACGTTAATCGCAAAAGCGACGTCGCGCGCCCAAGTTATGTCCTGGCTGGAAAACACAGCGGTATTCTTGGCTTCTTTTTGCGCGCTAAAAAGCTGCTCAAAGTCAATGTGGTTTGGATACAAGGTAAGGGCAAAGTCAACGCGGTCGCGGAACGCCTTTACAGAATCCCCTTCGGCGCGCGCGTAGTCCATCACAAAGCCAAAGACTATTCCCTCGTTGTTCAAGAGCGCGGCTTTTTTTGAAAACAACTTTTTGTCCAAAAAGAATTTCTTTCCGGCCTCGCCGCTCATCATAACGTCAAGCGAGCAAAAAAGATTTTGCAAAAGGCCGATTATTTCAGCGTCAAGAATTTCAGCCTTTACAGGAATTGAATAGTAAACGTCGGGAGCGATCCGCGCGGCTTTTTTTACAAAATCGGCCAAGGCCTTTTTGTCGGAAGAAAAACGCGAGCCCCGCAAAGCGAATTCGGTCACGCCCTTTTTTGCAAAACTTGAAAGGTCGGCCTCTATATTCTTTAGGTCAAAATTGTATTCGCTTTGCGCGGCGTTTTTCGCGCCGCCGTCTTCCGTTCGCTTCAAGCGCGGCCGCCTAGTTAAGCTGCAAGAGCTTTATGCCGCGCTTTTTGCAGTCGGCCAAAATTTCGTCCGACCAAATGCTGACTTGAGTTTCACCGATGTGCGCCTTTTTAAGAAGGAACATGCACAAGCGCGACTGTCCGATTCCGCCGCCCAAAGTCTGGGTCAACTGGCCTTTAAGAAGCTTTGAATGGAACATCAATTTTTCGCGGTCCTCGCAGCCGCGCTCCTTTAACTGGGCGCGCAAAGAATCCGGGCTTACTCGAATTCCCATAGAGCTAAGCTCAAAGGGCTGCTGCAAAACTTCGTTCCAAACAATGATGTCTCCGTTCAAGCCCTTGTGGCCGTCGCCGGTCTCGGTGATCCAATCGTCGTAGTCGGGAGCGCGGCCATCGTGCGGCTTTCCGTCGGCAAGGGCGGCTCCGATTCCAGTGATGAAAATCGCGCCGTATTTTTTCGCCGCCTCGCGCTCGCGCTCTTTTGGCGTCAAGTTGGGGAACTCGCGCTGCAAGTCGTCGCTGAACAAAAACTTAATGTTCTCGGGCAGCGTGGGTTTTAGCTTTGGATAAAAGTCATATACGTAAAATTCCGCGCGCTTGATGCAGCGGTAAACTTTTTTTACGATTTCGTGCAAGTAAAAAACTGTGCGGTCAACGTCGTTGATCGCCATCTCCCAGTCCCACTGGTCCACATACAAGGAGTGCAGCGCGTCCATCTCGTCGTCGGGGCGGATCGCGTTCATGTCTGTGTAAATTCCAAAGCCGGGTTGGAGCTCAAGCTCCGTGATCTTTAGGCGCTTCCATTTTGCCAAAGACTGGACGATTTCAAGCTTTTGCTCGCCCAAGGCCTTTACAGGAAAGCGAACGGGCCTCTCCACTCCGTTCAAGTCGTCGTTTACGCCTGTTCCGCTTCTAACAAAAAGAGGGGCGGTTACGCGGGTCAAATTCAATTCTGTTGAAAGGGCTGTTTGAAAGAAGTTCTTCAAAAGAACGATCGCATGTTCAGTTTCTTTTTCGCCAATAATCGGCTTGTAGTTTTTTGGGTAGATTTCCTTTGCCATATTCGGTTTCCTTATTAACCGCTTACATTCTAGCGCTAAATGTATTTTTTTACAATATGGATTTTACGCAAGCCTAAAAAAGCGGCGGGCGTTTTGGTCCACGATTTGGCAAAGGGCCTCTGTCTCGATTCCGCGAGCCTGGGCGATGAACTTATAGGTCCACTCAATGTAAGTCGGATTGTTGGCCTTTCCTCTTAGTGGAACGGGAGCCAAATAAGGCGCGTCCGTCTCCACAAAAAGCCTGTCTTTGGGAACGTATGACAAAAGCGCGATTTTTTCTTCCAGCTGGGATTTTTTGGCGTAAGTCGCCGAACCGCTAAAACTGATTACAGAGCCCGCGTCCAAAAATGCTTTGGCTTCCTCCAAGCCGTAGGAATAGCAGTGGATCACGCAGCGCTCGCCATACCCGCTTTCCTTTACGCAATCCAAGGTTTCCTTAAATGCGTCGCGGGAATGAACGATTACCGGCAAGTCCAGCTCTTTTGCCAATTCCAATTGCGCCATAAAAAGCTCGCGCTCGCCCTGAACCATCGCGTCGTCAAAATCGTCTTGGCTGCGATTGTCAACGCCGCTAGGATTCCAGTGGTGGTCAAGGCCGCATTCGCCGAGCGCGCATAGTTTTTTCTTAAAGGGGTCCAAAGACTCGCGCGCGGCCAAAATGTTTTGGCGCAAAGTTTGGACGCAAGACGCGCGGTTTTTGATCGAGTCCGGGTCGGGCCAAATG